>DAOUAT010000341.1:0-17371 GCA_034433275.1 Anaerolineae bacterium
CGTATACGGCCAGTCCGTTCAACCCTGCGGCAACCCAGCTGTTCCCACCGTTGGCGGACACGTAGGCGCCGCTGCGGGTGCCGGCATAGATCGCCCCAGGCGCGGAGACCAGCATGAGAATCTGCAAGCTACCGAGGCCCTGATTGTCAGCCGACCAGGTGCCCCCACCATCGGTGGATCGGTACACCCCCTGGTCATACGTGCCCGCGTATAGCACCCCCGCGGCATCGCACACCAACGTCGCAACATAGGAAAGCTGCGCGATACCTTCGGTGACAGGCGCCCAGGAGGAGCCATTAAGACGATACACACCCTGTCCCCACGTCCCGGCGAAAAGGCCGCCCGATGGACACATGACCACAGCTTCGGCGGAGATCGAAGGGGTCGCGGCGAGCGCGCTCCACGAACGGCCGCCATCATCACTGCGGTATACTCCCGAAGCACGCGCAGCAGCAAACATGACACTGGGCGTAACTGGCGAAAACGCCAGTGAAGGCGCCTGACCTCCTGCCAACGCAAGCCGGGCCCACACGGACGCAGCAGTTGGCGTATCAAGGCCTGCCGGAACGAACGCCGCCGCGTCTTCACCGACTGATGCTGGGGGCGCAGAACGTGGCGAGATCGGCTCCAGCGGATCGGCCGCCTCCCACGCTGGCGAGGCTCCAACCACACCGGCCTGACCTGACAATAGGCTCAGAACCAGCAGCCATCTGATTGCACGCACCCAGTTACAAACACGCATGGTGATTCTCCTTACCAGCACAACCGCAGGCGTGTGATCGTTAGCAACCCGCTCAGGCAGGGCTATCTGCACCCGAGTGATCCTGCGACTCTTGACAATTATAGCACGGAGCGGTGGTGTTGCCAACCAGGCCGGCTTTCTGCGGACCACCGTCAAATGACGCCATGCCGATCTCATGATACAATAGCTGGAGTTTCGCAATCCCCAGCCCAGAGCAGCACCAGGAGACACCGATGATCACGACGCGCGACGCCATCATCAACCGACTGACTGGCCAGCCGGCCAGCGACGCGCTGCTCTTCTTGCCCGACCTGACCCTGTGGCACAAATGGCACGCAGCGCGCGGCACGCTGCCTCCGGGCGTCGGCGCCAGCCTGCCGGACGCGGCCCGCGCCCTGGGCGCACCGATCTGGGCGGTCGTCCGCCCCTGGCAGGCAGTGACGCCGGGCATCGAGACGCAGGTCGTACAAACCGCGGAACAACGCACGATCCGCTACGTCACCCCGCACGGCACGCTCACAGCCTGCTGGCAGTTGGGGCCGGACGGCGACTGGTGGCAGATGGCGTATCCCGTGAAGACAGCCGAGGACCTGCCGGCCGCTGCGGCGCTGGTGAACGCCAGGCAGTATGTCTTGAACCCGGGGGCGTTGGCGGAGGCCATCAAAACCGTGGGCGACGATGGCGTGCTCGCACTGGAGCTGCCCGTGCAGCCGTTCTCAGATCTCCTGCACACGCTGCTGGGCTGGGGCGAAGGGCTGTTGCTGCTGGCCGGGCACAAGGGCGTCATCCGGGAGATGTTGGCGGTTTTGGAGGGCCGGCTGACAGAGTTAGCCGTGGCTGTTGCTGCCCTGCCAGGCGATGTCCTGCTGGCCCCGGACAACCTGGACGGCCAGTATATCTCCCCGCGCTACTTCCGGGAGTTCATGGCAGATGGTTATTGCCGGGTCGCGGATGCAGCGCGCGCAGCAAGCAGGCCGCTGGTCGTACACGTGGGCGGGCCGGTCCGCCGGCTGCTGCCGCTGCTGGCCGAAACGGGCATCTCGGCCGTGGAGGGTATCGCCGGCCCGCCGCAGAGCGACGCCACGCTGGCCGAGGCGCGGGAGATCGCCGGCCCCGGCCTGACCCTGTGGGGCGGCATCCCGCAAGACTTTCTGCTGGCGGACCGGGAAGAGGCCGAGTTCGAGGCCGCGGTCGCTGAGGCCGCGCGCCAGGCACAGGGCGACGGCCGGATGATCGTGGGCGTGGCTGATCGGGTGCCGGTGAATGCGGAGAACGACCGGCTGTGCGCTATTCCGCGTCTGCTCAGGCCGGACTGAGCCATGCGTGCCGGGCGCTGACTGGCGGCGCCCGGCACGCCCACAAGTGGCCTCAAGCCAGCGCGGCCCGCTGGCGAGCCATCCGGCGGCGCAGGAAGAACTTCACCACCTCCGCGGTGATCGGCGCGATGAAGAAGAGCGGCGCGATCTTCAGCCAGTCCACGACGCTCAGCGGCACGGTGCCGAAGACACCTTGCAGGAACGGCACGTACATGACCGCCAGCAGCACGGCCAACGAAACGGAAGTGGCGATCACCATCCACTTGTTGGAGAACGGCCCGATGGCGAATATGGAGTAATATTCCGAACGCGAGGTGTAAGCGCGCAGCAGCTCCGAACACACCAGCGTCGCAAACGCCACGGTCTGCGCGGCTTCCAGATGGCCGGGGAAGCGGTTCAAGGCCAGCACGAAAGCGGTGAGCACCGCGATGGTGTCGGCAATGGGGATCGTGATCATGCCCACCAGCATGTCGCGGTTGATGATCGGCTCCTTGGGCGGCCGCGGGGGGCGCTGCATGATGTCTGGGTCGCCTTTTTCCAGGCCCAGGGCCACGGCCGGCGCGCCGTCGGTGACCAGGTTCAGAATCAGCAGCATGATGGGGGACATGGGGATCGGCATACCGGCGACCATGGCCAGGAAGATGATCAGGATTTCGCCGATGTTGCAGGCCAGCAGATAAAACACGAACTTGCGGATGTTGGAGTAGATGATCCGGCCCTCTTCGATGGCCGAGACGATGCTGGCGTAATTGTCATCGGTCAGCACCATGTCCGCGGTTTCTTTGGTCACGTCGGTCCCGGTGATGCCCATGGCCACGCCGATGTTCGCCCGCTTGAGCGCCGGCGCATCGTTCACGCCGTCGCCGGTCATCGCCACCACGTGGCCGCGGCGTTTGAGCGCCTCCACGATCTTCATCTTGTGCTGGGGCGACACGCGCGCGTAAGCATCCACCTCATCCACCATGCCATCCAACTCATCATCGCTCAGCTTATCCAGCTCAGCGCCGGTGAGCACCTTGCCGCCCGTGGAGAGCATCCCGATCTCATCGGCGATGGCCATGGCGGTGTCCCGGTAGTCGCCAGTAACCATAATGCTTTTCAGCCCGGCGCCTTTGGCGGTGCGCACCGCCACCTTCACTTCGGGCCGGGCCGGATCGATCATGCCCAGCAAGCCCAGGAAGGTGAGGTTGCGCTCGACCGCCTGCGGCGATGGCTCGTCCGGCGCGACGTCCAGCGGCCGACAGGCCACGCCCAACACGCGCAGCGCCTGACGCGCCATATCCCCGTTGGAGACGAGGATCTGCTGGCGCAGTTCCGGCGTCAGCGGCGCCACCCCACCGTCCATGACGATCTCATCGCAGTATTCGAGCACGATATCAGGCGCGCCTTTCACAAAGGCCAGATACGGCTGCGGCGCTTGCTCCGACGCGGCCGTTTTGCGATCACCGAAATCGGCTGCTCGCAGCCCCAGCGGACCCGTCTGATGGATCGTGGTCATGCGCTTGCGGTCGGAATCAAAGGGGATCTCGGCGACCCGCGGCAGGACGCCCTCCACCTGGTCACGCCACACACCAGCCTTGGCCGCGGCCACCACCAACGCGCCCTCGGTGGGATCGCCCACCATGCGCCAGGTGCGCTGGCCGGCCACTTCGCCGCTCTGCTCCAGTTTGGAGTCGTTGCACAACAGGGCGCCCCGCAGCAGGAGGGAGGTCGCCGGATCCGAGGTGGGCGCCAATGGTGTATCGCCGCGATAAAACTGGCCTTCGGGGTTATAGCCCTCGCCCGTGACCTCGAAGATGAAGCCGCCGGCCCACCCTCGCACCACTGTCATCTGGTTCTGGGTGAGGGTGCCGGTCTTGTCGGAGCAGATCACCGTGGCGCAGCCGAGCGTCTCCACTGCGGGCAGCTTGCGGATCAACGCATGGCGAGCCACCATGCGCTGCATGCCCAGCGCCAGGCAGATCGTCACCACCGCGGGCAGGCCCTCAGGCACGGCCGCGATGGCCAGGCTGACCGCGACCATGAAGAGCTCCACGATCTCCCCCTCGTGGGCTGCCAGATAGCGCAGGAACCCCTCCTGAAACACCATGCCCGGGTTCGTGTTGCGCACGATGCCGTAGACGAAGATCAGGGCGCAGATCAGCAGCGCCGCCGTGCCCAGCGTCCTGCCGAGTTGGTCCAGTTTCTGCTGCAGCGGCGTCGCTTCCTCTTCGTAGGACTGAAGCATCTCGGCGATCATGCCGATCTGGGTGGTCATGCCGGTGGAGGTCACCAGCCCCTTGCCGCGGCCATAGGTGACCAGGGTCCCCATAAACGCTGAGTTCTTGCGGTCCCCCAACGGGATGTCGGCATCCAACACCATGCGGGCATCCTTGTTGACCGGCACCGACTCACCGGTGAGAGACGCCTCCTCGATCTTAAGGTTGATGCTTTCCACCAGCCGCAGGTCTGCCGGCACATAATTGCCGGCCTCCAGCAGCACGATATCGCCGGGGACCAGGTCGCGTGCAGGGATGGTCACCTGCTGGCCGTCTCGGATCACTTGTGCGTTGGGTGCGGCCATCTTTTTCAGCGCGGCCAATGCCTGCTCGGCTTTGGATTCTTGCACTACACCCAAAACAGAATTCAGGATCACGATAGCCAGGATCGTCAGGGCGTCAACCTTCTCGCCCAAGAGCAGCGAGACGACCGCGGCCACGATCAGAATGATGACCAGGAAATTGTTAAATTGGCCGAGCAGGAGCTTGAAAAAAACCGGGTCGTGGCCGTTCGTGCAACTCGTTGTGGCCGTAGCGACGCAGGCGGCTTTCCGCCTCTTGGCTGCTAAGCCCTATATTGATGTGTGCGCCAAGATCCTCCAAAGCGCGCTCGACCGGTAAGGCATGGACACTGGTGTCGGCCATGAAGCCTCCAAGGGTGATTGGAATAGGTTAGAACATGCTCAAAGCGCACGGTTTGCTCTCAAGCCTTCGGCCGGCGAGAGGATCGGCCAAAGACCTGAGAGCCAGCTTACCCGAAGCATCGTGGGGGTTGCAATGATCTAGCCCAGTGATTACACAATGAACGCGGCCGGATTAAGGTACCTGGTAGGATCCCACCGTGCCTTAAGCCTGCGCATCAGGTCGAGCCCCTCAGGGGCATAGCCCCACGGGTCGAAGCGGGTCGCGTCCGGTCCCTGCGGTGCGCTCAGGGCCATCGCATAGCCGCCGATCGATCTGGCGATGCCGCGCAACACATCCAACTGCCCACCTTGGGTCCAGACCATGCCGTAGGCCAGGTCGGCGATGAAGGGCCTGGTGTCCAGGGTGGGGGCCACGTCTACCAGCGCGGTGACCAGGTCTTTGGGCGGAACACCCAGGCGGATCAGCATATCGGCGTGCGCGGCCCGGTTGACCCAACCGCCCCAGACCTCGCTACCGGAGGGGCCGTCGCACTGTTCGGGCACAGCGAGACCTTCGCCCCTCAGGACCCTCGCGACCTGCCCGAACTCGACCCGCACATCCTCGGGCACACCCTCGGCCGTGTACACCAGGGCATAAGGTGTTGTGATGCCGGGAAGCTCGCACCCGCGACACAGAAGCAGCGCGGATGAGGCCAGACACATCCGCAACAACTGCGCCCCGACCTTCAGCCCGGTGCCGAGGTTCTCAATGGGCGCAATCATAGTCGAACGCGCCCGCGGGAACGGTGATAGCTTAAAAATCACGTCGGTAATCAGACCCAACGTGCCGTGCGAGCCGATGAGCACCTTGCCCACGTCGTACCCGGCCACGTTCTTGACCACCGGCCTCCCGGCCCGGACGGTGCGACCGTCAGGCAGCACCACGGTCACAGCCAGGATCAGGTCACGCAGTGAACCGTAGCGCATCCGCAGCGGCGCGTTGAAGTTGGCGGCCACGATCCCGCCAACCGTAGATTCGGTCCACGGCGACGCCAGGGGAACCCACATCTTCTCTTTCGCCAGCTCAGCCTGGAGATCCGATAGCCGCGTCCCTGCCCGGACATGCACATACAGGTCATTGACCGCGTACTCCAGGATGCCCACGAGATTGTGCGTGGCGATCACAGCGTCGGCCGGGGGCAGAAGGCTCGACTTGGTGCCGCCGCCCCTGATCCGCACACCAACCGCCTTCCGCGCGGCCGCGTAGTCCTTCAACAGCTCGCTGGCCTCTTGAATCGAAGCCGGCGCGGCCGCCAGGGGGAGGTCGGCCTTCGGTGTGTGCGGCGCCTTGACGTAGACGGGCTCGGCCGGGATGATCTTGCCGGGGTTCAGGATGTCATTGGGGTCGAAGACCTGCTTGATATCGCGCATGGCCTGCAACTCGCCCGCGTCGTACATCAGCTTCATGTATTCCAGCTTCTCGCTGCCCACCCCGTGCTCACCACTGATGGTGCCGCCCTGGTCCACACAGAGCTTCATCACCTCCGGCCCGGCCAGGTGCACACGGCGCACCATGTCGGGGTTCTGGGGGTCGAAAAGAATCAGCGGGTGGAGGTTGCCGTCGCCGGCATGGAAGACGTAGCCCACGCGCAGGTCGTGCCGCGCGCAGATCTGGTTGATCTCGGCCAACGTCGCCGCCAGCTTTGAACGCGGCACCGTGCCATCTACGATCAGGTAGGCCGGACTGATCTGCGCGATGGCGCCGAACGCGCTCTTGCGGGCAAACCAGATGCGGTCGCGCTCGGCCGCGTTTTGCGCCAGCCGCAGCTCGCGCGCCTGGCGTTCTCGCAGCACCGCCATGATCTCGGCCATCTGCGGCTCGATGCTTTCGGGGTAGCCGTCGGCCTCGATGATGAGCAGCGCCTCGGCATCAGTGGGCAGCCCGGCGTGGACATAGTTCTCCACGATGCCGATCATGGTGCGGTCCATCATCTCCAGCGTGGCCGGCACCAGGCCCCCGGCGATTACGGCCGAGACCGCCTCGCCAGCCTCCTCGACCGAGTTGAAGATCGCCATGAGGGTCTTGATGCCGGGGATGTTGCGCACCAGGCGCAGCTCCGCCTCGGTGATGATGCCCAGCGTACCCTCGGACCCCACCAGCAGGCCGGTCAGGTCGTACTCAGGATAGTCAAACGCGCGGCCGCCGGTGTGTAAGACCCGGCCATCGGCCAGCACCACTTTCAGGCCGTTCACATAGTTGGTGGTGACGCCGTACTTGAAGCAGTGGGGCCCGCCGGCGTTCTCGGCCAGGTTGCCGCCGATGGTACACGCGCGGCCGCTGGCCGGGTCAGGCGGGTAGTAAAGGCCTTTGGTCTTGACGAACTCATCCAGGGTGAGGTGTACGATGCCCGGCTGCACGACGACCGAGCGGCCGGCCTCATCGAACTCGACGATCTGCTTCATCCGGGCGACGGACAGGATCACGCCGCCGTGGGGCGCGACCGCGCCCCCGCTGAGACCGGTGCCGGCCCCGCGCGCGATCACCGGCAGCCCGCGCTCGGCCGCCCAGCGCACAATGCGCGCCACGTCCTCGGTCGAGCGGGCCAGGATGACGCCCTGAGCTGCGCCCTGCCCCAGGCTGCCATCCACTTCGTAGGGAATCAGCTCAATCGGATTGGTCAGCACCGCGCCTTGCGGCAGCACGGCCTGCAACGACTTCCAGTCTTGAGACGATATTGTCTTTGGCATCTTTGCGCTCCTATTCTCATCCCCCCAACGACCGGACGCCGGGGCTTGCCCCGGTGCGCAATACGCTGCGCCGTCCGGGAATCAGGCCGCGGTAAGGGCCTTCAGCGCGGCCAGCAGCAAGGTCACGTTCTCGCGCCGGCTGCTGTGGCCCATCAGGCCAATGCGCCAGATCTTGCCCTTCAGCGGGCCGAAGCCGCCGGAGATCTCGATGTTGAACTCATCCAGCAGCCGGCGGCGGACCCCCGCGTCATCTACGCCGGGGCCGAGCTGGCAGGTGGTCAGCGTGGTGTTGCGGTGCGCCAGCGGCACGAAGGGCGGCAGGTCCAGCTCCTCCAGGCCGGCCCAGAGCAGCTCGGCGTTGGCGCGGTGGCGGGCGAAGCGGGCTTCCAGCCCTTCCTCGGCCACGATCCGCAAGGCCTCGCGCAGCGCATAGTTCATGCTGATCGGCGCGGTGTGGTGGTAGGTGCGCTCGTTGCCCCAGTACTTCTCCACCATGGTCAGGTCCAGATACCAGTTGGGCGCCTGCGATGTGCGGCTGCGCAGCGTGGCACGGCCGCGCGGGCCGATAGTGATGGGCGCCAGGCCGGGCGGGCACGACATGCACTTCTGTGTGCCGCTGTACGCGATGTCCACGTCCCACGCGTCGATCTCCACCGGGACGCCGGTCAACGATGTGACGGTATCCAGCACCAGCAGCGCGCCGTGCTCGTGCGCGGCGCGGGCGATCTCGGCCACGTGCGGTTGCAGCGCGCCGGTGGATGTCTCGGCATGGACCACGGCCAGCAGCTTGTAGGACTTGCGGGCCAGGGCGGCAGCCACTTCGTCCGGGTCAAACACCTCACCCCACGGACGATCCAGCCGATCCACGGTCGCGCCGAGGCGGCCGGCCATGTTGCACAGCCGCTCACCAAAGTAGCCGTTGACGCCGATCAGGACGTTGTCGCCCGGCTCGATGAAGTTGACCAGCGCGGCCTCCATGCCGGCGCTGCCGGTGCCGGAGATGGGGATGGTGAGCTCGTTTTGCGTCTGGAACGCGTAGCGCAGCAGTTGCTGCACCTGGTTCATCACAGCCAGGAACTCAGGATCCAGGTGGCCGACAAGCGGGGCCGACATGGCGCGCAGCACGCGCGATGAGACCATGCTGGGCCCAGGGCCGAGCAGGGTGCGAGGGGATGGGTTGAGATCAGAGAAAATCGGTGCGTCCATGCGAGATAACCTCCATATTCAAGCTCAAAGGGGGTCTGTGACCCCCGGCCGCCGGTCGCAGACCGGCTTGGGCCATGACAATCGGATTCGAGGCTTTAGCCGGTCACTCCCACCAGAGGGCCTGAAGGCTCGACTCCACGATAACCTGCCTCAATGCTCACTGAATTTTTCGTTCCCGTACGCCATATCCAACAACTCCACCACGTGCATCACCCGCGCGTTCAGCCCGGTCTGGCGCACCCCCGCGATGAGCTGCATGTGGCACCCGGTGTTGGTGGCCACGATCACCTCCGCGCCGGTGGCCGCGATATCGGCCATCTTGGCGTCCAGCACCTGATCGGCGGTCTCGGAGTGTACGATGTTGTAGACGCCCGCGCTGCCGCAACACCGGTCGGGTTGGCGGAGTTCCACCAGCTCCAGGCCCGGGATCAGCTTGAGCAGGGCGCGCGGCTGCTTGACCACTTTCTGCGCGTGGCGCAGGTGGCACGAATCGGAGTAGGTGGCCCGGACTTTGACGACGCCGGTGGGCTGCTCCCGCAAATTATCGATCAAGAACTCACTGATGTCCTTCACCTTCTTGCCGAAGGTGCGCGCCTTCTCGGCGTAGACCGGATCATCGTGGAACAGATCTTCGTACTCGTCCTTCAGCGTGGCGCCGCAGCCGCCGGCGTTGTTGATGATGGCGTCGTAATCTGCGGCCAGGAACGCGTCAATGTTCTTGCGCGCCAGATCGCGCGCCAGCGCCTCCTCGCCGATGTGCAACTGCGCCGCGCCGCAGCAGGTTTGCCCGGCGGGAAACTGCACCTCGAAGCCGTTGCGCTGCAACACCCGGATGGTGGCCTCGTTCACCTGCGCCAGGAACGCCTCTTGGATGCAGCCGATGAAAAACGCGACTGTGCCTCGTTTCTCCCCGATGGCCGGCGCGGGCTGGCGGTAATCGCGGTACTTCGGCGTGATGGGCGGGAGGATCGCCTCGGCGGCCTTCAGCGGCCGCGGCAAGAAGTCCAGCTTGCGCACCAGCTTTTGCAGGCCGATGGTCTGATACACCCACATGAGCCGGGCCATCAGCTTCAGCCGGCCCACGTGGGGCATGGTCTGCTGCAGGCCCACCCACCGCACCACGCGCTCCACCGCGCCGGGCCGGCGATGATGCGCCAGCGCAACCTTGGTGGTCTCGATGAGTTTGGCGTATTTCACACCCGACGGGCACGCGGTCTGGCAGGCCAGGCAGGAAAGACATAGGTTGATATGTTTGGCAAAGGTATTGCTGAACTCGTCCGCGCCGATGCGCCCCTCAGAAGCGGCGCGCATCAGGGCGATGCGGCCGCGCGGCGCGTCCATCTCGGCGCCGAACACGTCGTATGTGGGGCAGGCTTGCAAGCACAAGCCACAGTGGATGCATTGAGCAACCAACATCTTGAATTGTGGCATAGTCAATTCCGGCAACGTTGCATTCATGCTGTGCTCCTCTTTGCGCAACAGTCTACGACCGATGGATCACGGTGCGGGCACGACCCACACGTGCAGAGCCTGGGGGCCGTGTACCCCGATGGTCACGGTGAGCTCGATGTCTGCCGTGCGGCTGGGCCCGGTCACAAACACGAAGTAGCCCTGGCCCGCCAGCTCAGCGAAGGCTGGTCCCAGGTCGGCGCGCAGCGCCTCGGGCCGCAGCAGCGCCAGATGGATGCGCGGCAGCAGCGAGACCGGGCGCGGCCGGTCGGCCGTGCTGCGCAGCAGCAGGGTGCCGGTCTCCGGGAAGGCCGCGTCCACCCCGGTGACGCCCAAGTCGCAGCTCGCCAGCGCGTCCTTGCCCGCATACGGCGAGATGATCTCGACGCCCAGATCGGCCAGAATCTGCGCCACGCGCAGCGCTTGCAGTTCCGGCGTCTGCCAACAGGTGGCCCGTTGGATGCCCTCGGCGCGCACCAGCTCGGCCAGGGCTGCGGGGAGCCCGGCCGCCGGTGCGGCCGGGTCCAGCTTCTGCGTTTTACCGCCCACTTTGCCGATCTCGGCCAGCAGCAGGTCCAGCTCGGCGGCGGGCGCTGCCGGCTGGTGTGGCGGGACGCGGGCGGACGCCGGCACAGGCGGCACGGGCGCGCCGGCCGGCCGGCCCAGGGCGGCGCGCACATCGGCGAGGATCCTGTCACGGCTCATGTTTTACCTCTGACCCGAAAATGGGACGCGGACAAGCGCAGATGAACGCGGATGGCTGCATTTTCATCATCCGCGTCGGCGGCCCAGCATCCACGCCAGCAGCGCGATTACAACGACCACCAATGCGCCTGCGCCGATCGGCCGCCGCTTGCCCGCCCGGCGGTTCGGCGTGCGCTGCCGCCACCACCGGCGAAAATCGGCGGCGAACGCCGGGAACGGTCGCGCCAGAGTCCAGCGGTTGACCGGCGGCGGCAGAGCGGGCAGCCAGTCCCCCCGGCGCAGCGGCGCCTGGGCCACCTTCAGCGCCTGCGTGCCGAGTTCATACAGCCACGGCGATCGGAAGGCCAGGCCGCTCACGCCCGCGGCCGCGCGCACCACGGGCGGCGCGCTGGGCGCTTCGACGCTGTCCCCTTCGACCACACGGCGGCGCAGCCGGATCAGGATCTCCGGGATCGGGATCTTCACCGGGCAGTACTCGGCGCACGCACCGCACAGCGACGAGGCGAACGGCAGCGCGCCCGCCACCTGGCCGCCCAAGAGCTGCGGCGACAGGATCGCGCCGATGGGGCCGGAATAGGCAAACCCGTAGGCGTGCCCGCCCACATGATTATACACCGGGCAGACGTTCAAGCACACACCGCAGCGGATGCAGAGCAGCGTCTCACGCGTGACCTGGTCCCGCAGGATGCGCGTGCGACCGTTGTCCAGCAGCACCAGGTGAAACGCCTGCGGGCCGCCTTCCCCGTCTTCCCGTCGCGGGCCGGTGATGAAGGAAGTATAACACGACATCTTCTGGCCGGTGGCGCTGCGCGGCAACAGCTTCAGCAGCACGTTCAGGCTCTCCATGTCGGGCACGATCTTGTCAATGCCGACGAGCGCGACATGGAGCGGAGGCAGCGTGGTACACATGCGGCCGTTACCCTCGTTGCTCACGATCACCAGCGTGCCGGTCTCGGCCACCATAAAGTTGGCGCCGGAAATGCCCATGTCGGCTTCCAGGAACGCCTGCCGCAGCGTGCGCCGCGCGATCGCGGCCAGCGCGAAGGGGTCAGCCGGCGCATCCACCCCCAGCTTCTCAGTGAACAGTTGGGCGATGCCCTCTTTGGTCAGATGTACGGCCGGCACAATGATGTGTGACGGGCCGACGCCGGCCAACTGGATGATGAACTCGCCCAGATCCGTTTCCAGGGTCCGGATGCCTGCGTCAGCCAGCGCACGGTTCAGGCCGATCTCCTCGGTGGCCATGCTCTTGACCTTCACCGCGGCCTTGACGTTGTGCTGGGCCGCGATCTGTAGCACGATGCGGTTCGCCTCGGCCGCGTCCCGCGCCCAGTGGACATGGCCGCCGGCCGCGGTCACCCGCTCCTCCAGCAGCGCCAGATAGTGATCCAGGTGATTGACCGTGTGCAGGCGGATCTCGTGCCCGGCCTGGCGCAATTGTTGCCAGCGCGCCTCGCCGACCACGTTTACGACGCCCGCGCGGGTGCCCAGGAACCGCGCCGTCGCCTTTTGCACCGAAGCGGGCATGCTCGGGTTGACGGGCTGCACATTGGTCCGAAAGTCAATGTGGGTCGGGATCTCGCTCATGGGCCTACTCCTGCGCCGCCAGGACGGAAATCAGGTGTACGGGCCGGATGGCCGATCCGGCCTTGTGCAAGCCACCGGCGATGTTCATCAGGCAGCCCGGCTCGCCCACCACCACGGCCTCGGCGTCCGTAGCCATGATGTTGCGCACCTTGTCGCTCATCATGTCGCGGGAGACTTCGGGGTAGATCACGCTGAAAATGCCGCCAAAACCGCAGCAGGTCTCTTCTTCCGGCAACGAGATCAGCTCTAGCCCGCGCACTGCCTGCAACAGCTGCTTCGGCTCGGCGCGCAGTCCCAGGCCGCGCAGGATGTGGCACGACCCGTGGTAGGTGACCTTGTGTGGAAAGCGCGCGCCCACGTCCGTCATCTTCAGCACCCTGGTCAGAAATTCGCTGAACTCGTAGGTGCGGCCGGCGACGTCTTCGGCCGCGGCGTGTTCGGGCGTGCCCGGCGGAAACAGCTCCGGGTAGCGATGACGCACGAACTCGGCGCAGGAGCCCGAGGGCGCAACGATATAGCCATCGGTGGGGGCAAAGACCTTCAACCACTGTCGCGCCGGGCCGATGGTTTGGCTTTGGAGGCCGCTGTTGTAGAACGGCTGGCCGCAGCAGGTCTGGCCCTCGGGCATGGCGCACGCCAGCCCGAGCCGCTCCAGCACCGTCACCATGTCGCGCAGCACGGGCGAGAAGAAGTTCTCGCCCAGACAGGTGATGAAAAGTTGCACCGTGGTGGTCATGCACGTCTCCAAAATGAACTCACGGTATGCCCGTCGTCAGCTCTTCGCCAGACCTTCCCGCAGAGCATACAGCGTCGCCTGGGTGCGATTGGCCAGGTGCAATTTACCCAGGATGTTGCGCACGTGGGTGCGCACGGTCCATTCGCTGATGGTCAGCCGGTCCGCGATCTCCTGATTGGTCAGGCCTTGCGCCACCAGTTTCAGCACCTCGACCTCCCGGTCGGTGAGCGGGCTCTCGGCTCGCGCCTGGCTCAAGGGTCGGTCCAGCTCACGGATCATTTTCAGCGCGATGGTGGGGTGCAGCGAAGGCTGGCCCCGATAGACATCCTGGATCGCACGGAGGAGCTGTTGCGGCGAGGAGTCTTTGAGCAGGTAGCCCAGCGCGCCCGCCCGGATCGCCGGAAACACCTTGTCCTCCTCGGCAAAACTGGTGAGCACCAGGATGGGCGCCTCCGGCTGGCTGGCCTTGATGTCAGCGATGGCCTCCAACCCGCTTTTGTAGTAGCTGATCAACGATGTGCCAACGCCCACGCCGAGCAATGGCACAAGGGCGATCAGCACAAACCCCCAGAGCAAGCGTTCACGGATCAAGATGGCGCCTCACAATGTACTTTCCGTGCGATTATAACACTTGCGGGGGCGAGCTCAAAGGAGGCTGCACAACACCCCGCACAGGTAAAAAAAGTCACTCGATTGAGGTATACATCACCCACTCACCATACCACATTCGCGGTATCCCCGGCGCCGGCGGCAGTGATGTCGCGGCGCCCCTTGCGCCCACGAAAACCGCCTTGACACCATTTTGGCATCGTTGTAAACTGCAACCGTGGCGTGAGCTGCCCGCGCCGCCATTGCCACAGGAACTCATTCACATGGTAAAGACCAAATGATGAACGCACCTGAACCCAATCCCTGCGGCTGCCCAGGCGCCCAAGAGATCCTGGCCGACCTGGATGCCGATCTGCTCGACCTGCGGCCCGGCGAACGGTTGTGGAAGCTCTACTGCTTTCGCGCAGCCGGCCATGCCACCGACCTGCGCCATCGCATCTACACCGTGCGCAAGGCCGATGGCCGGCTGGCGCTGGTCACTTTCGCGGTGCACAACCCGCCCCAGACACATGACGGGCACAACGACAACGCCACGCTCAGGCCGGTGCGCTCCGGGATCGCGCGGGTGCCCGACCTGTCGGTGGGAGACCTGGACCGCGTCATCGGCGCGGTCCAGCGCCAGGCGCATGCCACCGCGGACATCTGCGAAGAGGTGGACCTGACAGCCTTCAGCACCTTGCAGGAGCAGGTCGCCTGGCTGGAAACGCAGTAGACAGCGGAGGAGTGAGATGTTCCTGATCCGCGCGGAGATCGAGGCGCGTGAACGCGCCGCACTGGCGCCGTATGGCACGCCGAGCAGCGCCAGTCGCAGCCGCGTGTTCCCAGAGGCGGAACACCCCTACCGCACCGCGTTCCAGCGCGACCGCGACCGGGTGATCCACACGGCCGCGTTCCGCCGGCTGGACTACAAAACCCAGGTCTTCGTCTACCACGAAGGGGATCACTACCGCAACCGCCTCACCCACACCATCGAAGTGGCTCAGATCGGCCGCAGCATGGCACGCGCCCTGGGCGCCAACGAGGACTTGACCGAAGCCATCTGCCTGGCGCACGACCTGGGGCACCCCGCGTTTGGCCACACCGGCGAGCAGACCCTCAACCAGCTCATGGCCGGCCACGGCGGCTTCGACCACCAGCGCCAGACCATGCGCATCGTGACGCTGCTCGAAGACCGTTATGTTGACTTTCCGGGGCTCAATCTGACCTATGAGGTGCGCGAGGGGCTGGTGAAGCACGACACCGACTACGACGTGACCGACGCCACGGGCTATGAGCCGGAGCTGGCCGGCACGTTGGAGTGCCAGATCGCCAACCTGGCCGACGAGATCGCCTACAACGCGGCGGACCTGGAGGATGGGCTGCGCAGCGGGCTGCTCGACCCGCTGGAGGTGCGTGAGCTGGGGGCCTGGCGCACAGTGATGGCCTCGTTGGGGACACGCGTGGACTGCCGGCTAGATGACAAACTGCGCACCCGCGCGGTCCGGCGGCTGCTGGGCATCACGATCACCGACGCCATCACCGCGACCGCGGACGCGCTGGCCGCCGCCCACATCGAGAGTGTCGCTGGCCTGCGCGCCGTGGGCAGGAACCTGGCCGGCTTCTCAGAGGAGCTGCAGGCGGTCAACCGCGAGCTGAAGGCGTTCCTGCTCCAGCGCTTCTACTATCACCCGCGCGTCATCCGCATGGCCTACAAGGCCGATCACATGATCCGAGCGCTGTTCCAGGCCTATCTTGAGGAGCCGCGGCAGTTGCCCTACGAGGTCCAGACCCGCATCCAGGCCGGCCCCGACTCGCTGCCGCGCGTAATCTGCGACTACATCGCCGGCATGACCGACCGCTATGCCATCCAGGAGCACAAGCGGCTGTTTGACCCGGAAGCGCGGGTGTGAGGGGTGGTGTATTCAAAGTCAGGCGTCAGCCACGCCAGCGGAGCATCCTGAGCGGAACGGAGCCGCCCCGCGGTCTGGGCGGGGAAGCGCAGTCGAAGGATACGGCTTTGACCAAGATCGCTCCGCGCCCTTCGACTCCGGGCTGCGCCCTTCGACTTCGCACTGCGGTGCTTCGCTCAGGATGCTAGCCCTCCGCTCAGGGTGCTCCGCTTGAGTAGTCTGCTACTGTAACGTAGCTAAACGGTCGTAACAATTCCGCTCAGGGTGCTCGTAACTAACTTCGGAACACACCCGTTTGATCACGCCTTCCGATACGCCTGCAACCTGACGTGCAACTCCATGAAGATGCTGCGCGGGATCTCGGCATCGGCGTATTCCACCTTGTCCACGCGACCGCGCAGCAGCAGGTCGTGACTTTCCAGCTCGAACTCGGCGCCGGCGCGCACAGGGATAGCTTCATTTGCTCCCGCCTGGGCCGAGCGCAGCGCCGTGTCGCGATACCCGCCCTCGCTCATCAGCACCTTGACGCGCGTATCAGGGTCGCTGCCATCCCACAACCAGACCTGCAAGGCCACGGCCTGGTCACGATTGCGGCCCACCGGGTCAATCAGTTGCAAGCCGCACTGACCCATGGTCCCCTCAACCGGATCGTTGATATCGAACGCCTCGTCGTAATCCGGTTCGCCCATCTGGTAAACTGCCACATAGTCGCCGAGCTTAACGGGCATCCCGCCTGCCGGCAGCGCAACCGGCGCACGGCGGACCGGCTCGGCCGGCCGGGGTTCGCGCGGTTCGAGCTGGAGGGGCGGCCTGGGCGCTTCAGCCACCCGAGGGGCCTCTGCACGGCCGGCGGCAAACAGATCTTCTTCCCGCGCCTCTGACCAGCGCACCGAGGAAGGCTCCGGTTCGGGCTCGGCATAGCGCGTGCGGCTGCCCCGCGGCCATTCAGCCTTTGCCTCCTCGGCGATCTCGGCCGCCGAGCGGGCGTCCGCCTGGCCGGTCTCGCGGGCCAGATCGCGCACCGACTCGCTGATCGCTGGGCCGGGCTGCTTCCGCTGGGCCGCGCGCCACCGGTTGAAGAGCCATACGAACGCAACAACGCCGGCCAGCACCAACAGCACCCACAGCCCCGCGGTGCAGATCGTCCGCAGCAGCGAACCGGCGCCTGATGGTGCGGCAGGCGCGGCACGTGTGGGGGCAGGAGTCGCCTGCGCGGCCGGCGCGGCGGGCAGGTTCAAGGCCGACGCCAGGTATTGCACAGCGCCTGCCAGGCGCGCGTCGGTATCCATGAGCCGGTCCTGCAGGTTGTCCAGGGCCGCGCTCAGTTCGTCCTTGGGCCAGGTGGACAGGCGCTCGCGCGCCTGGTCCAGATTGTTGGTGCGCGCAAAGGAATCAGCGACCATGCCGAGATACATGTCGCGCTCGGCCGGCCGCAGGTCTTGCGGCAGCGCGTTCTTGTAGGTCACCGGCCAGATCACCCAGCCGACGAGCAGGCCCAACAAC
>DAOUAT010000342.1:0-2923 GCA_034433275.1 Anaerolineae bacterium
GCGCGGCTGCACGAAGGTTCGGGGCTAGATGCCGTGCGGGACGCGTTCGACGCGGCGACGTCAGATCTGGCGCCCGAGGACCTCCAGGTGACCTTCTTCAGCCGGGAAGCGTTGAGCGACCACGCGCGGCGCATGACCGCACAAGGCATCCGCGCCTTTGCCCGCGGAGATCTGGTCACGGCGGCGCGAGCGCTCGCGACGGCGTCAGGCTATGACCCGGACGCGGCCTGGCCGCGCTGGAACCTGGCGCGGCTGCATCTGGCGCAGGGCCGGCGGTTGGATGCGCTGGCCGCGTATGAGGCGCTGCAAGCGGTCTTGCACCCCGGCCTCCGTCCCGCATTCGAGCGCGAGCTGGATGCCGTCACCGGCCGCGCGCCCGGCGTCGAGCGCTATGCCGTGCCGCTGCCTGACCTGACAGATCTGTTGCGTTGAGGACCCAAATGACATCTCGCCTGCTGTGCTGCGTGTGGGAGCTGACGCTGCGCTGCAACCTGCGCTGCCTGCACTGCGGCGCGACCGCCGGCTCAGCGCGGCCTGACGAGCTGACCACGGCCGAGGCGCTGCGCGTGGCCGACGAGCTGGCCGCGCTCCCGGCCGATGAGGTCACGCTGATGGGCGGCGAGCTCTTCCTGCGACCCGACTGGCTGGCCGTGGCCGAGCGGCTGCGCCGCGGCGGGGTCGGGCTGGTGATTTTCACCAACGGCACCCTGCTGAACGCGGAGCGGATCGCACAACTGCGCGCGTTGGCCCCGCGCACGGTCGGCACCAGCCTGGACGGGGGCAGCCCCGCGGTCCACGACGCGATCCGGGGCGTGCCGGGCGCGTTCGAGCGGACGTTGGCCGCCATCGCAGACCTGCAAACGGCCGGGCAGCGCGTGTCCGTGATCACCACGCTGACGCGGCGCAACGTCTACGAACTGCCGGCCATCGCCCGGCTGCTCATCGGCCGCGACATCCGCTGGCAGATCCAGGTGGCGGGGGCCGGGGGCGAGCGGCTGGCGCAGGCCGACCTGCTGACGCCGTTGGAGTTCTACTTCGCCGCGCTGTTCATCGCACGCATGCGGGCCACAGTCCCCTGGCGCGCCCTGCCCGTGATCGGCGCGCACGATTTCGGCTATTGCTCGGCACGGCTGCCTTACCTGGGGATGCCGGGCGAACATTGGGCCGGCTGCAGCGCGGGCCGGGAGACCCTGGGCATCCGCAGCGATGGCCGGGTGCAGCCGTGCCTGTCGCTGCCGGAAAGTTGTGTGGTGGGCAGCCTGCGGGGCGGGCGGGATGACCCCGCCCCTACACGATTAGCGAGGTTGTGGGAGGATGCGCTGGCGGGGTGGCGCGCGCCGGTCAAAAGGTATGGCGCGTGCGCCGACTGCCCGCACGGTGACTTATGCCAAGGGGGCTGCACCGGCCTCGCGCTCACCTACAACGGCCGCCGTGGAGAAAACCCGATGTGTCTCAAGGCCATCGAGACTGACAAGAAACCAGGTTTCTGAAACGCTGTTACCACCTGCGGTGCTTAAGCATCGTCGCGGCGCGCTTCGCTCTGCGCCGCTTGTTTAATAGACTGCCAGAGCTCTGCTACATCCGGCCCCAGTGCCTGAGCTTGAGCGTCCAGGTACGCCTCATCGAATGACGCCTCACCAGGCCATTTGATCTCGTAGCGAATGCGTCGTCCAAATGCCTGGCGATAGCGTGAGTCCCTGGTCAAAGGGCTCAGGTCCGCTTTTTCGCCACGTTTGCCGTCTATGACGTTGAACGAAATGCCCATCCGGATCGAACTTCGCATCTGTTCAGGATCGGCGTAGTAGCGGGGAGGGGGATAGGCAGCAGCCAACGCCTGAATGTGCGTCTCCTTGAGATCAACGACGATATCAATATCAAAAGTCGTGCGTGTAATGCCGTACATGGTGGCTGCGAAGCCACCGATGATCATGTGTGGCGCACCGATCCGTTCCAGTGTATGCACGATATCAAGAAACAGGGTGAGATCGGGTTTGTCTGAGGTCGGCACGCTCTATCTCCTCCAACACCTTCAGGTTGATCTCCTGGGGTGACAGGTCGGGGTATTTGCGGCGCAAGCGGGCGCGGTGCGCGGCCACCACCCACTCCCGCGCAGCAAGCATGGCCAGCAGCCGTTCGCCCGGGGTGAGCCGGCCGCGTATTCGCATAAAGTTATGGTCCACTGGGTCAAAACGGTATTTGGGTCCGCTGTCCATGAAGCCTCGCGCCGTATAGAGAACGCTGTCGCGGATGTTACGGAACAATACTATAACTCAGGATACGCGGTCTGGCAAGCATAATTACGCCGGCCGCAAGCCGCACCGATGCTGTGTTACCGCGTCTCCGTCACCTTGCGCAGCGCGCGCGGCCGATCGGGGTCCAGGTCGCGCGCGTGGGCCAGGTGCATCGCCAACAGTTGG
Organism: Anaerolineae bacterium; assembly: GCA_034433275.1. GTDB lineage: Bacteria > Chloroflexota > Anaerolineae > CG2-30-64-16 > CG2-30-64-16 > DAOUAT01. The sequence continues at coordinate 2,418 of DAOUAT010000342.1, forward strand.
CCGGGCACGATGGCGCAGATGGGGGATAGCCATTCGGGCGTGCCGGCCGGCAGCGCCAGCGCGACGCGGCCGAGCGCCAACGCGTCCGTATCATCGCTGATCACGATCAGCTCCGCGCCCCGTTCTTTCGCCGTCGCCATGAATCCCACCATCTCCGGCAGCATCTTCCCCGACGGTGCGATCACCACCACCGGGAACCCCTGGGCGATCACCGCCAGCGGGCCGTGCAGGAAATCGGCGCTGGAATACGGCTCCACCACGGTGTAGGTCATCTCTTTCAGCTTCAGCGCCAGCTCGAACGCAGTGGCGTAGTTGTAGCCGCGGCCGATGGTGACGCACGCCTGCATGTAGCGGTAGCGTTCCGCGGTGCAGTCCAGGCTGCTGTTCAGCGCCAACGCCTGACCCACCTGCCCCGCCATCGCCTCCAGCGCCGCGGCCTGGGCCGGGTCGCCGCTGAGCGCGGTGCTGAGCAGCGCGATGGCAGCCAGCTCGGCCGTGTAGGTCTT
>DAOUAT010000343.1:0-2567 GCA_034433275.1 Anaerolineae bacterium
GACAGCAACATCGAACTGGAAACCATCGGCCCGCTGGCGCGCCTGGCCCCGGGGGAAGCGGTCAACCATGTAATCCGGTGGGAGCTGCACCCGGCCGGGGACACGCCGCGCACGGTGGAAGGGGTGCGGGAGTTCGTGAAGGGGCTGGGCTGGTAGGAGCGCAGCCGTGGATCAGATAGCAATGAGTCAGGCCCGTGCTCACAACGCCCGCACTACATTATTGATCCACCGGCCCGACTGCACCCGGCGCAGACCGATGAAAAACTTAGTCAGCTCATCGGCCATCACCATCAACACCACCCAGTAGACCGGCAGACGAAGGACGAAGGCGCCCAGCAACGCCAGAGGCACGCCGATGAGCCACAGCGGCCCGGTATCCACGAACAGGCCGAACCGGGTGTCCACGAACAGGCCGAACCGGGTGTCGCCCCCGCTACGTAGAACGCCGACGATGATGACCATGTTGGCGGCCTTCAGCCACATCACCGCGGCGACCACCGTCAGGATGTTGCGGCCGTAGATCTGCGCTTCCGGCGAGATGCGATAGAGCTGAAGGATCACGTGTGAGACACCGAACACCAACGCCCCAATCACCAGGGCGATGGCGACCGATATCTTGAGGAAGCGCCACGCATAGTCGTTGGCCGTCTCCGTGTCACCCGCGCCGATGTGGTTGCCCAGGATGATGGCGCAGGCGTTGCCCAGGCCCATGAACGGCACCAGCGCGATCCCCTCGATGGTGCTGGCGATGTTCACCGCCGCAATGGCATCGGTGCCGATGCGTGCATACACCGCGCTGTAAGTCGTGATCCCCAGCGACCACAAGATCTCTGCCGCGACGACCGGCGATACTGTGCGTGCGAACCGCGCCAGGAACTCGCGATCCCAGGCGAACAGCTCATGGGGCCGCGCGGCCGTCGGCAACTGATGCCGATAGGAGAAGAAGAGCAAAGCTCCACATTCCAGGAAACGCGCGATCACCGTCGCGGTGGCTGCACCCGTCACACCCAGCGCAGGCAGGCCGAAGCGGCCGAAGATCAGGCCGTAGGCCAGAAGCGTTTTCAGGCTCAGCGCGCCGATGCTCACCAGCATGGGCAGCTTGACATTCCGGGTGCTGCGCAGGGTGATGCCCACCATGACGCTGATGGCTGTGGGCAGGTAGCACAAGCCCACAACGCGCAGGTACGTGCTGCCGATAGCGATGACAGCCGGGTCAGCGGTGTAGAAGCGCAGGACAACCTGCGGGACCAGCAGCGCGGCTGCGGAGAACAATGCGCCGCCGATCAACGCGATGCTCAGCGCCAGCCCTAGAACCCGGCGCAAGTTGCCCACATCGCGGCGCCCCCAGAACTGGGCGGAGAACACCGCGGAGCCGCTGCCCACGCCAAATAGGAAGAGGGTCAACAGAAAGAAGAACTGGTTCGCCAGCCCCACCGCGGCCACCGACGTCTCGCCCAACTGGCCGATCATCAAGACGTCCACCGCGTTGAGTGCGTTCATCACGAACTGCTGCATCGCAATGGGCACCGCCAGCCGCAGCATGGTGGAGAAGAAGACCTTATCATCGAAGAAGCGTGTCTGCATGGAGCGCAGTATCGCACGCTTCGGCGGAGTTGCCAAACCAGCCGATATGTACTTATAATGGCGGTGGAGTTTCGTGAAAGACTTCGCAAGACCCTCTCCGCCGTTGGCGCGCCCCGACGTTCCGCGCCAACCGGTTTGGAAGGCCCCTTGCAACTCGACAAGGAGGCTCAAGCCATGCGTCCACCGACCTTCGCCCAATTCACCCTCATCATCTTCGTTACGCTGACCCTATTGACTGGCTGCGTCCCACCGGGTGCGGGCGGCATCGTCGTGCAAGACCCCTACGCCCGGCCTGCGCCCAACACGGGCGGCAGCGGCGGCGCCTTCATGGTGCTCGCCAACAACAGCGGCCAGGCCGATCGCCTGCTCTCGGCCACCAGCCCGGCCGCCAAAATGGTCGAGCTGCACGAAACGATCACCGAGAACGAGGTGATGAAGATGGTGCACCAGCCCCAGGGATTCGAGCTACCGGCCGGCAGCAAGGTGGAGCTGAAACCCGGCGGCAAACACATCATGCTGATGAACCTGGTCGCGCCGCTGGAAGCCGGCCAGACCATCCAGATCACGCTCAAATTCGAGAAAGCCGGCGAACAGACGATCAGCGTCCCTGTGCGGGAGATGAAATAACCCGAGGTTGGACCAACAAGGCCGCTTATGTCATGCTGAGCGGGTCACCAACCCAAGTCGCGTGACGGCAAGTGTCCAGCAAAGCATCTGCTCATCGTGGACTGAAACGAGGTGAATCCATGACCGATCGCAGGCGGGCGACTTTCCTTGTCGGGCTAACCGCCGGCTTGGCCCTGGCCGCGGGCGCGTCCATCTACCGCCGCCGATCGCTGGCGCGCATCCCCTGCACCGAGGACCTGGACGACGATCCGGCCGTGGCCGAAGCGTTCGGTCGCATCGCAGAGATGCCGCAGATGCGTCTGCTGCGCGGCCTGGGGGCCTGGCGGGCGTTGGGCCTGTGCCGAGAAGGCCACGCG
>DAOUAT010000344.1:0-1764 GCA_034433275.1 Anaerolineae bacterium
GAACGGTTAACTTGATCTTGCTCTCAGTCATCGTACATCTCCCATTCACCGGTGTTCTTGTCTGATCTAGATCTCATCGTGGTCCCCGATCTTCGATAATCCACTCACTCAACGGCACACCGCGTAACCATTCACGCGCCTCGTCCAAAGTCGCCGGTTTGACGCCAGGCAGCACGTTGTGCATCCAGCGCGTATTCGCCAGTTTTCCTTTTGTCTTCAGCATACGCCGCACTTTTTCTCTTTCAGTCTCGGCTGGCGCGGGCATTAGCTCTACCGTCAATGTGTCCACCACTGCCTGATTCAATGACACGTTATACTCTACTGCACGCTCCTTGAGCACTTGATGCAGCGTCGCAGGCAACCGTACAGTCAGTTTCACAATCTCTTCGGTCATCGTGCGCCTCCTTGTAGTGCCACTATAGTGGCATGGTGGCACATAGTATACCCTAGGGCGCTTCGTTCCACAAACCAGGTTTCTCGCAGAAACCTGGTTTGTGGAACGAAAAAGCGCCCTCACGTCACAAGGACGGAAGGGCGCTTCCGCGGTGCCACCTTGGTTGACAGGCGTCAAGGATCAGGCGACAGGTGTCAGAGATCCAGGGCGACTGCCCGCTCAAAGCTATAACGGGCTGACCCGTGGCGGCCTACGGCGTACTCGAATCTGCAATCGGCAATCCGAAATCCGCAATCAGCAGCCCGACTCCCCGGCGACCTTCGGCGGCGCTCACGTCATGAGGCGGCTCTCACCCGGTGGCCCCCTCTCGCTGGCGACGGCGCGGACACGGTGACCGTGTCCCTACCACCTACTCCTCCGGTTCTACGTCTTTTTGATTTGTTAGACTGATTGTAAGCGTTTCGCCGCTGTTTGTCAACCTGCAAATGCCAAAGGTGTGTGTGAAAGCCGGATAACCGGCTGATCCTAAAGGAGGCTCCGCACAGCCTCGATTCCAGACAGAGAATTCGCGTCAACCGGCCGGCACGCTCCGGCGCAGGTCGGTAATCACGGCCTGCACGTCCTGGCGCAGGCTCGAGCCGGCAGGCAATTGGCCCAGCAGCGCTTCGGCCGAACGGAGCCGATTGCGCGCGTCGGCGAAGTCAACTGCGCCGGCGGTCACCTGCTGGCGCACGGGCAGCAGCAGCTCCAGCGCCTGGTCGAAGACCTCGCTGGGCGTCAGCTGCATGGCGTCGCCCACGTCCTTGGTGGCCTTCATGCCGCGCAGGATCGCCTGGCTGGCCTCGATGTCCTCCGGGTTCACCAGCCACTTGGCGGCCTCGCCGGCCATCTTGCGGAACGCGTCATCGGCCGAGGCGCCGCGTTGCTCCAAGGTGGTGCTGCGGTCAATGCTGTTGCTGCTGAGCGTCTGGCGCTGGATGGCAAGCTGATACGTGCCGGTGGCGCCTTTGAGCAGCGCACCGGTCACCTTGTAGCCGCGCGGCGGAGGGAGGATCCAGCTCCACAGGATCTTCAGCCAGCCCATGCCGCCCAGGTCAAGCCTGGGTTCCGGCTCCACGGGCACCTCTTTCGCCTGCACCAATCGGTTCCAGCGGATCAGCTTCTCGGTGAGCGCCAGCGGCACCACGCGGGCAGCGCTAACGCCGGATTCGCCCAGCGTGTTGGTGAACTCACCGACCAGGAAGCCCGGCTGCACTGCTGGTTGACCGAGCAAAGGCAGGCCGCGGGTGAACCAGAGCTCTCGTAGGGCCTGCAAAGCCCAGCGGAGAATGCTCGCCAGCAGATAGATCAGCACCACGACCACCAGGGCG
>DAOUAT010000345.1:0-5748 GCA_034433275.1 Anaerolineae bacterium
TCCTCGGGCACGGTGATGTGCCAGGTGACATCCGCGGCGAACATCTGCTCGGCGATCGTTGCCTCGAATTCGGGCAGCAGGCGCACCACCGGCGTGATGAGGCTGTAGGGGCCAGACGCCAGCAGCGTGCGCCACGCCACTTTTTCGCGCACGGCCAGCGCTTCCAGCACTGCTTTGACGCCCCCGCCATACGCGCGCACCAGCCCGCCGGTGCCCAGCTTGATCCCGCCCCAGTAGCGCGTCACCACCACTGCGATATCGCCCACGCCGCTGCCCAGCAGCACGGCCAGCATGGGCCGGCCTGCGGCGCCCGATGGCTCACCGTCGTCGCTCATGCCGATCTGCGCGGTGGAGCCGGGCGGCCCGACCACGTAGGCGAAACAGTTGTGGGTGGCGTCGGGGAACTCGGCCCGCACCTCGGCGATGAAGGCCCTGGCCGCTTCCACAGTGCCCGCCGGCGCCGCGGTCGTGATGAAGCGGGAGCGCAGGATGACTTCTTCGACGCGGGCCCGGCCCGCAGGGATGGGGTAGCGTGACATGGCGAATAGCGAATAGCGAATGGCGAATGGCGAATGACGGTTTGGAGTCGAGGCTTCAGCCGGTTGATCGCATTAACCAGCCGACCGGCTGAAGTCTCGATTCCGGATACGGTCGTGATCTTGTTGGGCAGTATACTCGCTCTATGAGAAACGGGCAAAGTCGTTATCTTCTTTATTTGTATTGGCCCCTGCCGACAGCTCGTGCTATAATCGTGCCAGTGCCGCGTTGACACAGGAGGCATCCCATGACTTGGTGGCGCACGATTTGGCAGTGTATCACGGCCCTTTTCCGCACCCGAAAGGAGAAACCGATGCAGCCCGCAATTCCTACAAAGCATCGCCCCTGGACCTTCATGGTATACATGGCCGGCGACAACGGCAAGGTGTTCTATACCGCGGCCGGCCCCAAGAAACTGATGGCCGAGATGACCACGGCCGGTTACACCGACATCTGGAAGATGGCGCAGGTGGGCACCACCGACGCCTGCGCTGTGGTCTGTCTGTTCGACACCCAGGAGGAGGCCTACTTCGTTGAGGTGCGCCCCGGCCAGGGCATGGCCGACAGCCGGGTGGAGGTGCTGGGCGAGGTCAACACCGGCGCTCCCAACACCCTGCGCGATTTCATCGTGCGCGGCATCCGTCAGTACCCGGCCGACCGCTATGCGCTGGTGATCTGGAATCACGGCACCGGCTGGCTGGACGTGGATCACTACGCGGTCGTGCGCGACATCGGCGATTCTACACACCAGACCCACAACGCTATCTTTCGCAGCACCGTGCGCCAGATGGCGGAGGCCAGGGCCGCGGATGGCACAGCCACTACCCGTCCCATCGCCTTCGATGACTCCAGCAAGGATTTCCTGGATACGAAGGATTTACATAAAGCCTTCAGCGAGGCCGAAGCGCTGACCGGCCGCCGGCTCGACCTCATCGGCATGGACGCGTGCCTGATGGCCATGGTCGAGGGCGCGCGCGAGCTGGCCGCGCACGCGGATTACTTCGTCGGCTCGCAGGAAGTGGAGCCCATGAACGGCTGGCCCTATGCGCTGATCCTGCAGGGCCTCAACGTGACGCCGGGTATGGCCCCGGCCGACCTGGCCGACCGCGTCGTGCGGGACTATGCCAAGGCGTACAACGCCGCGACCAGGCCGGACGAGACGGTCACCCAGTCCGCTATCCGCCTCGCGGCCACTAGCGAGACCGAGTCGCTGACCAGGGTGCTGGTGGATGCGGTATTAGCGCGCGGGCAGGAGGCGGTCTTGCGTTCCAAGGCCAATGAGGCGCGCACAGCCACCGTCAAGTTTCAGGACCGCAACTACCGCGACTTAGGCGACTTTGCGCGTATCCTGGCTGATAAGGCCAGCTGGGAAGGGTATTCGGAGGTCGCTACGGCGGCTCAAGCCCTCTACGCGCACCTCTACGCGCGGGCGGCCCAGGCCCCGGTGTTGCAGGTGGCGTTCCGTCCCGCCTATGCAGGCGCCACCGGCATGTCGGTCTATCTACCACCTGCAGAGAAGCCGCTGAGCCAGCGCCAGAAGGAGTTGGCGACCTACCGCCAACTGGCCTTCCCGCAGGCCACGGGCTGGGATCGCCTGGTGGAATGGCTGAACGGCGATTTCTGACAAGGAGCGACGCCATGAACTTTTCAACGTCTGCCGTGCCGAACGCGATCCTGCCGATCCTGGATGGCATCCTGGTCGCATGGCCGGAGCTGCCAGGTGCGACGCGTGAAGTCATCGAAAATGCAGTCCGCAAACACGGGCAGGATATCGCCAAAGCTGATGTGGGGGCCAACGCGGCCGGTAGTGTCGGCGCCTTCCTGAACGCACTGTGGCCGGTGCGCCACTCCCTTCCGGCAGGTGTGCGAGGGTTGCTGGAGGCCGGACAGGTCGAAGTTCAACCGAACAAAGGCATCGAGTCATTGGCCGAGGCACAGCGCCAGGCGGTGCTGCAACGTCTGGTAGCCCTGGTAGACGTTCGCCTGTATCGCGATCCGAAGGGTCTGGTCGCTCGAGTGGACGCGTTGATTGACCAACACCAGGCGCGGCTGACAGAGAGCGAGCGGGCAGAGCTTGCCGCGGTGCGCGCGGCGCACCCACGGCGCGGCGCTGAATTTGAGGTTGCCAGCGCCTACTTAGAGGTGATCAAATCCCTACTCGGCGGCTATCCGAGCATCGCGCGGTTGCTCAGTGCGCCTGACGTCAAAACATGGGACACTTTCCGAGGCGCACACAGCACCGGGCTGCCGCAACCGCCTGCCCCTGTGTGGGGTCCCAAGTCACCCATCAGCCATTCGTCGGTGCCCCAGGCCTACGAGATGGCTGGGGACGCTCCGCCTGACACGTCGTCTGGCGAAGTGTCCCGCTACGCCAACGTCCACTTCCCCAACAAAGTCCTGCGCGACCAGGGCGCTGTGCCGCTCATCGTGTACGTGGCAGGCCATTTTCAGCCGGGGGCGAAGGGTGCTGCCGACGAGGCCCGCATGAGCCTCAAGCTCAGCCCGTTGACGGTGGTGGTCCGGCCGGAGGGCTTTGAAGTGACGGGCGAGACCATCGGCGGCGAGGCTGTGGATGGCGCGGGGCCCTTCGTCCGGCGAGTTGAGGTGCTGCGGGAGCGCGATTGCGAGCCGCTCATCTTCTTCCTGAAGCCGCAGTCGGCCGGCGTTAAGCGCATTTCTGTGGATTTCGAGCAGTATGACCGCCGGCTCGTGACCATTGATTTCGAAGCCGAGGTGGTGGACGACGCGGCCGCGCTCAAGCAGTTGACCAGCGCCACCGTGCCGCTGGTGGCGATTACCTCGCCGCTGCTGGGCGAGGCGGCGCTGCCGCCCGACCTGGAGCTGCGCATCGCGCTCTCGGCCGATCGCCGGACGCTGGACTACATGCTGCACTCGCCCAAGTCCAGCGACTACAACTTCAAGCTGGTCGGATCAAAGACGCTGCGGGATGATCCCCTGACCTTCCTGCAGCCGATTTTCAACCGGCTCAGCGACCTGGCCAAGAAATCGGTGGCGACCCGCTCGGCCGACGAGACGCGGCGCGCGCAAGAGGCGCTGACCGCCGAAGGCGTCCTGCTGTACGACGAGCTCTTCTCGGACGAACTCAAGCGCGAGTACAACAAGGTCCTGCGCAAGAAGTACGGCGGCAAAAGCCTGCTGATCACCACCGACGACCCGTGGATCCCCTGGGAGCTGGTGACGCCGCAGGATCCGAGCGAGGCCGGGGACGAGCCGTGGGACGAGCCCAACGATCCGCCCCTGTGCGAGACCTTTCAGCTTTCCCGCTGGGTGGCCGGCCGGGGCGCGCCCGACCAGGTTAAGCTGGCAACCGGGGCCTGGGTCGCGCCGCCCGACAACCTGCAGGCCGCGCAGGCCGAATCGGACTACTTCGCCGAGCTGCACCGCCGGCAGTGGGAAGTAACCCTCACCGGCCCGCTGAAGTCGCGGGATGAGGTGACTGGGGCCATGCGCGACGGCCGCACGCACCTGTTTCACTTCGCCTGCCACGGCAACTTCGACGCAGCGAGCGCCAACGAGTCGAAGCTCAAACTGGGGACCGAGTTCCTCACCCCGCGCGATGTCGGCGCCCTGAAGCCGTTCGTCCGCAAGAGCAAACCGGTGGTGTTCTTGAACGCCTGCCATTCGGGGCGCGTAGGCATCGGACTGACGCAGCTTGGCGGCTGGGCGCAGACCTTTTTGGACTGCGAGGCCAGTGCGTTCATCGGCGCGCTGTGGGAGGCGAACGATGTGCTGGCCGCGCAGTTCGCCCAGGAGTTTTATAACCGGCTGTGGGGCCTGGCCGCGTTCGCAGGGAAGCGCCAGCCGCTCGGCCAGGCGTTTCACGAGGCGCGCATGGCGATCAAGCAGGCCGACCCGGCCAACCCCACCTGGCTGGCCTATGTCCTCTACGGCGACCCCTACGGGCAGGTTGTGCTGGGCGAGTAGCGCTTTGCTTTTCCCGGAATCGAGGCTTTAGCCAGTCTTCCTGGGCACTGAGACCAACCGGCTGAAGCCTCGATTCCGGTCCGCCGGGCATGAATGGTTGTTGCTCATCCCCCTGGATTCATGTATAATCCCGTTCGAGCCTGCACTGCGCAGACAACAATCCGCAATCCGCAATCCACAATCTGAAATCAGAAATCCGCCATGACCACACCCATGCGCTCCCAATACCTGGCGATCAAGAAGCAGTACCCGGACATCATCCTCTTCTTCCGCCTGGGCGATTTTTACGAGACCTTCGACGACGATGCCAAGACCGTCGCGTCGGTGTGCGACGTCGTGCTGACCTCGCGGCCTGTGGGCGCGGACGAACGCGTGCCCCTGGCGGGCGTGCCCTACCATGCGGTGGACGGCTACATCGCGAAGCTGATCAACGCCGGCTACAAGGTCGCCATCGCGGAGCAGATCGGCAACGAGCCGCCCAAGGGCGAGAAGCTGGTGCCGCGCATCGTGCGCCGCGTCGTCACCCCCGGCACGCTGGTGGAGCCGGGCCTGCTGCCGGAGAAGGCGAACAACTACGTGGTCGCGCTGGTGATGGATTTGACCCCTCCCCCAACCCCTCCCCTGCGAGGGGAGGGGAGCGAGTCTCCCCCCTCCCTGGGAGGGAGGGGGGTAGGGGGGGTAGGTGTTCCCGCAGCAAGGGCGGCAGGTTTGGCCCGCCCTGTGATGACGCGATCGATCCAGCCGATGATCGGCCTGGCGGTGCGGGCCAACGGATGCTCACCGGTGCCGATGCCGATGTACAGGTAGGGCCAGCGGGCATAGACATAACCGTGCAGCCAGTCGAAGAACGAGTAACCAGGGAGGCGCCGCGCCTCACGGATGAACGCGCGGGTGGATGGCCGAGGCCAGAAAAAGAGCTTCATGATGACGTGCGTCCTTGTGTAGGATGCTGGCAGGGATAACAGGAAGATGAGTGCGACTCTGGACCAGCCGCTAAGTGCTGTAAGTCACGAACCCTATTGTACCCAGATCGCCGTTGGGCTGCAAACGCAGACGGGAAGCCAGCTTCTAGCGCCTGACGCCGCGGCGGGGTACACTCATTTCCCTACCCAATCATAAATGGAGAGTAACTATTCAACTATGCTCCCAAGGTGAGCATCCTGGTAATATGAGATCGTGCGTGCAGTCGCCACGATTCGCCCAGTTTGGCATAATAGGGCCAGATCGACGAGATCGCCCGGGCCGGAGCGGTCCGGGTAGCCTAGA
>DAOUAT010000346.1:0-8585 GCA_034433275.1 Anaerolineae bacterium
CGCAGGGGGGGGAGAGAGGGGGGGGTGGTCTTTCCTGACCGATTTCTGGTGGCCGCTGGTGGAGGATCGGCTGGACCATGAGATGATCTGCGCGGCCACCGACCTGAACCTGGCGATGATGCTGCGCGGAGGCACAACCAGCTTCTACGACATCACCGAGGCGCCCAACGCGCTGCCCGGCTGCCTCCAGGCCCAGGCCGAGGTCGTCCGCACCCGCGGCATCCGCGGCATCCTCTCCTTCGAGGCCACCGAGCGGGTCAGCAAGGAGAACGGACAGCTCGGGCTGCGCGAAAACCTGGCGTTTATTCGCGCAACTCAATCCGCAATCCGCAATCCGCAATCCGCAATGGTCTCCGGTTTCATGTGCTACCACACCACCTTCACCTGTTCGGCTGACTTCATGCGCCAGGCGTTCGAGATGGCCGCAGCCGAAGGAGTCTCGGTACACATGCACGCGTCCGAGGGGATCTACGAGCCGGAGCACGCACTGGCCCATTTCGGCGGCCGCACCTTCGAGTATTACGAGCGGCTGGGCGTGGCCGGGCCAGCCATGCAGGCGTCGCAGTGCGTGCAGATCACCCCGGCCGAGATCGCGATCCTCGCACGGCGCGGGGTGCGCGTGACTCATATGCCCCTGTCCAACTGTGAGGTGGGCGGCGGCATCGCGCCCGTGCCCGACCTGGTGGACGCAGGCGTCACGGTGGGCCTGGGCTCCGACGGCTACATCACCGACATGTTCGAGGTGATGCGCGGCGCGTTCCTGATCCACAAGGCGCACCGTCAGGACCCGCGCGTCATGCCGGCGGCCCTGGTCTGGCGGCTGGCGACCGAGGGGGGCGCGCAGGCGTTGGGCCTGGAGAAGGTGGGCCGGCTGGCCCCCGGCTGGCAGGCCGACCTGCAGCTCATTGACTCGACCCTGCCGACCCCGGTCGAGACGTGGAACCTGTACGACCAACTCCTGCTCTACCGGGGCCGCCGCGACGTCCGCGCCGTGATGGTGGCCGGCCAGTGGCGCGTGCGCGACGGCGAGGTGTTGGGCGTGGACGAAGCCGCATTGCGGGCCAGGGCACATGCGGCTGCACGCAAATTGTGGAAGATGTGAGACGTGAAGACGTGAATACGTGAAGCTTGATGAAGGGGTGGTCACGCATCACGCATCACGCATCACGCATCACGCAACAAGGAGACTTCATGGCAGACTTACGCACAACCCTCTTCGGCATCACCATGCCATCCCCGTTCATCCTGGCCTCCGGGCCGCTGTCCTACGACGCGACCGGCCTGTGGGAGGCGTACCGGGCCGGCGCGGGCGGGGTGGTGACCAAGACGCTGCGGCTGGAGGCCGCGATCAACCCCACGCCGCACATGGTGGTGCCGCGCTCATCCAACCTGCGCGCCACCCTGTTCAATACCGAGAAATGGGCCGATCTGACCTGGCAACGCTGGGTTGAGGTCGAGCTGCCCGCGCTGGCGGGCCATCCCGGCATGTTGATCGCCAGCATCGGCCACACCCCGGAAGAGGGCGAGGTCATCGCCGGGCCGGTGGCGGCGACCGGCGTGGTGAACGCCATCGAGTGCGTGGCGTATACCAAGGCCACCATCGTGGACCTGGTGCGCCGGGTGCGCGAACAGGCGCCGAAGATGTCCATCCTGGCGAAGCTGACCTTCAACTGGGGCGACGAGCTCTACCCCGCGGCCGAGGAGGCTTTGCGAGCTGGCGCGAACGGTTTCACCGCCATTGATTCCATCGGTCCCACGCTGCAAATTGACATCGAGACTGGCGAGCCGACCATCGGCGGCGCGGGCAACAAGGCGTGGATGTCGGGCGCGGCGATCCGGCCGGTGGCGCAGGCGGTGGTGGCCGAGCTGGCGGCCCGCTACCCCGGCGTGCCGATCGTCGGCACCGGCGGCATCATCCAGGCCGAGGACGCGGTGGAGATGACCATGGTGGGCGCGTCCGCGCTGGGCGTCTGCACCGGGCCGCTGCTGCGCGGGCTGGAGTGGTTCGGCAAGACCGCGGAGAAGCTGAGCGCCTGGCTGGATGCCCACGGCTACCCCGACCTGTCCGCGGTGCGCGGGGTGGCGCTGCCCAAGCTCCACCCGGTCGAGGACACCAGCCGCCTGACCTTCAACTTCGACCCCATGCTCTGCACCAAGTGCGACCTGTGCGTGGTGCTGTGCCCCTACGACGCCCGCGCGATGGGCGGCGGCGACAAGCCGAAGACCGCCACCCTGACCCAGATCCTCGACGAAGACCGCTGCCGCTACTGCGGCCTCTGCGTCGAGTTGTGCAAGCCAGGGTCGTTGACGTATGGGAATTGGCCGCGATGATAACACTCACCCAATCCCTCATCCGCACCCCCAGCATCTCCGGGGATGAGCACGCCGTGGTGGACGTCATCTTGGGCGGAATGCGCGCGGCCGGGTTCGACGGCTTCTGGCGCGATGACTACGGCAGCGCGGTGGGCGTGGTCCTGGGCACGGCGCCGGGGCCGACGCTGCTGCTGTGCGGCCACTGCGACACCGTGGGCATCGCGCCGGGCATCCCGTGGCGGCACGACCCGTTCGGCAGCGAGATCGAGGATGGCTTCATCTACGGCCGCGGCGCGGCTGACATGAAAGGCGCCCTGGCGGCCATGATCCATGCGGCCGGCGCAGTGGATCGCGCCAGGCTGGCCGGCCGGGTGATCGTCGCCGCGACGGTGATGGAGGAGAACCTGGAAGGCGCCGCGCTCAAGGTCATCATGGACGGCATCCGGCCCGATGCCGTGGTGATCGGCGAGGCTACCGAGCTCAACCTGAACCGGGGCGGCCGCGGCCGGGCCGAGATCCACCTGGAGACTATCGGCCGGCCCGCGCACTCATCCAATCCGGAGGTGGGGCGCAACGCCGTGCTGGACATGCTGCCGGTCGTTGCGGCGGCCGCGGCGCTGCCCGTGCGAGAGGATCCGCTCCTTGGCCCGGCCATCTGCGCGCTCACCGACATCATCTCCGACCCCTACCCCGGCTACTCGGTCATCCCCAGCCGGTGCCGGGTCACCTGCGACCGCCGCCTGCTGCCGGGCGAGACTGCAGAGGGCGTCCTGGCTGAGTTCCAGGCGTTGGCGGCGGCCGGCCATCCGGGCACGGAATTGCGCGTCACCATCGCCGAGGGCGAACACCGCACCTACACCGGCCAGATCTTGCGCGGCCCCAAGTTCTTGCCTGCGTGGACTTTCTCGGAGGATCATCCCTTTGTCGCGGCCGCGCTGCGCGGGCTGCGGGCGGCCGGCCTCGACCCGACGGTCGGCGCGTACCGCTTCTGCACCGACGCGGCCTACAGCGCGGGCAAGGCGGGCGTGCCCACCGTCGGCTTCGGGCCGGGCCGCGAGCAGGACGCGCACGTGGTGGACGAGCGGCTCGCGATGGAGGAGCTGATCGCCGCCGAACGCGGCTACCGCGGCATCATCCAGATGTGGAACGGCTGCTGACGGCAGTCAAGATTTGACAGCCGGGCCATAGCCGGGTATGATTTTTCAGCCTGGCAAGTTTTCACCCAACGACGTGCGATAGCTTGTTTGTTCATTTCACAGCTATCTGAACCGCCGGTGTCCTCCACGACGCACACACCGGCGCGTAACATCACATCACCGGCCCGGGCCGGCGGACAGCTTGTTGCGCGCCTACCTCGCCTTCCAACCGGATGCACCACCCCCGCTCCCGAAAGATTGCGTAGTTTGCTCCTGACAGCAACAGCTGCCGAAGGCATCCTGGCCTCAATCAACCCGGCAGAGGAGAAGCTATGCACAACCAAGTCCCAATCTCAACACTGCACCCGACGATGCGGATGCTGTCTGATGAGCAGTTGCGGGAGATCCACAATACGTCCCTGGATATCCTGGCGCGCAGCGGGATCGTGATGAAGCACGAACGCGCGGCGCGCCTGCTGTTGGAAGCCGGCGCGTGGGAGGTGGACGGCCGCATCAAGATCCCGGAGCACCTGGTGATGGATGCGATCGCGGCCGCCCCTGGGCGCATCCCGATGCACAACCGGCTCGGCGACCTCACCATGCCGCTCGAGGCCGGCAAGGTCTTCTTCGGATCCGGCTCCGACTGCATCTACACCGTTGACCTGGAGACGGGGGAGCGGCGCCCGACCACGGTGGAGGACGTCCGGCGGTTCGCTCAGCTTTGCGATGGCCTGGACCAGATCGCGTTCAACATGTCCATGGGGAATCCGAGCGACGTGCCCGTCTTGGACGCCTATGTGCATGAGTTCATCGCGATGATGCGCGGCTCGGTGAAGCCCATCTGCTACACGGCGAACAACCGGCGCGATATGGAGGACATCTACCGCATCGCGTGCGCCGTCGCGGGCGGCGAGGTGGCGCTGCGCGAGAAGCCGTTCCTGATCCTGTATGCGGAGCCGATTTCCCCGCTGCTCTTCCCGGACGAATCGGTGGACAAGCTGCTGTTTTGCGCGGAGAAGGGCATCCCGGTGACCTATCCACCTTCCCCCAATACTGGCGGCGGCGGTCCGATCACCGTGGCCGGCGCGTTGGCCTTGGGGAACGCGGAATGCCTGGCCGGCCTGGTCCTGACGCAGCTCGTGCGGCGGGGCACGCCGTTCCTGTACGGCATGAACATTGCCGCGCTGGACATGGGCTCCACGATCGTCAGCTACGGCGCGCCGGAGTGGCCCGCGGGGATGGCCGCGTGGTGCGACATCGCCCGTTTCTACGATCTGCCGGTGTGGGGCGCGGCCGGGGCCAGCGACAGCAAACTGGCGGACGCGCAAGCCGGCATCGAGGCGGCGATCACTATCATGACCGCGTTCCTGGCGCGCTGCAACCTGGTGCACGATGTCGGGTACATCGAATACGGCTCCACCTCCTCGATGGAGATGCTGGTGATCGCGAACGAAGTGATCAGCGACGTGCGCTTCATCATGGAGGGGGTTGAGGTGAGCGAGCGCACCCTGGCGCGGGCAGCCATCCACCGCGCGCGGCCGGGCGGGGGCTTCCTGGCCGATGACCATACGCTCGACAGCTGGCGCTGGGCCCAGTGGCGGCCGACGTTGTTCGATCGCAACCGCTACGATGCCTGGGTCGCGACCGGCAGCAAGAGCATCACGGAACGCGCGAATCGCCGCGCCAGGAAGATCCTGCGCGAGCGCCAGGCGCCGCCGCTGCCCGCGGCTGCCGAGACAGTCATCAGCGAGGTGCTGGGCCAGCGGCAGGCCGAGGCGCAAGGGAAATAACGCACAGCGGTGCAGATAGCGGCCGCCGGCAGATCTCACGCCGCCGGCGGCTCGGTGAGCAAACAGGCGAGGGAGAACCATGGCGCGACCTGGGCCGTCGGGCGGGCAGTATTGCCCCCTTTCCAACGAAGAAATCCTGCAAATTCACCACGCCTCGCTCGCGGTGCTCGAACGCACGGGCATCCATGTTGAGCACGAGGAGGCGCGCGCTTTGTTCCACGAGGGCGGCGCGCGCGTGGACGGCGCGCGCGTCTACATCTCAGAGGGAATGGTGGAACGGGCGCTGGCGCTGGCGCCATCACGCGTCCTGCTGGCCGGCCGCGACCCGGCCCACGATATCGTACTGGAAGGCAAGCGGGTCTACGCCGGCACGGGCGGCTCGCCCACCGCAGTGCTCGATCCGGGCGCGGACGCGGTGCGGCCGGCGACGCTGGCCGATCTGGGGCGGATGGTCGCGCTGGCCGACAAGCTGGCCCACTGCGATTTCGTGGTGATGCCCATCTATCCCACCGACACCCCGGCCGAACACGTGCCGGTCAGTCGCTTCTACACCTGCCTGACCCACACCACCAGGCATGTGATGGGCGGTGTGGACTCGGCGCAGGGCGCGCGGGAGGTGCTCGCGCTGGCGACCCTCATCGCCGGCTCGCCCGAGGCGCTGCGGGCGCGGCCCATCGTGTCGGCCATCGCCTGCTGGATGGTGAGCCCGCTGCACCTGGACACGCCGGTGACGGACATCCTGCTGACCTGGTGCCGGGCCGGGCTGCCGCTGGCGCTTTCCTCCGCGCCCATGGCCGGCTCCACCTCGCCGGTGACGCTGGCCGGGACACTGACCCAGCTCAACGCCGAGCAGCTCAGCGGCATCGTGCTGACGCAGCTGGCCCGGCCGGGCGCGCCGGTGCTGGCCGGCTACATCCCCGGCATGGCCGACATGCGCAGCGGCGGCTACCTGGGCGGCGGGATCGAGTTCGGCATCATGCAGGCGGCCGCGGCGCAACTGGCGCACTTCTACCGCGTGCCCATCTACTGCTCCGGCGGGATGACTGACGCCAAGCTCCCGGACGCGCAGGCAGGCTACGAGAAGATGGCAACCTTCCTGCTGGCCGCCCTGGCCGGGGCCAACTACATCCACCACGCCATTGGAATGATCAACAACATGAGCGCCGCGTCGTTGGAGCAGGCGGTGATTGACGATGAGATCGTGGGCATGGCGCTGCGGGTGCTGCGCGGCGTCGAGATGAACGAGGACACGCTGGCGGTCGCGGCCATAGACCGGGTCGGGCCGGGCGGCCATCACCTGATGGACCCGCTGACCCTGGCGTTCATGCGCTCGGAATACTTTCAGCCCCGCGTTTCGGATCGCCGGAACCGGACGGCGTGGGAGGAGGCCGGGCGGCCCGATACGCGGCAGCGGGCGGCAGAACGCGCTGCTCGGCTGTTGGCTGGCCCTGCTGCCCCTCCGCTGCCTGCCGAGGTGGACGCAGCGATCCGTGCGCAGTTCCATGAAGCAGGGTTGCCAACTTTTCCGGAAAGTTGGCAACCCTGACCGGGCCGAGGGCAATTCATGATCTGCTTCATAGACATGGAGCATAGCAGTTGGCTGGCGTTGCGGGAGCACCGGCTGTCACACTATGCCTTCATCATGGATGTCAAACTCAAGCTGGAAGCGATCTCCGGGCAGCCGTGCATCGTGCGCCGGTACTGCGACACGTCGCTCGCAGAGCTGCGGGGTTTCGGCATCCGCGCGTTGGTCATCAGCGGCAACGCGACCGAGTTCAGCGAGTATGGCGACTGCGCGTTCGACGAGCTGCATCGCATCATCCGGGCCGCCGAGTGGCCCATCATCGGCTTCTGCGGCGGCCACCAGCAGATCGCGGCGGCGCACGGCGCGGCGGTCGAACCGATGCGGCGTTTGCGCCCCGGCGAGCCGGACATCACCGATCTCTCTGCGCCGGGCTTCCTGAAGGAGTGGGGTTTCACGCCGGTTTCGGTCGTGCAAGACGATCCCATCCTGGCCGGACTGGGCCCTGCGCCCACCTTTCTGGAGGTGCATTACTGCGAGGCGAAGCAGCTTCCGCCGGGCTTTCGCCTGCTGGCCTCCACGCCTGACTGCCGTGTGCAGCTCATGCGGCGGGAGGATCGGCCCGTCTACGGCGCGCAGTTTCACCCGGAAGCTTACACCGAATGGCCAGGCGACGACCGGAACGAGCTGGTGAACCTGGTCTACCCGGCGGGCTATGGCCGCGCAGAGCCCGACGGGCGGCTGCTGCTGGAGAATTTTTTCCGGGTGGCGGGTATTCTACTCTGGAAATGACCGACCGACGACCTGGAATCGAGGCTTCAGCCGGTTGGGTCCGCAACGGCGCGAACCGCCTGAAGGCTCGATTCCGGTGGGCATTTTCATCTTACCAATTTACCAACCTACCAATCTACCAATCTACCGACAAAGGACGGCCATGAACACACAAGAAATCATCGCCCTGAACCGCGACTACACCTTTTTCACCTGGTCGGTGCAGAGCCAGGTGCAGCCGTTGACCGCGGTCCGTGGGGAGGGGGTTTACTTCTGGGATGCCGACGGCAACCGCTATCTCGATTTTTCGTCCCAGTTGATGAACGTCAACGCGGGCCACGGCAACCGGCGCATCATCGAAGCGGTGCAGGCGCAGGTCGCCAGCATGGCCTACGCGTACCCCGGCATCGCCACCGAGGTCAAGGGCCGGCTGGGCCAACTGCTGGCCGAGGTCACGCCGGGCGACCTGTGCAAAACCCTTTTCACCACCGGCGGCGGCGAGGCCAACGAGAACGCCATCAAGTTCGCGCGCCTCTACACCGGCCGGCACAAGCTGCTGGCGCGTTACCGCTCGTTCCACGGCGCCACTGCAGGCGCGCTCTCCCTCACCGGCGACCCCTACCGCTTGCCGGTCGAGCCGTTGATCTCCGGCGTCGTCCACTTCATGGACCCCTACTGCTACCGCTGCCCTTTCGGCTGGACGCGCGCAACCTGCCACCGCGAATGTATCAGCCACGTGGAACAAGTGGTGCAATTCGAGGGGCCGGAGAACATCGCGGCCATCGTGCTGGAGGGCGTCACCGGTAGCAATGGCCTGATCATCCCGCCTGACGACTACTGGTCGCGCATCCGCGCCCTGTGCGACAAATACGGCATCCTGCTGGTGGCGGACGAGGTGATGAGCGGCTTTGGCCGCACCGGCAAGTGGTTCGGCGTGGATCACTGGGGCGTGACACCCGACATCATGACCATGGGCAAGGGCATCACCTCCGGCTACGTGCCACTGGGCGCGGTGATCGTCTCCCGCGCCATCGCCGATCACTTCGAGGACCG
>DAOUAT010000347.1:0-10949 GCA_034433275.1 Anaerolineae bacterium
GAGACCGGCTGAAGCCTCGATTCCAGGCAATGAGAACCTACTCGGTCTCCGGGCCGCGGCTGATGCCCTGCGCGCCGGCCAGGTCGTCGCGGTCAAGGGGCTGGGCGGTTTTCATCTGATGGCCGACGCGGGCAACGACGCGGCCGTGCGCCGGCTGCGGGAGCGCAAGCGCCGCGGGGACAAGCCGTTCGCGGTCATGGTGCGCGACCTCGATCAAGCCCGCGCCATCTGCGACGTGACCCCGGAAGCCGCGGCGCTCCTGACCTCCGCCGAAGCGCCGATTGTCCTGCTCACCAGGCTCGCAGACGCGGCGATCGTTGCTCTGCCCGATACATCGTGCACACAGCCTGCCCTCGTGTCACCGCGTCACCGCGTCACCGTGTCACCATCCGTCGCGCCCGACAACCCGGCCCTCGGCGTCATGCTGCCCTACACCCCGCTGCACCACCTGCTGCTGGCCGAATTCGGCGCGCCGGTGGTGGCGACCAGCGGCAACCTGACCGATGAGCCCATCTGCACCGACAACGCCGAGGCGTTCGTGCGCCTGGGCGGCATCGCGGACGCGTTCCTGCTGCACGACCGGCCGATAGAGCGGCACGTGGATGACAGCGTGGCATGGATCGTGGCCGGCGCGCCGCGTTTGCTACGCCGGGCGCGCGGCTATGCGCCCCTGCCGGTGCTGCTCAAAGAGGAAGCGCCGACCATCCTGGCCGTCGGCGCGCACCTCAAAAACACCGTGGCGCTCAGCGTGGGCCGGCAGGTTTTCATCAGCCAGCACATCGGCGATCTGGAGACGCCGGAGGCCATGGGCGCGTTCGAGCGCGTCATCGCTGATTTTCTGCGCCTGTACGAGGCGGGGCCGGTGGCGATCGCCCACGACCTGCACCCGGAGTATTTGTCAACGAAGTGGGCGATTGAGCATTGCGGATTGCCGATTGCGGATTGCGGATTTGCGGGGCAATCTCCTGTGTCAATCCGAAATCCGAAATCCGAAATCCGCAACCTCATCCCTGTCCAACACCACCACGCCCACCTGGCCGCCTGCCTGGCCGAGAACCAGGTGACGGGGCCCGCGCTTGGGGTCACATGGGATGGCACGGGCTACGGGCCGGACGGCTCGGTGTGGGGCGGCGAGTTCTTGCTGGGGGATGCGGCCGGTTATCAACGCGTGGCGCACCTGCGACCGTTCCGCCTGCCCGGCGGCGATGCGGCCGTCCACGAGCCGCGGCGGGTCGCGCTGGCGTTGTTGTGGGAGTTGTATGGCGAAGCGGCGCTGGAGATGGTCGAATTCGCACCGGTCGCCGCATTCACCGCAGCCGAGCGCAGAGTGTTGGGCCAGATGGTGGCCCGCGGGGTCAACGCGCCGCTCACCACCAGCATGGGCCGGCTGTTCGACGGCGTTGCCGCGCTGTCCGGCCTGCAGCAGCAGGTCGCGTTCGAAGGGCAGGCGGCGATGCGGCTGGAGTTTGGGGCGGACATGGATGAGGTTGGCGCGTATCCCTTTGACCTCACCCCCTTGCCCCCTCTCCTGCAAAGAGTGGGGGAACCGAAACCTCCCCTTCCCTCGCAGGGAGGGGGTTGGGGGGTAGGTGGCATTCTCGACTGGCGCCCGCTGGTCGAAGCCATCCTGGCCGACGTGCGTCGCGGGACGCTGACGGGCGTCATCTCGGCCCGTTTTCATAACGGCCTGGTGAATGGTATAATTGAAGTCGCGCGCACCGTGGGCCAGCCGCGCGTGGCGCTGACCGGCGGTTGCTTCCAGAATCGCCTGCTGACCGAACGCGGCGCCGCGGCGCTCGAACGGGCCGGTTTCGAGGTCCTGCTGCACCGCCAGGTCCCGCCCAACGACGGCGGCATCAGTTTGGGGCAGGTGGCGGTGGCGGCGGCAGTGAGTAGGGGTCAGTAGTCAGGAGACAGGGGTCAGCCGGCGGTCGTCAACGGAGGCTTACATGTGTTTAGGTGTACCGGGTAGAATACTGAGCATCGAACCGAATCCCTTGGGCGTAACGATGGGCAAGGTGAGCTTTGGCGGCGTGGCGAAAGAGATCTGCCTGGCCTATGTGCCGGAGGCGCGGGTGGATGACTACGTGATCGTCCACGCCGGCTTCGCGCTGAACACGCTGGACGAGCAAGAGGCCCAGGAGGTGTTCGCGCTGTTGCGCGAGATGGGCGAGCTGGACGAATCGGCGAATGGCGAATAGCGAATGGCGAATAGACCCCTGGACTTGAGGCTTCAGCCGGTCGCTCGCATAAGCGGGAGAAGATGATGCGTTTCCTTGACGAGTATCGCAACGAAGCCGACGTGCGGAAGTTCCTGGCGGCCATCGAGCGCACGGTGACGCGGACGTGGACCATTATGGAGATCTGCGGCGGACAGACGCACACGCTGATCAAGTCGGGGCTGGACCGCATGTTGCCGGAAGCGGTGACGTTGGTACACGGGCCGGGCTGCCCGGTGTGCGTCACCCCGCTGGAGCTGATTGACCGGGCCATCGCCATCGCGCGGCGGCCCGAGGTCATCTTCACCTCGTTTGGCGACATGCTGCGCGTGCCGGGATCCAGCTCCGACCTGCTGAGCGTGAAGGCCCTGGGCGGCGATGTGCGCATGGTCTACTCCCCCCTGGACGCGCTGAAGCTGGCCCAACAGCACCCGGACCGTCAGGTGGTCTTTTTCGCCGTGGGGTTCGAGACCACCGCGCCGGGGAACGCGATGGCGGCCTGGCAGGCGCGGCAGCTGGGGCTGACCAACTTTTCCATCCTGACCTCGCACGTGCTGGTGCCGCCGGCCATGCAGGCGATCCTGTCTGCGCCGGACAACCAGGTGCAGGGCTTCCTGGCGGCCGGCCACGTGTGTACCGTGATGGGCTACTGGGAATACGAGCCCATCGCCGCGGCGTATCGCGTGCCCATCGTCGTCACCGGCTTCGAGCCGCTGGACCTGCTGCAGGGCATCTACATGACGTTGGCCGCGCTGGAAGCGGGCCGCTGGGGCGTGGAGAACCAGTACACCCGCTCGGTCACACGCGGCGGCAACCCGGCCGCGCAAAAGCTGCTCAGCCAGGTCTTCGAGGTTTGTGACCGCCAATGGCGCGGCATCGGCCCGATCCCGCGCAGCGGCTACCGCCTGCAACGGGAATACGCGGCCTTCGATGCTGAGTTGCGTTTCGGGGTGAGCGCAGTGCGCACGGCCGAATCGCCCCTGTGCATCGCCGGCCAGGTGCTGCGCGGTCTGAAGAAACCCCATGAGTGCGCGGCCTTCGGCCAGCAGTGTACTCCCGAACATCCGCTTGGCGCGCCCATGGTCTCCAGCGAAGGCGCGTGCGCGGCCTATTACGCCTATGGGAGAACGTGAAGACGTGAGACGTGGTGCGTAGTGCGTGGTGTGTCAGGCATCGGGAATCACGCAACACGCATCACGCAACACGCAACACGCATCACGCATCACGCAATAAGAAGCAACGTCATGACCCAAACCTTCTCACTCCAATGCCCCATCCTCATCAGCGACTATCCCACCGTCACCCTGGCTCACGGCGGGGGCGGCCGGCTGTCGCAGATGCTGGTCGAGCGCATGTTCGTGCCCGCCTTTCACAACGCCGCGCTGGAGATGCTGCACGACGGCGCCGTACTTGATTTCGGATTTCGGATTTCGGATTTGGGATTGACCAGTACAAATTCGCAATCCGCAATTCGCAATCCGCAATTGGCCTTCACCACCGACTCCTTTGTGATCACCCCGCGCTTCTTTCCCGGCGGCGACATCGGCTCGCTGGCGGTGCACGGCACGGTGAACGACCTGGCGATGTGCGGCGCGCAGCCATTGGCGCTCTCGGCCGGCTTCATCCTGGAAGAGGGTCTGCCCATGGATGAGCTGTGGCGGATCGTGCGCTCGCTGGCGGCTGCGGCGCAGGCGGCCGGGGTGGCGGTTGCCACGGGCGATACCAAAGTTGTGGACCGGGGCAAAGGGGACGGCATCTACATCAACACCTCGGGCGTCGGCCTGATCCCGCCGGGCGTCCACATCTCGCCGCGGCGCGCGCGACCCGGCGATGTGATCCTGATCAACGGCCCCATCGCCGAGCACGGCATCGCCATCATGTCGGTGCGCGAGGGGCTGGCGTTCGAGACCGAGTTGAAAAGCGACTCCGCGGCGCTGAACGGTCTGGTGGCCGACGTCCTGGCCGCGGCCGGCGAGGCGGTTCACGTGCTGCGCGATCCCACCCGCGGTGGCGTGTCCAGCGCGCTGAACGAGATCGCGGCGGCCGCAGGGGTCGGCATCCGGCTGCACGAAGCCAGCATCCCGCTGGGCGATGCGGTGCGCGGCGCGTGCGAGATCCTGGGACTGGACCCCCTCTATGTCGCCAACGAGGGAAAATGCCTGGTCATCGTGGCGCGCGAAATGGCTGAGACGGTCTTAGCCGTCATGCGGGGTCATGCGCACGGCAGAGCGGCAGCGATTATCGGTGAGGTTGTGGCAGAACATCCACGCAAAGTGATCCTGCGCAGCCGGATCGGCGGCCAACGCATCGTGGACATGTTGAGCGGGGAGCAATTGCCGCGCATCTGTTAGTAGGGGCACGGCCTTGCGCCTGCCCATCAGCGAGTGGGGGCGTAGGGGCGAGGTCACCTCGCCCCTACGCCCCCCTGCCATCAACCATTGCGCCGATCGCTCAGGTAGATGATGATGGTCAGGTGGGTCCCCACTCCTACCGTTGATTCCAGCTTCATCACATCGGCGCACGACTTGATGTTGGGCAACCCCATGCCTGCGCCAAAGCCCATCTCCCGCACCCAGTCCGGCGCGGTGGACCAGCCGGGCTGCATCGCCAGGTCAATATCCGGGATGCCTGGGCCTTTGTCCATGGCCTCGATCTTGATCCGATCGCGGCGCACCTCGGCCACGATCTCGCCCCCCTCACCATAGACCACGACATTGATCTCTGCCTCGTAGGTGGCAACAGCGACACGCCGGATAATATCAGGACGAATCCCCAGGCGCCCCAGGGTGCGCTTCAACCCGCTGGACGCCTCCCCCGCGTGGCTGAAGTCGCGCGCCTTCACCCGATAACCGAACACCAGGGCTACCTCATCCGCGATGATATCCTCGAAGATGTGGCTGGCGCGGTAGCGGTGGATCTCCTCCTCGCGGTAGCTCACTTCGAGCCGCTTCAACATCGCCCGCACGATGTCGCCCTGGGTGATCACCCCCACCAACTGGCCTGCGCGGTCAATGACCGGGAAGCGGCCGAACCGCAACTCGCTGAACTTGCTCACCGCGTGTACCAGCGGCTCATCCGCATAGAGGGTGATTGGATTGGGGTACATGCGCTGGCGCACCGTCGTGTTGATCTCGCCGGCCGCCAGCGCCTTGATCAGGTCCTCGATGCTGACGATGCCGATCATCTTCCCATCTTCCACCACCGGGGTGCCCGAGATCCGGTTGACGCGCAGCAGCTCGCGGAATTCGGCCATGGTGGTGTCGGGGGTAACGGTTAACGGCCTCCGTGTCATCGCGTCTTCCACCCGTAACTCGTAGGTCAGCTCCTGTAGTTTGGTGATTTCCTTCTTGGTCGGTTCCACAGGGCGTCTCCTCTCATTCGGCGCGCAAGCGCGATCAGTCCTGCCCGCCAAATGCTTCGTGCCAGCGGCGCACCGTCAGCTCAAAAAGACCGTGGGCGGGCAGCCCGGCGGCAAACAACCGGCCACACGTCTCGAACATGGTATACCTGGACGCCAACAGCGGGATGCCCCGCTGCCTGGCCAGAGCAATCGTCTCCGGCGGCGGTATCTTGCCTCGCACGAAAACGATGGCTGCGGAGCCCGCCATCTCGGCGGTGCGCACAACCTGCGGGTTGGTCAGCCCGGTCATGAGCAGCATGCCCTCGTTGGCAAAGGCCAGCACATCGCTCATCAGGTCGGCGCCACCGCCCGTGGTAACCTCGATATCCAGGTCCACGTTCTCAGAAATGAGCTTTCCTTCGATGATCTGGAGGACTTCCCGGAGCTTCATGTGTGGCCTCCTTGGGATGGTTCCTATTGCAGCAAATCTAACACTTGTGCAACTGCGTGCGGCAGGGCGGCCGCGACTGCGGGCGTTAACACCTCGCTGAAAGTGAGCACATCTTCGACCTCAATTGCCAGGATCTGGATGTGAGCATCGGCGGGCAGGGCCATGCCGATGCCGCGGCCGAAAGCCAGGGCGCCGGGGAACGACAGGTCATGCGTGGAGCCGGCGTGCAGAGGCGCACGCACGTCATCCACGCGCAAGCGGTAGCACTGGCCCGCCATCCCCTCAGGCGTGCGGATCGCGTCCACCAGGATCAGGCGGTCGTAACCGGCGATCATCTCCAGTAATCGGATCCCGCCGACACTGGCCTCGGCGAACGTCACCGTATCGCCCGAAGCTGACTGACGCAGCGCTGCGGCCTGGCGGACGACATGGATCCCCACGCCATCGTCGGTCAGGATCGGGTTGCCCAGGCCGAGGACGAGGGTCTTCAATCTTGCTTCTTGACCCGGCCGGATACAGGCGTGCTCACCAGCTGCGGATCGGGCATCCCCGGCCCACATTCAGGCGTGTAGCACGTGACGTCCACGAAGACGCACTTCTCCTGGCAGCTTGGGCAGGTCTCCGGCGGGGGCGGCGCGGCCTGGAAGATGTAGCCGCAATCCGAGCATTTCCACCAGGGTTGAGGTTTGGGTTGGCGTGCTGGCACGGGGGCCTCCTGTACTGGGAAATGCCTGCTATGCAGGCATCAATGCATACGGTCGAATCTCGCGTTCCAGGCGGGGCTCGAGTGCTTCAGCGGCCATATCCAGATCATACTCCGCCTGCAAACCCAACCAGAAGCGCGGTGATGTGCCGAAGAAGTGCGCCAGCCGTAAAGCGGTATCGGCCGTGACGCTTCGCTTCTCCAACACAATCTCGTTGATGCGGCGCGTGTCAACGCCGATAGCAAGCGCCAAGCGGTTCTGGCTTAACCCCATCGGCTTCAAGAATTCTTCTCGCAGCACTTCGCCAGGGTGTACTGGCTTCAATTTCTCTTCAGCCATTACTCGACTCTCCTGTTCAGTGATAGTCCGTGATTTCCACCTCGTACGCGTCACCATATTCCCATCGGAAACAAATCCGCCATTGGTCGTTGATGCGCACGCTGTGTTGCCCCGCCCGATCGCCGGTCAGTTTTTCAAGGCGATTAGCGGGCGGCACACGCAGATCACTCAACGAGGTAGCGTTGTTGATCATGCGCAGTTTGCGCAGCGCAACCTGCTGAATATCCGGGGGCAATTTGCGTGAACGCCTCAGACCATAGATCAGGCGCGTCTCTTCATCCCGAAAGGATTTGATCATGGTTTATTCTATAGTGCGACGCGCTAAGTGTCAAGCGCCAAGAGAGTCGTCTATTCAAAATAGCGGCCCAGGCCAGCGAAGCCTGACAGAGCCTCGTAAACCTGGGCCGATGCTGCCATCATCTCGGCTTTGCACTCAGCCTAACATCCGCGCCAGACGCTGCACATGGGACTTCTCCTCCAGGATGATATCGCCCAGCACCTCCCGGTCGGATTCATCCACCAGGTCGCGCAGGTCGTAGTAGAACAGCAGCGTGTCCTTCTCGAAGCCGATGGCGCCTTGCAACGCCAGCGTGGCATCCTCGGCCTTGTCGGCCACCGCCAACGCCTTGTCCGGCCCGCTGAACAGATGTCCTTCCAGCGTCGCTTTCAAGTAGTACTGATACTCTTCGTTGGCCGATGTCGGGGCCTCATGGATGCTGCCCAAGGGGGCGGCCATCTTTTGGAACGCCACGTAGTGCCGCTGCTCCTGGCGAGCCAACTCGCGGAAGAGGTCCTGGGCCCCTGGATCCTCGGCTTTGGCCGCGGCCGCGTGATAGAATGCCTCGCCGTTCTTCTCGATCTGCATCGCCATCTCGAGCGCCTGTGCTGCTGTGAAAACCGCCATGTATCCTCCGGGGATAGACTTCTTGGAATCGAGGCTTCAGCCGGTCACTTGGGACAACGGGAGAATCCGGCTGAAGCCTCGATTCCGGAGTGTGGCATTTAGCTGCGTTTCAACACTTCTTTAATCTCGCCATCCGCGTCAAAGATCCGCACCTCCAGCGGCATCTGCCCCGACAGCGTGTGCGTGGCGCAGCCGAAGCAGGGATCATATGAGCGGAAGGCCATCTCCACCCGGTTGAGGATGCCCTCCGTGACCACGCCCTTCTGGATCACCGCCTGGGCGGCTTTCTTGACCGAGAGCGCGATGGGCGCGTAGTTGTTGGTCGTGCCGACGATCAGATTGGCCTTCTTGACGATGCCGCGCTCGTCGGTGATGTAGTGGTGCGTCAGCGTGCCGCGCGGGGCCTCGACGATGCCCACGCCCTCGGTCGGCTTCTCGGTGGGCAGGTTGCGGAAGTGCGGGCTGGTGATCTCGGGGTCGGTGCTCAGCTCCAACAGCCGCTCGGCCGCGTAGAGCAGCTCCACCAGCCGCGCCCAGTGGGTCGCCAACGTGTGATGCACCGGCTTGCCGCCGAGCGTAGCGTAGAACTCCTCGTAGGCTTCCTGCGCCCGCGGGGTCGCCATGCCATCGGCCGCGTTGAGCCGCGAGAGCGGGGTCGCCTGGTAGATGCCGCTGTCTTTGCCGGGAACCAGCCCCTTCCAACCGACCTTCTTCAGGTAGGGGAACTTGAGATACGTCCACGGCTCGACCCGCTCGGCCACCACATCCAGATACTCATTGGGGCTGTATTTGAGCAGCTCCACCCCGTCCGGCCCGACCACGCGCACCTTGCCGTCGTAGAAGTTGGTCTTGTTGTTGGCGTCCACCATGCCCATGTAGTAAGTGGGCAGCGTGAAGGCCTCCGACAGGATCAGGTCCACGTAGCCCTGGTTCTTGAGCACCACATCCTTGAAAAGTTGGATG
The DNA here is from genome assembly GCA_034433275.1 of Anaerolineae bacterium. Taxonomy (GTDB): domain Bacteria; phylum Chloroflexota; class Anaerolineae; order CG2-30-64-16; family CG2-30-64-16; genus DAOUAT01. The sequence continues at coordinate 8,921 of DAOUAT010000347.1, forward strand.
CTGAACAGGCCGAAGTCCACCATCTCTCTTGCGGTCTTTTCGAAGCCGGCCCGTTCTTCCTCGGTGATCTTCTTGGCGACGCCGCCGGGCACGCCGAAGGTCGGGTGGACCTTGCGGCCGCCCAGCGCGCCGACGATGTCCATCGCCTTGCCGCGCGCCTGGATCACAGCGGTGCCGGTCTCCACGCCCACCTTGTGGATCAACCCCAAGATGTTGCGCTCGGCCGGGCTGGCGTCTGGCCCCAGCACGAAGTCGGGCGCGGCCAGGATGTAGAAGTGGACGGTGTGATCCGCGACGTAGAACGCGGAGTAGAATAGCTCGCGCAGCTTCTTGGCCGTCGGCGGCGGGTCCACGTGGTAGACCGCGTCGGCGGCCTTGGTGGCGGCCATGTGGTGCGCCTCAGGGCACACGCCGCAGATGCGCGGGGTGATGTCGTTCATCTCCTCCACGCGGCGGCCCTCCGCGAACTTCTCGAACCCGCGCAGCTCCGGGATCACCATGTACGCGTTCGCCACGTCGCCCGCATCGTCCAGGAAGATGTCAATCCGGCCGTGGCCTTCCAGCCGGGTAACGGGGTCTATGCTGATTTTTTGCATGGATTACCTCCTCGCCCGATGCAACATCGAAGCCGGCAGGCTAAACCGGTAGAACGTCCCCACCGGGTCGGGGATGTCGCTGACGATGCGGCGGGCATCCTCTTCGGTGTCAGCATCCACCACCGAGGCCACGGCCGAGAGGAGCGCCGCGCCCTGGTCAACGACGTGTGGCGGCGGGCCGTAGCAGCCGCGACAAGGGATGTCCACCTGGGGGCAGAGCGCGCCGCAGCCGCCGCGGGTCGCCGGCCCCGAGCAGATGATGCCCTGGTCGAAGAGGCATTTGGTCGAGTCGGCGATGATCTCGTGGTAACGGTAGAACTTCGTGATCCGCTTTTCTTCGCGCACGTGCTTGCACTCGTCGCACACCGTCTTCTCGGTCGCGCCGACGATGCTCCCCTTGGGCGGCAGCTTACCCGACACGATCGCCTCGATCACCGCCCAGATTTGCGGATCCTGCGGCGGGCAGCCGGGCAGGTAGTAGTCCACGTCCACGACCTGATCCAACGTCTTGACCGTGTTGTAGAATTTGGGGATGTGGATCTCCCCCTCGGGCATGGGATAGACCTGCTGCGGCACGACCTTGTTCGGGTTGTCGGTCGACGGGCTTTCCAAGTAGACGCGGTCGAAGATGGACTGGCGGTCGAAGAGGTTCGCCAGGCCGGGGATGCACCCTTCGTAGGCGCAGGAGCCGAACGCCACCAGCACCTTCGCCTTTTTGCGCAGCAGGTGCGCCAGATGCTCGTTCTCGCTGGTGCGGATGGCGCCGTTGAACATGCAGACATCCATGTAGCCGTCGGGATAGGCTTCGACATCCTTGTACTTGAAGTCGGTCGCCACCGGCCAGAAGACGATATCGGCCACTTGATCCACGATCAGCAGCTTTTCGCGCAGCTCGACGACTGCGATCTCGCAGCCACCGCAGGAGGCGGCCCAATAGAGGCCTAGCTTGAGTTTCCCATTGCCTGCCATCGTCTAGTCCTCCTTGCTCGCGAGCTGCTGCTTCCAGTTAAGCGGCCCCAGCGCCCGCACCTGCTCGGTGAAGCCGCGCACCAGCTCGGCCCACTTGGGCGCCTCCGCGCCAGAGATCCAGCCCCAGTGGAAGCGGCCGGCCTCGATGCCGTATTGTTGCAACAACGCCTCCACCAACGGCATCCGGCGGAAGGTCTTGAAGTTGCCGTTGGTGTAGTGGCAGTCGCCCGGCGGATGGCAGCCGGAGATGATCACGCCGTCCGCGCCCTCGGCGAACGCCTTGAGGACGAAGGCCGGCTCGATGCGCCCCGTACACATGAAGCGGATGATGTCCACGTTCGGCGGCTGCTCCATGCGCGAGACGCCGGCCGTGTCGGCCGCGGTGTAAGTACACCAGTTACAGAGAAAGCCGACGATTCTCGGCTCAAATTTGCCATTACTGCTCATAATTTGACTCCTTTGTC
>DAOUAT010000348.1:0-4776 GCA_034433275.1 Anaerolineae bacterium
GGCAAGCAGGCCCGGCCAGTATGCGTGAACTATCCGTCGCTACTGGGATGAGCGACGGCAATCAAAAAATGAAAGGAACGAGTAAAATGTTGATTGTCATGCACACCGAAGCGAAGTGCACCGATGGGATGGCCGGACAATGCAGCCATGTCATTGTGGATCCAACAGACCTGAAGGTGACGCACCTGGTCGTTGGGAGGAACGAGCGTCCCCCGCGGCCGCAGTTGCCGCCGCGCCTCGTGATTGAGGAAGGTGAACTGCCGGTCACGCTGAAAAGGCCACGCCTGGTGGTCGAAGAGAACCAGGACGCCGCATCGCCGAGGCCGCCGCGCCTGGCCGTTGAGGAAGATGAGCATCAGGTTACACTCCCGATCCCGCGCCTTGAAGTTGAGGAAGATGAGTCCTGGGATACCCAGCGCCTTGTGCCCTGGGCGAAAGTGGGCGATGCTACCCATGACAAGATCAGCCTCGATTGCACGCGGCAGCAGTTCGACGACATGGAAGACTTCATCGAACGGCGTCTCATGTCGGTGAGCGTACCTGACTACCGCAATGCCGGGGAGCTGGCGTACCTCGGCGCCAAAGTGCCCGAGGAAATCACGTGGGTAGAAGTCGCGGAGGAACGCGTTCCGAAGAATAAAGTGGCGCTCAATCGCCGCACCCGTGTGGAAGCGACCGATGGCGAGGTGGGCCGGGTCAGCCAATTGGTGGTGGAACCCGGCAGCGGGCGCATCAGCCACATAGTCCTCGGTGCGGGCCTTCCGTTCGACCGGAAGTACGTGGGCGTACTTGCGAATCACATCGCCCGCCTCGAAGAGGGGACAGTTCACCTGAAGCTTGATCGGCAGAGCGTGGACGCCCTGCCAGCGGTGGCGATGGGTGATTGACGTGACTGAGACAAAACGTATCGTGATCTTGATGGCTGAGGCGGGCTTCGGACACCGCAGTGCGGCGCAGGCGCTTGCTGTCGCGCTGCGGCAACTCTACGGCGACCAATGCAGCGTCGAGATCGTCAATCCGATGAATGACGAGCGCGTCCCTGCTTTGCTGCGCAGCACGCAAACCAGCTACGACAGACTCGTGCGCGAGGCGCCTGGTCTGTACCAGGCCAGCTACGAGATGAGCGACGCTGCGCTGCCTACGGCTTTGGCGGGCGGCGTGCTGACGGCGGGGCTGTTCGACACGCTGCGAGACATCGTACACAGCCGCCAGCCAGACGCCATCATCACTGTACATCCCCAGTACCTGGCTCCGCTGGCAACCGTTTTCTCTCGCGACCGGCGCCACGTCCCCGTGGTCACGGTCGTGACTGACCTGGTCACCGTGCACCATCTCTGGTTCAACAAGGTCAGCGATCTCTGCATGGTGGCCACCGAGGAAGCGCAACAGGTAGCGATGCGCGATGGCCTGCCGGCAGACAAAGTGAAGATCACCGGCATACCGGTCAACCCAGAACTGAGCCAGGACACGCGGCCGCCCGCAGCCATTCGCGCCGAGCTGGGCTGGCAGCCCGACCTGACGACCGTGCTGGTTGCAGGCAGCAAGCGCACCGAGCATCTCCTCGATGTCTTACACATCCTGAATCACTCGGGCCTTCCGGTGCAACTGGTCATGGTGGCTGGCGGCGACGATGAGCTCTATCAGCGGCTGCGCCAGACCGAGTGGCATCGCGTCGCGCATGTCTACAATTTCGTGGACAACATGCCCACACTGCTGCGGGCCGCCGATTGCGTTCTGGGCAAGGCGGGCGGCCTGATCGTCTCCGAAGCCCTGGCCTGCGGCCGGCCGCTTCTGTTAGCTGATGTCATCGAGGGACAGGAGACCGGCAACGCTGAGTATGTTGTGGCGGGCGGGGCGGGCGAACTCGTTGGCGATCCGATCCAAGCCCTGGAAACGTTGTGTCATTGGCTGGACAAGGACGGGCGGCTCCTGATTGAACGGGCCGAGAACGCCCGTCGCCTCGGACGGCCGCGCGCGGCCTACGATATCGCCGAGGCGGCGTGGGCGCTGGCTCAGGTCGGCCCTACGCCTCTCTCTCCGCAAGCCGGCGCATCTCGCCCCCGAAGGAATGGCCGGGCTTGATCGGCAAGGACGCCTCGACTTGACGCCGAATCCACAGCAGTCCATGCGCGGCGCTGGGCCCGACATCAAGCTCGGGGCCGATGACCGCATCCTGGTTCTGGCGCCGCACCCCGACGATGAGGCGCTTGCCTGTGCGGGGCCGATTCAGCGCGGTCTGGCCCGCGGCCTGCCCGTGCATGTCGTCTTCTTGACGCTGGGCGACAACAATGAATGGTCGTTCACGGTGTACCGCAAGCGCCCGCAGCTTTTGCCGCACCAGGTCCGGGCGATGGGCGAGGTGCGCCGTGATGAGGCGCTGGCGGCCGCGCGGGCGCTGGGGTTGGCGCCAGACGCGCTCACCTTTCTCGGCTATCCGGACTTCGGCACGCTGAACATCTGGTGTTCGCACTGGGGCGCTTCCCCGCCTTTGCGCAGCATGCTGACGCGCGTCACATCCGTACCCTACGCGGCGGCCTACCGGCGGGACGCGCCATACAAGGGCGAGGAAATCTTGAGTGACCTGACAGCGGTGCTCCGGGAGTTTCGCCCGACCCGGATCTTCGTCTCTCATGCGGCCGATCAGAACCCCGACCACGCCGCCCTCTACCTCTTCGGCCGGCTCGCGCTCTGGAACCTGGGTCAAGAGCTCCGGCCGCAGCTCCACCCCTTCCTCATCCATTTTCCCCGCTGGCCTCGGCCGCGCGGCTTCGACATCGGCGCGGCGTGCGTCCCGCCTGAGGCGCTGAGCCAGGGGTGCCTGTGGCAGGTCTTGCGCCTGAGCGAGGACGAGCTCAGCCGTAAAGTGGCGGCGCTCCAGGCCCACCAGACGCAATACGGCTACTGTCGCAACTACCTGGAATCGTTCGTGCGGGCCGATGAGCTCTACGGCGATTTCGCGACCGTGCGACTGACGCCCGGCGCGACCGCCGCGCTTTCGCCTGCGGCTGCCACCGCTCCGACAATCGAACCGGCCGAGGAGCTGGAAGATACGGAACGCGCCCGCTTCGTCAGCGTTGAGGCGAACACGGTGCGGCTGGCAGGCAACGATCTTGTGTTCTCGATCACGCTGTCACGCCCGCTGCCCCCTGACGTGACGACCAACTTCTACTGCTTCGGCTACCGGACAGACCGGTCGTTCACGGACATGCCGAAGCTGCACGTCGAAGTCGCAGGGCTGGGCCACCGCGTGTCTGACCAGGGACGACGGCTGGCGGAAGATGCTGTCGAGGTAGAGCGCGGGCTGCGTGAGATCCGGATGCGTGTGCCGTTGGAGGAATTGGGGCAGCCGCAGGCCGCGTTCATCGGCGCAGTCACGCAGTTCGGCGATCTCCCGCTGAGCTCACAGCCGTGGCGCATCCTGGAGCTGCCTGGGGGCGCAGGCGTCGAAGCCGAGCGCCCGGGGCTCGAAGAGTAGGGGGGATCCTCATTTGAGACGCAGGCCGTAGCAGCGGTTCTCAACCGGTTGGTCGGTGACGCGCCGCCACAGCCGAGTCGGCCGCGCGTCGAGCAGTCGAAAACCGATACGGGTGTAGAGCGTCACAGCGGCTACGTTCAGATTCGTCGTACTCAGATGGACGCCGGGGACGCCGAGGCGCCGCAACTGCTCCAGGTAAGTTTCGAGCAGGCGGCGGCCCGCGCTCCTGCCGCGCCAGGCCGCGTCCACGTTCATGTGGAGATGCGCTGGATATTGGGCCGAGTCCGCGGTGGGGAACTCGCGGCGGATGACCGCGGCCAGCGCATCGAGCGCGTACCGCCTGGTGCGTCGTCCCACCCGGTAGCGGCCAGCCAGGAGGCCCCAGGCCAGCCCCGGCAGGATCCGTGTCGCCAGACAGCGAGCGCGCCGCGCCCCATCGGTGCAGCCGACCAGGAACCCCATCACCTCTGGCCCGACCACGGCCACCCAGGCGTGCTCCGGCTCGTAGTCCAGGTAGTAGCGGTAGACAGCGTCGCAAAAGAGTCGCCGGTCTTCGAGGAAAGCTTCGACCGGCTCGCCGAATGCCGCGCTGTCGGCCGCGAGGCGCATCACCGCCTCGCGGTCTGCTTGCCGGTAGGGTCGCACCGTTGCTTGCTCCAGCGTTGATTCCATCAGCGCGTTCCTCGCAGGATCGAAATGAACAGCCATGCGGTCAGGGCAATCGCCACCCCATAGGCAGCCGTTACCGGCAACTGCAGCGCCCCACCGTCGGCCGGCCTCAGCAGCGCGAAGCTGACCATCAGTGCAGCCAAAAGCAAAGCCAGCGCCAGCCGGGTCACCATGCGATCCAACTGCTTTATGAGCGAGCCGGTGTCTTTCAGCCCGATCTGAAGCAGGTTTCCTCGCTCGGCCTTTTCGAGCAGGCGGTTCGCGGTGCGTGGCAAGCTGGAGAGCAGGTCGCTCAACTCCTGCCCCTGACGGAACAGGTTGTAACCCCAATCGCGCCGCGGCAGGACCAGACGCCAGGTCATCTGGCGCATGTATGGCTCGGAAAAACCCCATATGTCAAAGTCGGGGTCCAGCGTGATCGCAACCCCTTGCATCATCGCCAACGTTTGCACCAGGAGCACCAGATTGGGCGGTAGGCGCAATTGATAGCGGCGGATCAGCGGCATGATCGCATCGAACAGCCCCTGGATGCGAATGTCTCCGACCGACACGTTGTAGTAATTGGACAAAACGCGTTCGATATCCCGCGCCAGACCCCTGTGATCCACCTCGCTGTCGGCTGATCCCATGCG
>DAOUAT010000349.1:0-2260 GCA_034433275.1 Anaerolineae bacterium
TGACCGGCTTCCTGGCGCCCCAGGCCAGCCCGCTCATCGGCACGCTGATGTTCGGCAACCTGATGCGTGAGTCGGGCGTGGTGGACCGTTTGGTGAAGACCGCGGGCAACGAGCTGGCGAACATCACCACCATCTTCCTCGGCATCACCATCGGCGCGACCATGGTGGGCGAAGCGTTCGCCAACCTGCAGACGCTCATCATCCTGGTGCTGGGCATCCTGGCCTTTGCGCTGGACACTGCGGCCGGCGTACTGTTCGGCAAGCTGCTGAACGTGGTCACCCGCGGCCGCTTCAACCCGCTGATCGGCGCAGCCGGCATCAGCGCGTTCCCCATGGCCGCGCGCGTCGTCAACCGCATCGGCCTGGAGGAGGACTACAACAACTTCCTGCTGATGCACGCCATGGGCGCCAACACCGCCGGCCAGATCGCCTCGGTGCTGGCAGGCGGGATCGTGTTGGCGCTGATGCTGTGACGTGGTGCGTGATACGTATTTCGTACTGCATATTACACGGTGCGTGGTCCATGATGCTTGACACAGCATAATCCCATAGATCGTACATCGTAGATCGAACATCGTACATCGTACATTTCACATCCGCTTTTTCGACAGAGATGCCTCGAGGTTCCCATGTCCATCCTGACCCGTATCAAACCGTCCGAATACCACGACTCCATCACCTTGATGCAGGCGGCCGCGGCCGTGCTGGAGATGCCGGGCGTGCAGGACGCGGCCGTGGTGATGGGCACCCCCGCTAACCACGAGATCATCGCCGCGGCCGGGCTGCTGACCCCGGAGGCTGCGGCCGCACGGCCCGATGACCTGGTGATCGTGGTCTCGGCCGTGGACGAAGCGACGGCCACGGCCGCACTGGCGACAGCCGAGACGATCCTGGCCCAGCGCGTCGAGCACGCCGCGGACGCGGGGCTGCCGCGGCCCAAGTCGCTGGCCTCCGCAGTCGCGGCCGCGCCCGATGCCAACCTGGCCGTGATCTCGGTGGCCGGCCGCTACGCCAGCCAGGAGGCGCGCACCGCGCTGCAGCAGGGCCTGAACGTGCTGCTCTTCTCGGACAACGTGCCTCTGGACGAGGAGATCGCCCTGAAGCAGCTTGCCGTCGAACGCGGCCTACTGTGCATGGGGCCGGACGCGGGCACGGCGATCATCAACGGCGTGGCCCTAGGTTTCGCGAACAAAGTGCCGCGCGGCAACGTCGGGCTGGTCAGCGCCGCGGGGACAGGGCTGCAAGGAGTCACGTGCGGGATCGCGCGGCGCGGGGCTGGCCTCTCGCAGGCGATCGGCACGGGCGGCCGCGACCTGAAAGAGGCTGTCGGCGGCGCGATGATGCTGCAAGGGCTGGCCGCGCTCCAGGCGGACCCGGAGACTGAGGTGATCGTGCTGATCTCCAAGCCGCCGGCTGAGGCCGTGGCGGGTAAAATCCTCAACACGGTCAAAGGGCCCAAACCCATCGTCGTCTGTTTCCTGGGCGCGGACCCCGACCCCATCGAGAAGGCCGGCGCCATCCCGGCCACCAGCCTGACCCAGGCGGCCGCGGTCGCGGCGGCGCTGGCGACGGGCGCGAACTGGTGCGACGCGTTAGTCAAACTGGAAGAGGAGAGCGTGGGGTTGATCGCCCTGGCCGCAGCCGAGCAGGCGAAACTGGCGGCGGGGCAGCGCGTGCTCCGCGGGCTGTTCGTGGGCGGCACCTTCTGCTACGAGGCCCAGGTCATCTTGCGCAACCTGCCGGAACCCGTGTACAGCAACGCGCCGCTGGATAAAGCCAGGAAGCTAGAAACCCGGTTTCTCGGAGAAACCGAGTTTCTGGGGCACACCTGCACTGACCTGGGCGAGGACGAGTTCACCCAAGGCCGGCTGCACCCGATGATCGATCCCAGCCTGCGCAACCGGCGCATCGTTCAGGCCGCGCACGACCCGCAGGTGGCTGTCATCCTGCTGGACGTGGTGCTGGGCTACGGCGCGCATCCCGACCCGGCCGGCGCAACCGTCGAGGCGATACAAGAGGCGCAACGCATCGCAGCCGGGGCTGGTCGCCACATCAGCTTCATCGCGTCCGTCTGCGGGACAGAGACGGACCCGCAAAGCCTGAGCCGGCAGGAGGCTGCGCTGAGGGAGGCGGGCGTGATCGTGCTGCCCGACAACGCATCAGCGGCGCGGCTGGCGGGGCTGATCACGCAGGCATTGCACGAGTAGGCGCTCACACCGGCGTCAAACCCAGGCTGATCTTGATGGCTTCGTCCACCCGG
>DAOUAT010000350.1:0-3674 GCA_034433275.1 Anaerolineae bacterium
GCGGGTGCTCGCCGATGGTGACGCGATGGCGGCGGATGACCTGCAGCGGCAGCTCGATCCCGGCCAGCGCGGCCACGCGGGCTGAGTAGGGTCCGGCCGCCAGCACGACGACCGGCGCGGCGATGGGACCGCGGTCGGTCTCGACCCCGATGGCGCGGCCGCCGGCCAGACGGAAGCCGGTCACAGTCGTGTTCAAGATGATCTGCGCGCCGGACGCGCGCGCGAAACCCTGCGCGGCCTCGTTGGACGACAGCCAGCCATCGCCCGCGCGATACGTGGCTGCCACGACCTGGGGCGACAGGTAAGGAAACTGCTGGCGGGCCGCGTCCCCATCCAGGAACGCGACATCGCTCAGGCCGTGCGCGTGTTGGATGGCGACCCGCTCCCGGAACTCGGCGATCCGGTCGGGCTGCGTGGTGAGGAACAGATAACCCTGCTGGTGGATGCCGATCTCGCAGTCGGGCAGGCCGGTGCGCTCCGCGAAGTGCGCGTAGAAGTCAATGCTCTCGCGCATCAACGTGATGTGCTCCGGTTCGACGAACTGGGCGCGGAACGCCTCCATAGATTTGGCGGTGGTCAGGCCGGCCAGCACAGGTAGCCGCTCGACGATGGCCGGCCGCAGCCCGGCGCGCGCCAGGAAGAAGGCCGCGGCCGCGCCATTGATGCCGCCGCCGATGATGACCGCGTCGGCGGTGGGAGGAAGAATGTTGGTAAACATAATGTTGTCTCAGATCGGTCATTCATATCGCGCGCGACATAAGCAGAGACGAAAACTGGAACGCGGACGACGCGGATGACGCTGACAACGCGGACAAGCTCAGATTTTATCCACGTCCTCCGCGTTGTCTGCGTAGTCCGCGTCCCATCTTCAAGTTAGTTCCTGCGCATACGCGAACAGCGCCGGGCTGCCGCCGGTGTGCCAGAAGAGGATGTTCGTTTCGTCAGACCTGACAGGTTTCCGAAACCTGTCAGGTCTCGCGCGCAGGATGTCCAGCAGCCCGCCGAAGGCCCGGCCGGTGTAGACCGGATCCAGTAGGATGCCCTCCGTGCGCGCCATGAGGGCGATGGCATCCCGTTCTAGGCTGCCCAGCACGCCGTAGCCGGCGCCGAGGTAGCTGTCATCCACCAGGATGTCGGCCGGCGCGAAGGTGTGGGGTCGGCCCGCGTGCGCAGCGGTGCGGGTGGCCAGATCGGCCACGTTGGCCCGCAGGCGCTCGGCCGGCTCGTCAATGCTGATGCCCAGGATGGGCACGTCCCAGCCCAACTGCCACGCGCCCACCACCAGTCCGGCCTGCGTGCCGCCGGAGCTGGACGCAAAGACGATGGCGTCCAGCGCGATGCCGCGGGCGCGCACCTGGCCGTAGAGCTCCTCCAGCGCCAGCACGTAGCCGGTCGCGCCCACCGGATCGGAGCCGCCATAGGTGATCAGGTAGGGGCGGCGTCCCACCGCCCTGAGTTCGTCCGCCAGCGCGCCCAGCCGCGGCAGCCGCTCCTCCCGCGTCGTCCAATGGAGCTCGGCGCCCAGCAGGTGATCCAGTAGCAGGTTGCCGGTGACGGCCTCCGGCGGCCGGCCGCCCAGCACCAGGTGACACGCCAGCCCGGCACGCGCCGCGGCCGCCGCGGTCTGCCGGCAGTGGTTGGACTGCACCGCGCCGGTGGTGATCAGCGTGTCCGCGCCCTCGGCCAGCGCGTCGGCCACCAGCAGCTCCAGCTTGCGCGTCTTGTTGCCGCCGCCGGCCAGGCCGGTCTGGTCGTCGCGCTTGATGAAGAGCTGGAGGTTGGAGGTTGGAGATTGGAGGTTGGCGCTGAGCCGGGTCAGTGAGTGGAGTGGGGTGGGCAGGAAGGCGAGGGGGAAACGTTGGATTTGGCTAGAGATGGGCATGGTGATGAACTTTTCCTTTTTCGGTTCACTGTAGGGATACATCTTCGCCCAACCAATTCTTGACCTCTTCCCGGATGACGGCTATGTATTTGGCGTCTTGCTCGATTAAGACGAAGCGCCGCCCTAATCTGCAGGCAGCTTTTCCAACCGTACCGGTTCCGGCAAAGGGATCGAGCACAACGTCACCTTTGAATGAGTAATAGGCGATAACTCGTTCAGCCAGTTCAACCGGGAAGATGGCCGGATGGCGGGGATCGTGCGCGGGTGTGATGCGCCAAATGTTGGTGCGTTCGTAGTCATCACCGATACGCGATGCTTCGACAAGCTCCTGATCTGGGTGCGCGCGGATGTTCCAGTCAATCAGCTTCGATGTATGCTTACGATAAACCAGCACGTATTCCGTCACGGGCACGGGTTTGTACTGCAGGGGATTCCGATCGGCGGCGAAGCGTCGGCCACGACCAGTCGCCCATCCCGCGCCTTCCGGTTTTTCCCAGATGATGTCATCCACGAAGTCGAAGCCTTCTTCAACAAAAAGACGATGCACATCGAAAGGCACAGCGATCCGCCTGGATGCTTCACTACGGCTGGCGCGGCGGATCAGCACGGGGGAGATGTTCATCACGAAGAAGCGGCCTTCCGCCAGCACGCGATGCGTGTTTTGGATCACTTTGCGAATCTTGAGCAGATATTCTTCGTAGGTGACGTAATCAGTGTATTCAGGTCGCGCGTTATAGTAGGGCGGTGAGGTGAATGCGAGATCCACGCTCTCCGCTGGCAGGTCTCGGAGGATGCGTTCACAATCACCGTGCGCGATGGTGTTGCGCATGGTTGACAGCGGATAGCTCCCATTTGAGCGTGGCTTGACGGAAGTCGTGCTTCGTTTTTGCCGGTGCAGGAGGCGGGCTTCAAGCACATCGGGTGCGGTAGACTTGTCTTCCATGACCAGCGAGGTGTAAGCGTCAATGACGGCCTCGCCGATGCGTTCTTGTGTGGCCGCGTTCAGAAGCGGGACGCGCCAGATGTGGTAGCGGTCATCCACTTCGGGCAGGCCAAATGAGACAGCATGCTCAAGCTCGCTTCGTTCTAGCCATACCCAGGCGATCTCTTTGGCCGCTTGAACATCTAGTACGCTGTATCTGCGCTGCTGGCTGACCGTACTATTCCGAGGCATGAATTGCTACCCTTCGCGTTTTTTTGCACAGAAGCTGCTTTCCCCGCCGATTTCATGGTGACGTCATGTTCGGCTTGCGCTACGGTGATTCGTTTCGAGGATTAAAGGGATGCACGTTGGAACATCTAAGTCTCATGTGGTTTAGGCGTTCCAACGTGCATACTGCTCATTTACACGTTACTACTTACTGCCAACTGTGTGGCGCCTACATGTGCGCCAGGATCCACTCCGCGTCTTTGATCAGCAGCATCGCGGCATTGGCATCAATGTGCTTGCCGCTCTGGGCCTTCACATGGTTGATGAACGCGCCCAGCTGGCCGGCGGTCGCGTTCTTCTGGCCGCGCGCCATGGCCGCTTCCGCCGCTTGCAGCTGCTTTAGCAGCGAGGTGTAGATGCCGTCGTTGGTGATCTTGCCCTCGGCATAGAAGCGCTTCACGCCAACCATCAGGCTGCCGACCGTGGCGTTCACGGTGAAGGTGGCCGATTTCACGCTCACGTTGCCGACATTGTCCTCGGCCTTCACCGTCAACGTGTGCCCGCCCAGCGCCAGGGTGTACAGGTCAATGACCTGGCCGTTCGTTACTGCCACGCCATCCAGTTCAGCCGTCACGGCCTTCA
>DAOUAT010000351.1:0-7496 GCA_034433275.1 Anaerolineae bacterium
CCCCGTGTCCGCGTGTCCCCGCGTCCCCGCGTCCCCCTCCCTATCCCCTTAGCCCGTCACCACCGCGATCCCCAGCAGCCCCGCGCCGGTGTGCACGGACAGCCCCGCGCTCATGTCAGTGATGATGGTGTCATCCGGGCACGGCAGCGCGGCGCGGACCTGGGCGGCGAAGGCTTGCGCTTCCTCCGGCACGTTCACGTGGAGCACGGCCATCCGGCTGATCGGCTTGCCCGCGACCGCCTCACCGGTCAGCTCGATGACGCGCGCCAGCGCCTTGCTGCGGGTGCGCACCTTTTCCAGCAGGTCGAGCTTGCCGTCCCGCAGCGTGAGCACCGGCTTGATGCTCAGCAGGTTGCCGAACCCCGCGGCCACGTGCCCCACTCGGCCGCTCATGGCCAGGTACTTCAACGTGGCCAGCGCACCGTAGATGTGCGCGCGGGCGCCCACGTCCTGCGCGGCCACGACGACCTCCGCGACCGATGCGCCGCCGCGCGCGGCCTCGACTGCGGCGATGGCCATGAACCCCTGCGCCATAGACACGCTCTGGGTGTCCAGCACCTCAATGGCGCGGCCGGGCAGCAGGTCCTTCGCGGTCACCGCGGCCTGGTAAGTGGCGCTGATGGCCGAGCTGACGCAGAGACAGACCACGGCCTCCGCGCCCGCGGCGAACGCGGCCTCGTAGGCCTGCAAAAACTGGCCGGGGCTGGGCGCCGAGGTGGTCGGCAGCTTGCCCTCCCGGTCAATGCGCGCGAACAGCCGCACATCGTCAATGTCCACGCCGGTCGCCAGGACCTCGTCGCCGAAGTGGACGTTGATGGGGACTTGCTGGATGCCGTAGCGGGCTGCCACGTCGGCGGGCAGGCTGGCGTCGGTGTCGGTGATGATCGCGATGTTCATGAGTCCTCCTGGAAATAACGAATTTGTGGTATGATTGGCCTACACAAAGCAAATTAGTGCGCAGATTATACCATCATTGGCCGGCAATGGGAACCTTTGCGCTGGCCCGGCGTCCACCCCATAGGAGGACGTCGCAGCTTGCTGCGTTCCGGGGCAAGCCCCGGCGTCCAACGCATAAAGGAGTTGACCATGACGATCCACAAACTGACTTTCCGGGCAACCCTGCCCGCCCTGCTGCTGATCTTGGCCGTGGGCGCTGCGGCCTGCGCACCGTTGCCGGCGCAGCCTGGCCTGCCCGCGCCCGTGGCGACCGAGACAGCAACCCCGGAGCCGAACCCGCCGACCCCCGAACGCCCGGCGCCGACCCCCTGGCCGCCCGCGCAGCGCGCGATCGCGGCCCTGGCCGCGCAGCTCGGCAGCGCACCGGCCGAGATCAAACTGATCTCCTCAGAGCCGGTGGACTGGCCCGATGGCTGCCTGGGTGTGAGCCAGCCCGGTGTGATGTGTACACAAGCCATCGTGCCCGGCTACCGCATCATCCTGGAGGCGGACGGCCAACAGTACGAGGTGCGCACCGACCGAGCGGGCATGGCCGCTGTGGTGGCCCCCGCTGACCAGGCCGGCCCCGGCGAACCGCCGGCCGTGTTGGCCGCGCGCACGGCCCTGGCCGTGGCGCTGGGCCTGGAGCTGGACCTGGTGCAGGCGGTGTCGGTCGAGCCGATGACGTGGCCGGACGGTTGCTTGGGCGTGGCCCAGCCCGATGAGCTGTGTACGCAGGCACTGGCGCCGGGCTACCGCGTCGTGGTCGAGGCGAACGACACGCGCTACGTGTTCCACACCGATGAGAGCGGCCTGCAGGTGCGCGCTGCGCCGATGATCACCGAAGAGCCGGCCGTAGTCACCCTCCTGCGCGACCTGGTCGCGGGCCAGCTGGGCATCAGCGCCGATGCGGTGCAGGTCATCTCAGTCAGGGCTGTGGATTGGCCGGACGCCTGCCTGGGGGTGCAGATCCCCAACCTGGTCTGCGCGCAGGTGCTGACGCCGGGGTACAAGATCGTGTTGGACGTGCAGGGCCGCCGCGTCACCTATCACACCGACGCAACCGGCGACAGCATCCTGTTGGTGGAGGAGATCGCGATCAGGTGATGCCACGCCGCCGCGGCGAGACGAAACGGGCTCAGGGTCTGGGCCTGGCACGACATGCTCCTGGGTTGCTTCAGCGGCCCACAGCGGACAGACTGGCTTCCCCAACAGCCAACGTCACGATTGAGGCGGATGACACTGCCTCGCCCAGGTAGATCGTCATAAGCGAGCTGAGGTAGCCGGACACGCGACGATAGTTGAGGGCCGCACGAACTTGCAGCGGCCCTGCGCTGTCCTTGGGCACAGAAAAGCGGTACGTCTCGACCACCGACCCGCCGGCCGGGATGCGCTGGTCGCGCAGCACCTCGACCGCATCCCACAGCCGGTCGGTTGGGTTGCCTGCCCCATCCCGCCACTGCACGCCATAGGTCACTGCGCCCGGCAGCGGATCGCCGTACTGATCCGTCTCGCCCGAGCGGAAGACCGTGCGGCCGGACGCATCGGTCACCTCCAGCGCCAGCCAGACCTGGCGCAGCTCAGCCACCCCGGTTGGCAAGGCATGGCCCGCGCCGATGTTCGACACGCGCACCGCCAACGCAAGCTCCTGGCCCGGCGTGAAGGTCGCCGGCAGCACCGCCACCTGCGCGGCCCCGGCCAGGTCCGCGGGCGTCAATTGGCCGTGCCGGCCGGCCGCGAAATGGCAGTCCTGGCAGGCTGGGGCCCGCCCCTCAGCCAGGCTGCTCGCCCACGCTTGCCACTCGCTGAAGGTCGTCATCACCGGCAGACCGGTGGCGGGATTGGTCGCCTCGTGGCATGCGGCGCAGAACCGGGATTGCGCCGTCGCAGCGCCCAGTCCGCTGGTGAATCCCGCGTGGACATCCGCCGCGCCGGCCGACGGGGCGCTCCTGGCCGGATTGATGACATACCCTCCATCGCCTGTTTCCGCCGTCTCGGTGATCCCGTGGCAGACGGCGCACGTCACGCCCTCACGCGCCGCGTCATCCAGTGGGTAATGCTCGATGCCGGCCCAGGCCCAGCGCGAGCGGATCTGGCCGCTGAGCAGGCCGATCGGGGCATGGCAGCCGGCGCAAAAGCGGCCCATCCGGCCCTGGCTGTCCTGGCCCGCGGCCTTGTACCAGGCGCGATACAGCGGCGACGCGGCGGCCTCCGCATGGCCCGAACCGGTCCAGCCGGCGGTCGGGACCGCGTGGCAAGCGACGCACGACGCGGGCCGCGGGAACGCGACCGAAGACACGGGCGCAGCCAGCGTGGTGGTCGCGCGGGCTGGCCGGAAGTAGCCCGGATCGACCGGATCCGGCAGATCGATCAACACCGGAGCGGCGGCCGGCGTCGCAGCCACGGCAGCTTCGGCCATGGTCAGGTCCGGCAAACCCCAGCCCTTGACGTCGATCCAGGGTTTGAAGGCGCGGCGGAAAAGCAGCCTGACCTCCACCGACGCCATCTCGCCGCCGGACGGCAGTGCGAACGGGTAGACAGAGCGATCGGTCGCCCCGGCGGCGATCCGGTTGTCGTAGAGCACATGGATGCCGTTGCGCCACTGGGGCGCGGGCGCGTTCCCCTCCCAATCTTCCAGGACCTTGGCAAACCCTTTGCCCGGCAGGCCCGCGTAATTGCCTGCGGCCACCGGCCCCTCGCCCGCCCAGGCCGGCGTCACCTGCTGGCCCAGGTAGGGCAGCGTGTTGCCAGCCGCACCGCGCGCGACCACCAACAGGACCAGGTTACGCATAGGCGAGTCGCTGGGCACATGATGTCCAGTCCCGGTGTTGGTGATGGCCACATCAACCCGCACGCCGTCTGGCCCCTGAGTCGCAGTGACCGTCATCGCGACCGCCGTGCGCAGGAATGCCTCATCGCGGCTGCCAGCCATCAGATGTGAGTGAACCGAGCCGGCAGGCCGATCGCCGATCAGGGTCGTGGCTGCCAGTGACGTCTCTGGTGTATCGGCGCCCGGCCGGAAGTGGCACTCGGTGCAGCCCTTCAAACGGCAGGCCACGTCCGCCAGTGCGCTCTCGGACTTCTCCGGGGCGCACGCGGGGGTGACTCGCAACACCTCCGGCTCTGCCTGCATGTGGCAATCCTGGCACTCGATGCCGGCAGTCGCGTAGGGGCTGGCCAGCCACTCATCGTAGGACGCGTAAGCGGACACGCCCCACCAACCGCCGCTGTGACACGGCGCGCAGAACGCGCTTTTCCGCTCCAGCGCCAGATTGCTGGCGGTGCCGCTTGTGGTGTCGGTGAGGGGGCCGAGGAAGATCTGCGTGCCGGCTGCCGGGCGGTGGAGCTTGTAGGAGGCAACACCCGCTGCACTCTGGTGGGGCAAGCCGGTCGCTGCATCCAGGCTCACATCCCCGATCTTATGGCAGAAGTCGCAAAATACCCCCTCGGCTGCAACGCCGGTGGCACGATTCGGGTCAGGGTCCTCAGGGTGCGCCAGGGCCACGGCCGGGACGTGACACGCGGCGCAGTTGCCGGCATCTGCCGGCGCATCCAGCCGGAAACCGGGCGCGACACCTGCCTGACCATCCGCCCCGGCGCCGTTGTAGACCGACAGAAAGACCGGGTTGACTGCCGACGATGCGTGCGCGTCGCGTCGCCACTCGTCGTAGTTGAGATGACAGTGCGCACACCCCCCTGCCACGAGCGGGTCGGCATGTGAGGTGAGCCAGGCATAAGTCGGGTCGTCATCCTGGGAGTAAGGCGCCAGCGTCAGCGTGACCCCGCGCGTGGCCTCGGTCAGCAGCGCCAGCCGGCCGAACGGCTCGGCGACGCTGAGATCTACGCCGGCCACGTAGTAGCCTGCCTTCCATGCCGCAACGATGCGATGGGGCGCGTAGCCGCGGGCCGGCAGGACAAACCGGCCTTCAGCGTCGGTGACCGTCGAAACCGTTGTTGCGCGCAGTTGCACGGTCGCGCCGGCCACCGGGCCGGCCGCATCCACGACGACGCCCCGGACGTGGTGCGGCCAGAAGCCCAGGAGCAGCACGGCCAGCAGGGCCGCCGCGGCAAGAACCAGGGCAAGCGTCCTGACTCTCATGCTCAATCCAGGATGTTGTACAACGCCTGACCGAAATTCGTGAACTTCTCCCCCAGCCACCGAAGCGTGCGCCGGCTGAAGCTCTCGGGGGGCGGTTTCTGAGGCGCCTGGCACTCGTTATTCGCCGAGGCCTGCGGCGCTTCCATATCCGCGCCTGCTTGCGCCGCGCCGATCAGTGTGGACTCCATCTGCACGGTCAGTTTCTCTGCGCCCGTCGGAGCGATCTTGGCTGCCTCCAGCCCGCTGGTCACCTCGGAGCTGGGGCCGGGGATCCCTTGCTGCACCATGCCCCCGGTGACGCCGACGAGCTCCACCGATTTGACGAACTGCTGCCCCTCCTCGCTGTGCCAATTAATGACCCGGACGCCTTCCACGTCGGTGCGCGCCCTACCCCCCATGCCGCTCAACACATAGATCGTCCCACCAATGAAAACAACGACCAGCGTGCCGGCAACCACAGCCTCAACCACGAGTTCGCCGCTGCGGTCAGCGAGGGTGGTGGGGTTGTTCAGCGCGTAGAGATAGGGATTCAGGCTCCGCGGAGAGGTCAGACGGCCTGCCACTGGGTCGCGGCTGATGAAACGGCCGGCCGCGGGGTCGTAGTAGCGCGCCCGCAGATAGTAAAGCCCGCTCTCCGCATCCCACTCCCGCCCCAGGAACCGGAAAGGATTGGCCAGGGTCGGGTTGCTGCCGCCGGTGGCGATGATGTTGCCCCACGGATCGTAACGATAGCTGGCCACCAGCGCCCCCGCGCCGTCCGTCAGCCCGACCACGTTGCCCAGGCGGTCGAACAGGTAGTAGTAGGTGACGCCACCGCGCACCATGCTGAGCGGCCGATCCAGGCGGTCATGGAGGTAGCTTGCGATCACCCCGCCGCTGGCATTGACCTCCTGGGCCAGGTTCATGCCATCGTAGACGTAGTAAGTCATCGCCCCGGCCCGGTCGCGCTTGCTGACGCGATGCCCCAGGTCGTCATAGGTGTAGGCCGCGTAGGTGGCGTCGGGGAAGTCAATGCGCGTCAGCCGCTCGTTGGCATCCCAGGTGAGGGTCGTCGTCTGCCCCGTCTTGACCCGGGTGCGCAGGTTGCCGGCCGCATCGTAGGTGTAAGTCGTGCCGTCGCTGGAAGAGATGATCTGGTTAGCCGTGTCGTAGGTGTAGCTCACGCTGCCCTTCGTCAAGCGGTTGCCAGCCGCGTCGTAAGTGTAACTCTCGCTGAGCCCGGGCCCGGCGACGCCGGTGAGTTGATACAACGCATCATAGGTGTAGGAGGTCGCACCGCTGCTATCAACCACCGACCGCACGTTGCCGATCTTGTCGTAGGTATATTGCAGGTCGTTGAAGGTCACGCTGCCTGAGGGGTTGCGGTTGGACATACGGGTGATGCGGTTGGCCGCATCGTAGGTGAAGACGGTCTGCACGCCCGGCTGGCCGCTGGCAGGCCCCGAGGCGGTCAGGCGGCTCGCGGCGTCATAGGTGTACTGCTGCACGAAGCTGGCAGGGCCGCTGGCGGTGAGGCTCACGAGGCGGTTCAGCGCATCGTAGCCGTAGCGGATCGCCTGTGCCGGGTTGCTGCCGGTGCTGATGGTCACGCCGTAGCGCAGGCCGGTGATGCGCTGCCAGGGATCGTAGTCAACCCGGTCGGAGACCTTATCACCCTTTCCGCCGGGGTTGTACAGGCCGCCCGCAGCGCGATCATCGGAAGGATCATACGGGCCGGTGGGGCTGCCCCACCAGTTCTGCTGCGCATCAACGACCACGCCGGGGCTGACATTCTGCA
Source organism: Anaerolineae bacterium (assembly GCA_034433275.1). Lineage (GTDB taxonomy): Bacteria > Chloroflexota > Anaerolineae > CG2-30-64-16 > CG2-30-64-16 > DAOUAT01. The sequence goes on from DAOUAT010000351.1 coordinate 6,813, forward strand.
GGCCCCAATCGCGGTTGCCGGCGATGCGGTTGCTGCGCAGGACGGGGCTGGCGCCCTCATATGTGTAGATCCCACGAACATTGCCCGTGAACGTGTTGCCGGTCAGGGTCGGCGCCGCAGCGCGCACCGAGAGGCCGATGTCCTGGGAGAACGCGAGGGTGCTGTTGGTCAACTTCAAGCCGGCGCTCTCAGTCCAGACGTTCTCGGCGTTTTGCCCGCCGCCGTAGCGCACCACGGTGTAATCCATAACGCTGCCCGTGCTGCTGCCAGCGAAGCGCACGCTGTCCCAGTTGTCCGGCCCAGGCGCCGTAGCGCTGCCATCATTGTTGGTGTCGCCGCCGACCGCGTCGTCCCTGAACGATGTGAAGTAGATGGGATTAGCCGCATCGGCGTCCGCGATCAATGTGCCGTTCACGAACAGCGTGTCGTACCAATCGTGGAACTTCAGCACTGTGCGCGGAGCCAACGTCAGCCGCGCCCCCGCGTTCACCGTCAGGTCTTCCCACGCCTCAAACGGGAAGTTGTCATCCCCGTCCCATGTCACGTTCCCGCCGATCGTGCCCGCCACCACGAAGGCGTTGCCGTTGGGGTTGCCGCTGGCCGTGTTGCCGCTCAGCGTGATGGATTGCGCGTTGTTCGCCAACGGCGCATAGATCGCGCTCGAGGCGTTGTCCAGGAAGGTGT
>DAOUAT010000352.1:0-1579 GCA_034433275.1 Anaerolineae bacterium
CGGAAGCCATAGATCGCCTGGTCAGGGTCGCCGATGACGCAGAGGTTGACCTCACCCCCCTGCCCCCCTCTCCTACCAGGCGAGGGGGGTGACGCATCCCCCCCTCCCTGCGAGGGAGGGGGCAGGGGGGTAGGTGTGGCCGTCAACAACCGCAGCAACCGATACTGCACGGCGTTCACGTCCTGGTACTCATCCACCGAGATCCAGCGGTAGCGCGCCTGGGTTGTGGCGAGCACGTCGAGGTGCTCTTCCAGTAGTCGGATGGGGAGAAGGATCAGGTCATCGAAGTCCACCGCGTCGCCGGCGCGGAGCGCGGCGTCATAGCGCAGGTATCGCTCATTGTCTGGAGTCGAGGCTTCAGCCGGTCTGATCGTAGCAACAGAGAGACCGCCTAACCCTGAAAGGGGGCTGCGCACAGGCTCGATTCCAGAGTTCTTTGCGGCGGAAATCTCGGCCAGCGCGGCTTCCGCCTCCGCCGCCTTGAGCTCAGGGCACGCCTGCCGCAGCAGCGCCAGCCGATCCTCTTCGCCCAAGATCACGAACTGTGGGCTGAGGCCCAGCCGGTCGGCATATTGCCGCAGCAGCATGGCGCCGAACGCGTGAAACGTCTTGATGGTGACGCGGCCCGCCACATCCGCGCCCAACAGATCCTCCAGCCGTTCCCGCATCTCCCCCGCGGCCTTGTTGGTGAAGGTGATCGCCAGCACGGCCTCTGGCGCGACCCCCTGCGCCTGGATCAGGTGCGCGATGCGGGCGGTCAGCGTGCGCGTCTTGCCCGTGCCCGGCCCCGCGATGATCGCCAGCGGCGCGTCGGTGCAGAGGATGGCGGCGCGCTGTTCGGGGTTGAGGTCGGACGTGGTGCGTGAAACGTGATGCGTGATGCGTGATGCGTGGTGTGTAGCGGCGGCTGGCGTGTATGGCATGGGTGCTTCAGCGACGGCGAACAAATCGGTAGAGGGCTCACTGACGCCTGTCTCCTGCCTCCTGTCTCTTGACACCTGACCCCTGTCCCCTATCTCCTCCCCAAACAGCCCAATCTGCGTCTCCGACACGCGCTCGCCGCCGAAGACGCGAATCACGCCGTACTCGCCGTCGTAGCCGGGCTGCGCGACGACCTCGCCGCGGCGCATGCGGCCGATGGCTTCGGCCAGGCGTTCGCCGCCCGCGGCGGTGATGTCGGCCAGGGGCGTCTCGCGCAGGATCGCCAGCTCCGGGCCGAGGCGGGCCAGCAGCTTCATGTATTCTGCCCCCACCTGCTTGGAGCCTGCGCCTACGCCATACATCTCGCCCAGCACCTCCGGCAGCGGGATCAAGCTGGTGAAGGGCGCGGCGTGCGCGGGGCGGACGCCCGTCGGCCGGTCGGCCAGCTCTTCGACGCGGTGCATCACGCCGACCGTCACGGGCTTGCCGCAGACCGGGCACACCCCGCGGTGGGCGCGCGTCGCCGGCGGATCCCAGACCACGTTGCACGCGCGGTGGCCGTCGAGGTGGTATTTGCCCTCTTCGGGGAAGAATTCGATGGTGCCACCTAACCCCCCGGCCCCCTTCCCTGCGAGGGAAGGGGGAGCCACACTCCCCT
>DAOUAT010000353.1:0-3595 GCA_034433275.1 Anaerolineae bacterium
ATTCGACATTGCACATTCCACATTCGACATTGCACATTCCACATTCGACATTCCACATTCCACATTCGACATTCCACATTCCACATTCGACATTCCACATTCACCTCTCGACCCTCGCGTCGCGTTCCTGATCAGCGATATCCTCAGCGACAACAACGCGCGGCTGCCGGCGTTTGGCGCGGGGAATGTGCTGGAGCTGGGCCGGCCGGCCGCGGCCAAGACCGGCACCACCAGCGATTGGCGCGACAACTGGACGGTGGGCTACACGCCGGAGCTGGTCACAGGCGTTTGGGTGGGCAACGCGGACAACACGCCCATGAAGGATGTCAGCGGCATCAGCGGCGCCGGCCCCATCTGGCGCGACTTTATGCTGGCGGTGCTACGGGACACCCCGGCCACCCCCTTCCCCGTACCCGATGGCCTGGCCCAGGTGGAGGTGTGCGCCGACTCCGGGCTGCTGCCGGATTGCGGATTGTCAAGTGCGAATTGCGGATTCGATACGCTCCCGATAGCTTCATCACGTCAATCCGAAATCCGCAATCCGCAATCGGAAATCATCCCCTGCCCCCACCGCCGCCTGGAGTGGTTCATCGCGGGCACAGAGCCAACCGAAGTTGACCGCGCGCACCTGCGCGTGCCCGTTGACGTGCGCACCGGCCGGCCGGCCGACGCTACGACGCCGCCCAGCGCCATCGCGATGCACACGATCTGGCAGCTCCCGGCCGAATACCAGGCCTGGGCCCGCGCCAACGCCATCCCGCAACTGGCCGATGGCGGGTGGCCCCTTCGGGTGGCAGATGGCGCGTGGCAGATGGCAGATGGCAGGTCGGAGGCTCCAACCTCCAACTTCCAACCTCCAACCTCCAACCTCCAACTCACCAGCCCTGACCCGCGCCGCAGATACCGGATCGATCCGGGGCTGCCATTGAGCGCGCAGGCCGCGCCGGTGACCGCGCTGGTGGCCGGGCTGTCGGTCTCAAACGTGACCCTGCTGGTGGATGGCCGCCCCCTGGCCGATGTGACCGGTCCAGACTATACGGCCTGGTGGCGCCTGCAACCCGGCCGCCACACCTTTCAAGCCGTCGCCATCTCGGCCGATGGCCGCGCCGAGCACAGCGAGGAAGTGGTGGTGTTTGTGGAATAAAATGGAACTGAGGAAACTTGGGAACTTGGGAATTGAGGGAACTTGAGAGTTGAGGAACTAAGGGAACTTGAGGAAGTGAGGGAACAGGGAAAGGAGAGGAACTGAGGGAAAGCGGGGAAGGGGCGGAACTTTGGCGGAGGGCTTGGCGTCTTCTCTTTTATCGGAACCGGAAAAGTTGCCGGCCTGGCGTCAAGGAGTTCCCATGGTTCCCAAAGTTCCCTGAGTTCCGTGCGGTCCCAAAGTTCCCTGAATCCCGTGAGTTCCCAACAGTTCCCTGGTAACTCAATCTGCAATCAACCATGGAGGCACCCATGCGTCACCAACGAGTATTGTCCATCATCACCGTCGTTGTATTTCTCACCTTGGCCGCCTGCGCACCGGCGGGGACGCCGATAGCGCCGACCCAGCCGGCTTCTACCGGCGCAACCGCGCGGCCGGCCGCGCCCGCCAGCACGCAACGGAGCACCCAGCCGGCCGCGCCGACGCAGGCCCCTGCCCCGACGCCGACGCGTGCGCCGCTGCCACCCACCGTGGTCAGCATCACGCCCGATCGGGGTGAAGAGCAGTTCGTCGCCGCGCCAGTGCTGGTCACCTTCGATCAGCCGATGGACCCGGCCAGCACCAGCAGCGCATTCGCGATCGAGCCGCCAGTGCCGGGCGATATCAAGGTGAAGGGCAACCTGCTCACCTTCACGCCGACCGAGCGCTTGGAGCGCGGGCTGGAATACCGCATCACGCTGGCCGCCAGCGCAGCCAGCGCCAGCGGGCTGCGCCTGCTGCAGCCGGTGGCATTCAAGTTCAAGACCGTCGGCTTCCTGGAAGTCACCAGCACCCAGCCCGCTGACGAGGCGGCCGGCGTGCCGGTGGACAGCGCTATCATGATCGCCTTCAACCGGCCCGTCGTGCCCCTGGTTGGCATAGATGAGCAAGCAAGCCTGCCCAAGCCGCTGATCATCACCCCGACGGTGGCCGGTGCGGGCGAGTGGATCAACACCAGCCTCTACCGCTTCACGCCCGCTCCCGGCCTCGGCGCCTCGCAGACCTACACCGTCACCGTCGTTGCGGGGCTGGAGGACACCACAGGCGGCGTGCTAGCCCTGCCCCACACCTTCACCTTCCGCACCAGTGACCCCGTGTTGCTGCGCTGGTTCCCCGAGAGCACGCTCAACGTGCGCATCGAGAAGCCGATCTCGGTCACCTTCTCCATGCCCATGGACCGACCCAACACCGAGGCGGCCTTTTCGCTGACCGACGAGAGCGGCGCAGCGATCGCCGGGACCTTCAACTGGAGCACCGATGGCGCGGAGCTGGGCTTCAAACCGGCAGCCGCGCTGAAGATGGGCGCGCGCTACAAGGCCGCGGTCGCGCTGACCGCGCAGGCCGCGACGGGCGAGGGCACGCTGCGGGACACCGGCAGCCGGCAGTTCACGTTCCAGACCGTCCCGCTGCCCAAGATCACCCGCACCACCCCCCGTGACGGCCAGCAGGGTTACGCGCCCGATAACACGGCGCGCTTCGACTTCGCCGGGCCGATGAACCCGGCCAGCTTCATCAGCGGCACCGTCACCATCTTGCCCAAGCCGACCCGGGTTTACACCTACTACAACGAGTACGAGAACTACCTGTATCTCGATTTCGTCAAGCTCCCGGCCACCGCCTACACGGTCACGCTGTCCGGCAAGGTGGCCGACCTGTACGGCAACACCCTGGGGCAAGACACCGTGATCCGCTTCCGCACCGGCGACCTGCAGCCAATGCTCTATCTCAACGAGCAGAACCAGGTCGCCACCTACAACGCATACACTGCCACCCAGGCCGTGGTGACCTACCGCAACATGCCGGAGGTGCGGTTCGACCTATACGGCGTTACCGTGGACCAGTTCATCAGCGTGACGGGCGGCGAGTACTGGTCGGCCTGGGACAAATACCGGCCCAAGCCCGAGGCGCGCGTGCGCGAGTGGGCGCGAACCGCCACCGCGGCGCGCAACACCGTCGGCTTCATGCGCGAACCGCTGGTGGACGCGACCGGCGAAGCGCTGCCGGCAGGCATCTACTGGCTGGAGCTGGGCGGCGTGTTGCCACGGGGCCAGCTCCTGGTGCGCACCGACCTCAACGTGACGCTCAAGGCCAGCAGCGACGAGGCGCTGGCCTGGGTCACCGACCTGAAAACCGGGCTGCCCGTATCCGGCGCGACGGTCCGCTTCAGCGATAACATGAACAACGATCTGAGCGCGACCACCAATGCCGATGGCATCGCGATCGTGAAGTTGGCGGAGACGCGCCAGACGTGGAACCCGCTGCTGGCGGTCGCGACCACCGCGGCCGGCGGCTTCGGCGTGGCGTCCACCAACTGGCAGAACGGCATCAGCTCGTGGGACTTCAACCTGATGGGCGGCGCGGAGGCGCAGCCGTATGTCGGCTACGTGTACACCGATCGGCCCATCTACCGGC
>DAOUAT010000354.1:0-4522 GCA_034433275.1 Anaerolineae bacterium
TGCCGCCCTGGCTGACCACGCGAATGCCACGCTCGTCTCTGGCGATCCCGAGTTCGATCTGCTTCAGAGCCGCATCAAGCTGGAAAAGCTGCATCGGGTCAAATAATGACCTCCGAGGTAACATATGTGTGCGCTTTGGGGCGGCCGTTTCGCGGCTGCTAACGACCCCCTGATGGCCCGTTTCAACGCGTCGCTGCCGTTCGATTGGCGGCTGTGGGACGCGGACATCGCCGGCTCGGCCGCCTGGGCGCGTGCCATCGCTGCCGCCGGGCTGTTGACCGAGGACGAACGGGACCAGATCGTGGCCGGCCTGGAAGTCCTGCGGGCCGAGATCGCGGGCGACCCGCAGGCCGCGTTCGCAGGCGCGACCGACGAGGACATCCACAGCTACGTCGAGCGCCGGCTGACCGAGCGCATCGGCCCGGCCGCGGGCAAGCTGCACACCGGCCGCAGCCGCAACGACCAGGTGGCGACCGACGTGCGGCTGTGGTTGAAGGCGGAGATCAGGGGGCAGGCGTCAGCCTCCAGCCTCCAACCTCCAACCTCTAACCTCCAACTTCTCCTCTCCAACCTCATCCACGCCGCGGCCGATCGCGCTGAGGCCGAGATTGACGTGCTCATGCCCGGCTACACCCATGTCCAGCCTGCGCAGCCGGTGCGGTGGAGCCATTGGCTGCTGAGCCATGCCTGGGCCTGGCAGCGCGACCTGGAACGGCTGGGCGACCTCCTGCACCGCGTGGACGTATCGCCGCTGGGCGCGGGCGCGCTGGCTGGCTGCCCTTTCGCCATTGACCGAGCGACGCTGGCGGCCGACCTGGGCTTCGCCGCAGTCAGCCCCAACAGCATAGATGCCGTGAGCGATCGAGATTTCGTGGCCGAGTTCCTGTTCTGGGCCAGCCTGACCGGCGTCCACCTGAGCCGCTGGGCCGAGGATCTGATCCTGTGGAGCAGTCGCGAGTTCGGCTATGTGACGTTGGCCGACGCGTACAGCACCGGCTCCAGCCTGATGCCGCAGAAAAAGAATCCCGATGCGTTGGAGTTGCTGCGGGGCAAGGCTGGCCGGCTGGTCGGCGGGCTGGCGGGGTTGCTGGTGATCTTGAAGGGGCTGCCCAGCGCGTACGACAAGGACCTGCAAGAGGACAAGGAGCCGCTGTTCGACGCGGTGGACACGCTGCGCCTGGCGCTGCCCGTGGCCCAGGGTGTGTTGGAAACCCTCACCATCCACCCCGACCGGATGGCCGCCGCGCTGGGCGATGAACTGCTGGCCACCGACCTGGCCGATAGCCTGGTGCGCGCGGGCGTGCCGTTCCGGCAGAGCCATCACCTGGTGGGCCGGGTCGTCCGCCGCGCCGAGGAATTGGGCTGCCCCCTGCGCGCCGTGCCGCTGGCCGAACTCCAGGCCATCAGCCCGCACTTCACCGCCGACATGGCCGCCGTGTGGGATTTCGAGCGCTCAGTGGAGCAGCGGGATGTCACCGGCGGGACCAGCCGCGCAGCCGTGCTGACGCAGATCGACGCGTTGCGGGGATGAGGGGTATGGGGGTATGGGAGTTGGCCGCGTTCCGTTTCGACACACCCACACTCCACCCCTCCCATACTTCTCACGCCACCGGCAGCTCCGTCTCGCTCCACAGGTCGAAGAACGACAGCCACTGCCCCGGATGCTCTCGGATGAAGCCTTCCAACGCGTTCAGGCTGCGTTGCGTCAGGGTTTCCTCAGTGTCGCGTGCAGGATCAGGAATGATTGGCGCGTGGATCTCGATGACGATGCGCCAGTCATGCTGGCGATAGGCGATGGCGGGCAGGATCCAGGCGCCGGTGCGGAGCGCTAACCGGGCATGGCCGCTGGGCACGCGGGTCGGGTCGCCGAAGAACGGCAGCCGCAACCCGGTACCTTTCACATCGCGGTCGGAGACCAGGGCGATGAAACGGCCGCGCGTCAGGGCGTTTTCCAGCTTTGCCATGGCGCCACCCAGGGGAACCACCTCCATCTGGCCGGCTGTCCGGTTGCGCAGGAAGATGTCATCTATGCGCTTGTCCTTGTGCGACAGCGCAGCCACCGTCAACGGCACACCCACCAGGCCCATGCACGCCCCGCCTAACTCCCAGCTGCCCAGGTGCGCGGTCACGAAGATGCCGCCGCAACCGGCCGCCACCGCAGCCTGCACATGCTCCCACCCCCGGATATCGGCCAGGAAGTCGTTGAGGTTGTCCTGGGTTAAGCGCGGGATGTAGAAAAAATCCAGGATCGCGTACGCGAAATGGCGAAAGACCGAGCGCGCGGTGCGCCAGCGCGTGAAGGCGCCCGTCCTCCTGGGCAATACGTGCGCCTGATTGGCGTACACCCCGCGGCGGGAGCGCGCGTTGAAGAGGAAGTTCAGCTCAGCCAGGAAGCCGGCCAGGAAATACATAAAGCCGCGCGGCAGGTGTGCTGCCAGCCAAATCGCGGCTTTGTAGATGTAGTAATTCTCAAAGACCAAAGCTGTCTCTCATGATGGGCAATGGGAACGAGTTCCGATTTGCCAGGTCTCAGCGAACCATGGCCTCCATCACAAAGACCAGCGCCACAAACAGAAAGCTGAGGCCGTAGAAAATCACTGCTGTGCGTTGTTTGATGGCATCCGAAGTGGCCTTCTTTGTTCGCGCCCGTCCCATGTGCGCCAGAACCAACGCGATCACGATCAACAGGCCATGTTCCATCGCGATGAAGCGGCCGTAAGCGTTGCCCATCGCGTTCGCCAACATGCGCACCCCTGTCGAGCCGAACAACCAGACGATCAGGCCCAACAGGAACTGGATGTCCATCACGATCGTATAAGCCAGGCCAAGCTGATCATCCAGCTTGCGCCACGGCTGCTTGCCCAGCCAACCGACCAACGCTTTCAACGTGATCACGGCCGCGACAACGAGTAGCACCCAACGTCCGTAGCTGTGGAGCAACATCACGAAACCCATAGCGCCTCCGAGGAATGATGGAAATGAACGTGCAGGCGCTACAATATCGCGAATTCGGGCTAACGTCAAACTGACGCGCACTGAGTCGCAAGGGCACTTATTTGACACTGACGCCCATCCTGCGTATACTACCATTTACCCGCGGGGCTGTAGCTCATCTGGGAGAGCGCTACAATCGCACTGTAGAGGCAAGGGGTTCGAGTCCCCTCAGCTCCACCTGGGAAGCCCGCAGCAACAAGTGGGTGGCCCCAAAATTGAATAACCAGCGTCGAACGGAAGTAGTAGGCCAGTTTCGCAGAGAGCAGGGAACGGTGGAATCCCCGCAGGCGGTTCGAGACCCGCCTCTTTAGTAAAGGCTGAACTCGTCCGGGAGCTGCACGGGCGAAAGCCAGTAGTCCGTGCCGGGTATGCCCGTTATCGCACACGCCAAGAGGTCGGCAAGCATCTGGGCCTGTAGCTCAATTGGGAGAGCGCTTGAATGGCATTCAAGAGGTAAGGGGTTCGAATCCCCTCAGGTCCACTACCGGCAACCAGGGTGGTACCGCGGAGTCCCCTTCGTCCCTGTTCGAGAGGCGAGGGGGATTTCTGTTTTTCCGGGGAGGTGACATAATGGCTGATAGATACATTCCGCAAGAGATCGAACCCAAGTGGCAAGGGCAGTGGGCCGCTGAGGGCCTGTACGACACCCGGCAGGACCCGACGCACCCCAAATTTTACTTCCTGACCATGCTCCCCTACCCGTCGGGCGACCTGCACATCGGGCACTGGTACGCGATGACGCCATCGGACGCGGCCGCGCGTTACATACGCATGAAGGGGCACAACGTCTTCTTCCCCATCGGATTTGATGCGTTCGGTCTCCCCGCGGAAAACGCGGCCATCAAGCACGGCGTCCATCCCCACACGTGGACCATGGCCAACGTCGAACGGATGCGCGGCCAACTGCGCAGCATGGGCGCGATGTGGGCCTGGGATCACGAGGCGGTGACGTGCCTGCCCGAATATTACAAGTGGACCCAGTGGTTCTTCTTGAAGCTGTACGACCACGGCCTGGCCTATCGCAAGTATTCGCCAGTGGATTTTTGCCCGCAGTGCAACACCACCCTGGCGCGCGAACAGGTGTGGGGGGACGATCGCCACTGCGAGCGCTGCGGCACGCCTGTGATCAAGAAGGAGCTGAACCAGTGGTTTTTCAAGATCACGGCCTACGCGGACGAGCTGCTGCGCTACGATGGTATTGACTGGCCGGAGCGCATCCGCACGCTGCAAACCAACTGGATCGGCCGCAGCGAGGGCGCGGAGGTGCAGTTTGCAGTGGACAGTGGTCAGGAGTCCGGGGGCAGGAGTCAGGGGACGCCTGAGGGGGCTGGCCTGACGCCTGACGCCTGTCCCCTGATCACTGTTTTCACCACCCGGCCCGACACCCTGTGGGGCGCCACCTTTATGGTGTTAGCCCCTGAGCATCCGTTGGTGGCCAAGCTGACCACGCCGGCCTGTCGCGCCGAGGTGGACGCCTACAGCGAGCAGGCCAGTCGCCAGACCGAGATCGAGCGCGGCGCGGCCGACA
>DAOUAT010000355.1:0-2670 GCA_034433275.1 Anaerolineae bacterium
AAGACCGCCATCGCCTATCCCCTCACCAGTCGCTTCCGCACGGGCCTAGCCATGGTCATGTTCGCCATGATCATCACCACCGTGGTGCTCATGTCCGTGGTCATCCAGGCCACCGAGAGCGTCGTCACGCCGGACGCCAGGAGCAGCGCCGGCTTCGACATCCGCACGTCGTTTGGCCTACTCAGCTTCTTCGACCGGGTGACCGATCTGGCAGGCGAGTTGGCCCGGGTGCAGGACTTTCCCCACGACCAGGTGACGGCCGTGGGGGCCATCGTCAACCGCTCGCTGGATGTGCGCCAGGCCGGCCCCGGCCCGGCCGGATCGTGGCATGCCCTCGAGCTGACGGGCATGGACGCCGGCTTCATGGCCCAGGCCCGCACGATCTACACCTTCCAGCAGCGCGCAGCCGGGTTCGCGGACGACGCGGCGGTCTGGCAGGCGCTGCTGGAGCGCGACGATGTCGCCATCGTCACCCCGTTCCTGGTGGCCAATCCCGACCGCAGCTATGCCAGCGCCGGCGGCGGCGACCAAGGCCTGGCAGCCACCCTCGGCGGGCTGGCCGCGGAGGCCGGCGCTCAGGAGGATGCGCCGGCCACACAGGGTGAACTCAGCTTCCGGCTGACCGGCTTCACCCGCGCGGATGATCTGCCGGAGGTGTGGCTGGAGCTGCGAGACAAGTCGGGCGGCCAGGTGCGCAGCCACCGGGTGCAAGTGATCGGCGTGCTGTCGGACATCACCACGGCCAGCATGAACTCGGTCCACGTCAACAGCAAAGCGATAGCCGCGATAGCCGCCGTCACCGGCGAGGGCGCGCGGCCGGATGCCTTCTTTATCAAGCTGAGCGAGGGCGCGGATGTGCGGGAAGTTGCCCAGGAAGTGGAGCGGGCCTTCCTAAGCTCCGCGCTGGACGCCACGGTGATCGCGGACAGCGCGGCCCAGGGGCAGGCGTTGACCCGCGGCATCCTGCAACTGTTCCAGGGTTTCCTGGCCCTGGGACTGCTGGTGGGCATCGCTGCGCTTGGCGTGATCGGCGCCCGCAGCGTGGTGGAGCGCCGGCAGCAGGTGGGCATGCTGCGGGCCATCGGCTACCAGCCCGAAATGGTCGCGCTCTCCTTCGTGCTCGAGGCCAGCTTCATCGCCCTGGTAGGCATCGGCCTGGGCACCGGTGCGGGCATCCTGCTGGGTCAGGCCATCATCGGCCAACTATTCAGCGTCATCACGGCCGGCCGCACCCTGCCCGTGCCGTGGGGCCAGATCGGGATCATCGTCCTGGCCGCGTACCTTTTCTCGCTGCTGACCACCATCCTGCCCGCGCTCCAGGCCGCGCGCATCTATCCGGCGGATGCGCTGCGCTACGAGTAGGGGTGTATTCAGACTGCTGAGAAACTCCCGGCGCCGAGATGCTTCGCTGGACACTCGCCGCAACGAGACTTGAGTCGTTGACCCGCTCACTATAGTGACAGGTGAAGGTTTCTTGCGGGAACGCATGGCGCGCCGCGGCATCGAGTGTCTCAGAGTGACACCTCAAATTTGGAATCGCTGCGCTCGCTGATGACGCTTTTCGGCCAGCACGCATCCTGTGCTATAGTGGATGCTCATGAACCGCACAACCTTCACCCATCTCGAAGTCCACTCCCGCTTCACCCTGCTCGGCGCGACCGCGTCGGTGCCTGAGCTGGTCGCCCGCGCCCAAACTGAAAGCATGACCCACCTGGCGCTGACCGACTCCAACGCGCTGTACGGCGCGGTAGCCTTTGCGCACGCATGCAAGGCGGCGGGCATCCAGCCGATCATCGGGATGACGGTGACGGTAAAACCTAACCCCCCGACCCCCTTCCCTGCGAGGGAAGGGGGAGATGCGCTCCCCTCCCCTGACAGGGGAGGGGTTGGGGGAGGGGTTGGGGGAGGGGTTGGGGGAGGGGTCGGCCACCTGGTCCTCCTCGCCACGGACCCCGCAGGCTACCGCTCCCTCTGCCGCCTCTCATCCCTGATCCAGGGCCGGCCCGACCGGGAGGCGTTCGCAGCGCAGGGGTTGACCTGGGAGGACATCGCCAGCCACCGTGAGGGGCTGATCTGCCTCAGCGGCGGCCGGACGGGGTGGATCGAGCGTTTCCTGCGCACGGGCGACCTGGCTGCGGCGGAGGCTTACGCGGGCCGGCTGGCCGGGATCTTCGACGAGAACGCGCACCTGGCGCTGGAGCTCCGCGGGCCGGGAGATGAGCCGGTCGCCGCGGAGGTCACAGCCCTGGGCCGGCGGCTGGGCATCCCGACGGTCGCGGTGCAGCCGGTGTATTGCCTATCACCCGATGACGCGCCCAAGCTGCGGCTGCTGGCCGCGATCCGCGAGAACCGGCGGCTGCACGAGGACGAGGCTGAGATTGAGGATGAGGTTGAGGTTGAGGTTGAGGATGAAGCTGACGCGCCGGTGGTGAACCCCTTCAAATCCAGGAGTGCAAAAGCTGGAATCGAGGCTTTAGCCGGTCACTCGCCGTATCCACACAAACCGGCTGAAGCCTCGATTCCGGAAGTCAATCTGGACATCTACAACGCTGTTGCACCTTCAACGACCCAGGCTCACTGGCTCTCCCCGTCCGAGATCGCGGCTCGCTTCGCCCGCTTCCCCGACGCCGTGGCGCGCGCGGGCGAGATCGCAGCCCGCTGCGACGATTG
>DAOUAT010000356.1:0-3646 GCA_034433275.1 Anaerolineae bacterium
GTGGCGACCTCCTGGAAAGCCTGGGCCAGCGCCGGCCGGTTGCGGGGGGCGCTGTCACCGCCGTTGACGAAGGCGGAGGTGTTGAGCGCGGCGGTCGCGCCCACTGGGGTCACCTTGGCCGGCTTGTAGATCAGGCCGACCTTGATGGCGTCCGTGCCCAGGGCGTTGACCTGGCCGGCGCCCGCGTCGGCATCAATGAAGGCGTAGGCGCCTGGCGCGGTGGCGGCGTTGAGCTTGTTCACCAGGTCCTGGATGGCGCTGGCCGAGCCGTAGCCGTCGTTCTCGATCTCCATCAGGCCGATGACATCCGCGCTGCTGCCCACCAGGCTTGCGACGATCTTGATCCACTGGCGATCGAACTCAGTGGTGTTCTCCGCGCCGCGGCAATCGGTGGCCGCGCCGCCCACGCCCAGGGTGCAGCCGGTGAAGGTGTTGAAGTAGTTCAACACGTTGGCCGCGGTCACCCGCAGCCGGCCGGTGACGCCGGGCGCGGCCGGCCGGGGGTTGGTCGGTTGGAAGTCAATCACGCCGCCGTTGAGCGCGCCGATGGGGCGCACGCGATAGGCGGCCGGGCTGGCGGAGTTGCCGGCCCAGTCATAGACCAGCACGCCGACGATGTTGGCCGCGGTGTCGCCGCCCCGCAAGGTGTTGGCGGCGCTGAGCGGGACGCCGCCGCGGCCGAAGACGATGGGGTCGGGGTTCTGCAGGTTGTTGTTGTCATCGAGGATGATGCGGTCCAGGTTGTTGGCGGCCTGCAGGGCCAATGCCGGAGCGCCCGGTGCGGCCACGTTGGTCGGCTGCTGCAAGCGGTCGGGCCGCGAGGTCAGCACCACCTGGCCGAAGCGGCCCAGCTGGAAGTGCTCGGTGACATAGAGGGTCTGCGGCAGGCGCACCAGCATCCCCTCGTAGCGCTCCAGATAGTCGGCGCCGGCGAAGGGCAGGGTGATGTCCACCGGCGTGACGCTGCCCGTGCCGCAGGGGACCACGGTGGGGCTGGAGATCTGGGTCTGGCCCGCGAACTCGCCGGCCGTGCCCGTCACGCGCACCACCTGACCCACGGCCACGGTGTCCACGCCGCCGTTGTAGACGAAGATGCCGTCGGACGTGGCCGGGTCGCTGTCGCCGCTCAGGTCTTGCAGGTAGAAGCCGCGAATCTGGCCCGACCCTGTCGGCAGCTCGTAGTCGCCCACCACCACGCCCTGGGTGGTCACCGCGCCGGTGATGGCTGCAGCCGGCCCGCTGCCCTGGATGGCGTGGGCGGGGGTAAACGCCAGGCTGCACACATCGCCGGCGACGGCGGTGAAGGAGGTGACGTAGTCCGCGGCCATGGTGTCCGGCGGGTCGTTGCTGTCCTGGTCGGTCACTTGCGCGGCGTAGATGGTCAAGGTGCACACATCGCCATACACGAAGTCAACGTCCGGGTTGAGGGTGAAGGTTGTGGGGCCGCCACTGACGGCCGCGACCTTGGCGCCGGAGACCGTGCAGACCAGCGAGAACCAGTCCCCGGTTACGTTGACCGCCTCGCTGAAGGTGACGGTCAGGTTGGCGTCCAGCGCCACGTCGGTGGCGCCGTTCGGGGGATAGGTGCTGGCGACCGACGGCGCCGTGTCGCCGGCTGGGACGGCCAGGTTGGTCGTGCCGGGGGTGTTATAGGCCTCGCCGTAGACGGGCGTCCCCGCGAAACCGGGGATGCCGGCCAAATCGAAGTCGTTGCGCACCCAATCGGTGGCAGCATCGGTGTCAAATCCATCGGGGATGCGGGAGGCGCCGCCGGGGACGAACGAATCGCCGCCGAAGCCCGGCGCCAGGACCGTGGTGCTGTAGGTGATATCTCCTACGCCGCCGTCGGTGACAGCCACATCATCCACTACGCGGGTCCAGGGGGTGACATCAAAGAGGCCGTTGTTGTCAGTATCCAAGTCAGTGCCCACGCTGCCTGTAAACCCCTCGACCAGCAGCAGGGTGACTGTGCCGTTCTCGAACACGTTCGTCAGGTAGCCGGTGAACCAAAAGCCGTTGGCATCGGTCATGCCCACAGCGTGGACGCTATCAATGATACCGGATGATGGAGTATCCCCTTCGATCTGCAGGATGGCGAAAGCAGCATAATTCGTGTTGGGCGCGCCGAAGACCTCCGCGTACTCGTAGTTATCGGTCCCGACGTGGTTGAACACGAACTCGTTGATCTTGAGGCCGGCGCACCAATTGATGGCCGAGCTGCTGTTGCGTGGGTTGGGCGCGCCGGCGGTGAAGTCGGCCGCGTTGCTGTCCGTGTCGGTGCAGCCGCCGCCGGCGCGCAGCGCTGCGGTCGTGTTGGTCAGCACTGGTGCAGCGCCGGCGCCTTCGAAATAGTTTGCGGTGCCGTAGCCGACCAGATCAACGATCCTTGCCGCCTGTTCAGGCGAGCACGGTGCAGATCCGCCATTACAACCTAACGAGGGTTGGCCCGTCACCAGGGCCACCTTCCCCGCTGTGCCACTCATGTTGATCGGCGTCGGGTCAACCAGGTCTGGTGTGGGCAGCGGGCTGCCGACCGCGCCGCTTGCCTCCTGCACCAGATAGTATTGGCCCGGTTGCAGCAGCACATCTGGCAGCTCGGTCAACTGGCCTGAATTTGCACCGAAGTTGCCCGTGCCGGTTGCGCTGGCATACTGCAGGGATAATCCGGTCAACGAGACCGCTGCACTGCTGCCGTTGAAGATTTCGATATAGTCATGGGTATAGGGTGCGCCGCTGTTCCCGCCGCCGCCGTACACCTGGCTGATGCGCAGGGCGTTGGCCAGCGGCGCCGCCATCGGCGCAGCATTGGCCGGCGGGATGGCGACCAGGCTGCACGCCAGGGTCAGGAGCACGAACAGGGTCAGGGGTGCGAAACGACGTTGCATCGGGGTCTCCTCCTTCTTTGCAGGAACGGATGGGGCCGGCGGCGTCGTAGGTTGGGGGACGCGCCGGTTAACGTGGGCATTAAAGCACAAAAACGGGGAAAGACAAAACGGCGAATGGGGAAGGGGATAGGATTTCTTGGGAGGGTGATGATGGGCTATGACAACGAATCCCGGGGGGTTGACCGAATGTGTAGGGCCCGATTCGGGCAATCCGGGCGATTCGTTGTCATATCCCGCGTTATCGCCGCCGCCGCGCCCCCGTGCCGGCCAGCGCGACCAGCGTCAATGCCGCCAGCCCGGCCCACGCGAGCTCGACGGCTGAAGCCGTCACTACCAACGGGCCGGCCAGGCCGACCGCGGTGGGCGCGGCCACGGTGACCTGGATCGGCGGATGCTGCGTGGCCGCGCCGTCGGTCGCGGCGTCCTCCAGCATGTACCAGTAGGTCCCCGGCGTGACGGTCGTATCGGTCCAGGTGTACGCGTGCCCCTCGCTGGAGCCGGGCGCGGCGGCCGGGATCAGCGCGGGGTTCAGCTTGACCCACTCGCAGACCTGACAGGTTTCCGCAAAACCTGTCAGGTCTCCCGCGGCGCGGTAGACGTTAAAGCCTGCGTTGTCGCTCTCGGACACGGTCTCCCACGCCAGCGTCACGCCGTCGGCGGTCGCGGCCGCGGTAAAGGAGGCCAGGGTCACGGCCAGGGGGGAGCCGCCGGAGAGCACGTAGCGGTTCGCGCCGCCGGCCAGGTTGAGCGCGTTGACCGTC
>DAOUAT010000357.1:0-24652 GCA_034433275.1 Anaerolineae bacterium
GGTCAAGATCGCGCCGCAGCCCAGGGTCTGCCCCAGGTCGTGCGCCAGGCTGCGGATGTAGGTGCCGGGGTCACAGGTCACTTCGATGGTCAGGCGCGGGGGCGTCCATGCCAGTAGTTCGATCTTGTGGATTCGCACCGGCCGCGGCGCGGGCCGCACATCCTCGCCGCGACGCGCGCGGCGGTGGAGCGGCACGCCGTCTTGCTTGATGGCGGAGTAGGCCGGCGGCGCTTGCATGATTTCGCCGGTGAAACGGGCGAGGGCTGCGCGCAGGTCAGCCTCAGTCAGCGCGGGCGCCGCGGCCGTGTCAACTACGGCGCCATCCGCGTCATAGGTGTCGGTGGTGATGCCCAGTTCGGCCTCGGCCCGGTAGACCTTTGCGCTGGCCATCAGGTACTCGGCCACCCGGGTGGCTTGGCCCACACAGACGAGCAACACGCCGGTCGCCAGGGGGTCCAAGGTGCCACTGTGGCCGACGCGTTTCTCTTTCAGCGCCTTACGCACCCACGCGACCACGTCGTGCGAGGTCCAACCGGCCGGTTTGTTGATGTTCAGGATCCCGTTCATGTCCAATCCGGATATGTGCGGCAATCCGCTGGATTGCCGTGTGGACAGGCGCAATCCAGCGGATTGCGTTACAGGCGGCCGCGGGCGATAGCAATGAGCAGCGGTAGAACTTTAGCTTCGGCCGCGGCCAGGGGGCCAGGGAGCGTGCAGCCGGCCGCCTGGGGATGGCCGCCCCCGCCCAGTCGCAGCGCGATCTGCGCCACATCATAGCCCTTGCGTGACCGCAAGTTGATCTCCACCTGGCCGTCCGGCTGCTGGTTGAACACTGCCGCCACGCGCGCCTCATTCGCCGTGATCAGGTGGCTCACCAGGCTGCCGTTTTCGTTGTCGGTCACGCCGGCCGCCGCGCGCATCGCTGGGGTCACTTCGGTCCAGGCCACACCATCCTCCAGGTGCAGTTGGCGCAGCGCCAGTCCCCATAGCCGCATGACGCTGAGCGGCCGGCGGTTGAGCGCGCGGTCTGCGATCTCGGTGATGTTGGCGCCGGCCGCGGCCAGCCGGGCGGCAGTAGCCAGCACCGCAGCCGTCGTGTTGGAGGTGCGAAAGCTCAGCGTGTCGGTGACGATGCCGGTGAGCAGGCAGCTCGCGGCCTCCTGGCCGATGGGAACAGCGAGCACGTCCGCCAGCCCCACCAAGATCTGTGCTGTGGCGGCGCACGCTGGGTCAACGTGGTTCAGGTCGCCGAAAAACAGGTTGGTGATGTGATGATCTAGCACGGCGATCGGGGCAGGGGACCAGGAGGCTGGCTGAAAAATGGGCCCTAGCCGCGCGGCATCGCTGGCATCCAGCGCCACGACGACATCCCAGGGGCCGGGCGGCGGCGCCGTCGTGATCTCGGCCGCGCCGGGCAGATGGGCCAAGGTCGCTGGCACGGGGTCAGCGCAGGCCAGGGTGATGGCCGGAGGCTGCGGCAAGGCGCGCAGCAGCCAACCGAGCCCCAGCAGCGAGCCGATCGCGTCCCCGTCGGGGTCAACATGGCACAGGGCCAGCACCCGCTGTGCCCCGCGTAACCGGTCCGCCAGCTCAGCCAGCGTTACTTTGCGTTGCTGGCGCATGATCGGCCTGTGGCGTCCGGTTGACGGCATCGAGCAGCGCGTCGATGCGCTGCGCCCGTTCGCTGCTGGTATCAATGTGGAAGCTCAGCTCGGGCACGAAGCGCAAGCTAAGGTTCTGGGCCAGGGCGCTCCGCAGGAAGCCTGCCGCGTGGCGCAGCGCCTCCAGCACGGGGCGCGTGGCCTCGTGCGGCAAGGCGTGTTCGATGTAGACGCGCGCGTTGCGCAGATCGGGCGTCACGCGCACGTCGGTGACATTCACCAGCGCGTCTTCCAGCCGCGGGTCGCTCAGCTCGGTGGTGATCAGCAGGCTGAGCTCTTCCCGCAACATTTCAGAAATGCGCTGTTGGCGATGGGAAACCATGATGTAAATCCCTCAGCTTACGCGTTCCTTCTTGTACGCCTCGAGGATGTCCCCCACCTCGAAATCGTTGAAGTTGTGCAGGTTGATGCCGCACTCATAGCCGGTTTTCACTTCGGCGACATCTTCCTGGAAGCGTTTCAGGTTCGAGATGCGGTCTTCAGCGATCACTTGGCCGCCGCGTTTCACCCGCACCATCGCGCCGCGGTTCACCTCGCCATCGAGCACATAGGAGCCTGCGATCTTGCCGACCTTGCTGACCTTGAACACCGCGCGCACCTCGACGTGACCGGTGATGACCTCGCGGTAGACCGGCTCCAGCATACCCTTGAGCGCCTTCTCGATATCCTCGATGATGTTGTAGATGATGTTGTACTGGCGGATGCTGACCCCTTCGCTCTCGGCCTGGCGTTGCGTCGCCGCATCCACAGTGACCGAGAACCCCAGGATGATCGCGCCAGAGGCTGCGGCCAGCATTACGTCCGACTCGCTGATATTGCCGGCGGCCGCGTGCAAGATCTTGACCTTGAGCTTCTCGTCGCCCAACTTCTCCAGGGAATTGACGATGGGCTCAATCGAGCCCTGGACATCCGCCTTCAGGATGAGATTGAGTTCCTTGACCTGACCGGCTTGCGCCTGGGCAAAGATGCTTTCCAGGGTGCGGGCCGGGGCTGGCGTGGCGGCTGCCACCGCGCGTTTGTCGGCCTGGCGCTCGGCGACGATGGCGCGCGCCGTGCGGTCATCGGCCACAACCTTGAAGGTGTCGCCGGCCACCGGCACGTCGGCCAGACCGAGGATTTGCACTGGGGTGGCCGGGGGCGCTTCGGTGATCGGCTCGCCCTTGTCGCTGTACATGGCGCGGATTTTGGCGTATGTTTCGCCGGTGACGATGCTGTCACCCACGTGCAGCGTTCCATTTTGCACCAGCAGGGTGGCCGTCGGCCCGCGCGATTTGTCCAACCGGCCCTCGATCACGGTGCCCACCGATGCGCCGCCAGGGTTGGCCCGCTGCGGCTCGATATCGGCCACCAGCAAGATGCTCTCCAGCAGATCGCCGATGCCGCGGCGGAACTTGGCCGAGACCGGCACGCACATGGTGTCGCCGCCGTACTCTTCGATCAGCACGCCATTGTCCGCCAACTCTTGTTTCACCCGGTCGGGGTTGGACTGGGGCTTGTCAATCTTGTTGAGCGCCACGATGATGGGCACCTGCGCGGCCTTGACGTGGCTGATCGCCTCTTTGGTCTGCGGCATAACGCCATCATCGGCCGCGACGACCAGCACGGCAATGTCGGTCACCTGCGCGCCGCGCGCGCGCATGGCAGTGAACGCTTCGTGGCCGGGGGTGTCCAGGAAGGTGATCTGGCGGCCGCTTTTTTCCACCTGGTACGCGCCGATGTGCTGGGTGATGCCGCCCGCTTCGCCGTCCACCACACGGGTCTCACGGATCGCGTCGAGTAGGGTGGTCTTGCCGTGGTCCACGTGGCCGAGCACAGTGACGATGGGGGGTCGGATGACCAGGTTCTCTTCTTTTTCCTCGGCCATGATGCGCTGGCGCAGGGTCTTGGGCTCTGCTTCAGCGACCTCGACCACTTCGGGCTCCGGCGCCTGTTCCGGCTTGACCGTCACACCGAGTTCCTCGCCGATGAGCTGGGCCGTGTCGAAGTCTATGGACTCGGTGATCGGCACCATCATACCGTAGTTCATCAGGGTCTTGATGACCTCGATGGGGCTGCGGTGCATGCGCTCGGCCAACTCGCGCACTGTGATCATGTTCGGGATGATGATCTCGGTGACCGGCGCTGCCGGTGTCGGGGCGCTGCGCTGCGCTGACGACTTGGCGTGGCTGGAGCCAGCAACGGGATCGGCCGAACGCGACTTGGGCGCGGGTTGGGGCCGTTTCTGTTGGCTGGTCGGCGCCTGGCCGGCAGACGGACGCCGCTCATTGCCCGCTGCGCCTTGCGGTGCGCCCGCAGGTCGTGGGCTGACAGGCGTCGGCGTGGGCCCTGGCCGGCGCTGGTCTCCGCCGGCGGGACGGCCAGTGGGAGCAGCCGCGGGGCGGCCTTGTGCAGGCCGGCTGCCGACCGGCGGGCTGCTGCGGCCGCGGTCGCGCCCACCGCCGCCATGAGGTCGGCTGCCAGGCCGGACCGGCACAGTGTCCTGCGCGTCGGGATCGAAGACGCGTTGGCTGAAGACCTCACCATCGTCGTCGTTCTCTGGCCGCGCCGGGCGATTGTTGCGCTGGGGCGGGTTCGCCGGGGCATCGCGCCGCGGGGCCGCCGGCCGTGCAGGGGTGGGGGCCGGCGCGCCATTCGGGTTGCT
This sequence comes from Anaerolineae bacterium, assembly GCA_034433275.1. Lineage (GTDB taxonomy): Bacteria > Chloroflexota > Anaerolineae > CG2-30-64-16 > CG2-30-64-16 > DAOUAT01. The sequence continues at coordinate 4,303 of DAOUAT010000357.1, forward strand.
GCCGGGTTTGGCCAGGCTGGCGGGCCGAGGCGTTTGCGGTATTTTGGGCGCAGGTGTGCCGCCGTTTTGCGTTGGCGCATCAGCCGGCTTGCCAGGCTTAGTGTTCTGCTTGGCGGGTTGTCTGGCCGGTTGGTTGGCCGGTTGTTTGCCTGACTGTTTGTTAGGAGCCGGTTGGTTCTTATTCGATTCACCCTTGCGGTTTTGATCTGCCATGGGAATTTCTCCTTGCGCCCAGCAACGCCCTTCCAGGTTGCACTGCGATACTCCAAGACCAGGCGCCAACATGAGGCGCCCTGGCGCATGCTATCTGCAAGCTGGCCGGGCGTCCGGTGTGATACGTGTGAAAGTTGTGCGGGGAGACAAGCGGGGAATACCAGGGGAGGATGGCGCCAAACGGACTCACATATCCTCACCTCTCAGGTGTACCGCTGTCAGGGCCCGGGCCTGTGAAGGCGGTCGTCGCGCCGCCAGCATGTCGTGTCTCCTCAGGTTTTCGTTATCAGCGTTCCGGTGATGGTTTCGACCGGTAGGGCGGTCGGCAGCGTTGCCGCGAAGACGCGTAATGCTGCCACTTGATCCGCCGTCAATGTCGTCTTCAGCGCAGCCGCCAGACGTGAGCCATGGAGCGCCTGCTCCCAACAAGGATGCGCCCGGCACAAGTACGCCCCACGGCCGGCTTGTTTGCCGGTCGGGTCAACCTGTACTGCGCCATCGGGTGTGCGTACTACGCGCACCAGTTCGCGTTTGCCGCGTTCCTGGCGACACGCGATGCAGGTGCGCACGGGCACATGCTTCGGGCGTGGTCCCTTTGGCTTCGGCATGGCAGGCCGCCTAATAATCTGTTTCGTCCCAACCGCCGCGGCCGGGCTTGCGCTTGCGCCGAGCGACCACCTCACCCAAATCCTCATCAAAGACGAATTCGCGTTTCTTGCTGGCCTTCTTGCTGCGTTTCGTGCCCTTCTTGGCCGCGCCAGCTTCGCCTTCAGCTTCGTCTGTCTCTTCTCCCACGAATTCGACTTCACCCTCAACCGGCGGCTCCCCTGCCGGCGCTGCTTCAGCGCCGGGCCCGAGTGCGGCTTCGGACGCAGGTTGTTCGGCCACAGGCGACGGTTCCGCGCCGACTTCCGGCGTCGGCTCGGTGGTGGCCGCGGCTTCGCTTTCGGTTGCGACCGGGGTCTGGCTCTCTGGCATTTCGGCCTTGACCACCTCCGCGTTTGCCTCGGCCATCTTGCGCGCCACCTGCTCCAACGTGATTGAGGTCTTGTCTTTTTCGCGCAGCAACCATTCGGCGCGGCCCAACAGGTCATCGCTGGGCGGCATGCTGGCAGCCTTGGCTTCCAAGGTGCGCTGCTTCATGATCTGCATCTGCTGATATTTGAGTTCGTGCAGGCCTTCGGTGGTTGCTTCGGTCTCGCTCTTGATGTCAATACGCCAGCCGGTCAGTTTGGCTGCCAGGCGCGCGTTCTGCCCTTCCTTGCCGATCGCCAGTGAAAGTTGGCGATCGGGCACGACGACGATAGCGGTGCGCACATCGCCATCTTCGATGGGCAGCGTTTCGGTGGGCCGCGCCGGGCTCAACGCGTTGCTGATGAACTGGCGCACGTCGGCCGACCATTCGACGATATCAATTTTCTCGCCGTTCAGTTCGTCCACGATGTTTTGGATGCGGGTGCCGCGCATGCCCACGCACGATCCGACCGGATCAATGCCGGGTTGGCTGGCTGCGACGGCCACTTTGGAGCGTTGGCCCGGTTCGCGGGCGATGCTCTTGATCTCAACGGTGCCGTTGTAGATCTCAGGGATCTCGCGCTCCAGCAAGCGGCGCAGCATGTTGCGGTGCGTGCGGGAAAGGCGGATCTGCGGGCCGCGCGTGCCTTTGTTCACCTCAGCCAACAACGCACGGACGTTTTGGCCGACCCGATAACGATCGTTCGGGAGTTGATCTTCCGCCGCCAGCGTGCCTTCAGTTTTCTTGCCCAGCGTAATCGTCACGGCATTGGAGCGATAGTCAATGTTCTGTACGGCCCCGGTGATCAATTCCCCTTCACGCTGATGGAAGAAGTCATAAAGTGCATCCCGCTCGGCCTCATGAATACGTTGCAGGATGACCTGTTTGGCGGTCTGCGCGGCGATACGGCCGAAATTGGCTGGTTCGCGCGGGTCCAAGACCGTGCCATCCAATTCGGCTTTTTTGTCCAGCTTGCGCGCCTCGGTCAGGGTGATCTCGACGCTGGGGTCTGCCACAGTCTCCACCACTGTTTTCGCGCAGAAGACCTTCAGATCACCAGTGTTAGGGTCGATGTTGACCTGTACGACGGCGGCGTTGTTGGCATAGTTGCGCCGATACGCATGCACCAGGGCTTCTTCGATGGCCCCCAAGATCACATCGCGCGATAAATCCTTCTCCGCGCAGATCTGGTTGATTGCCATGATCAGATCATTCTTCATATGCCCAAAACCACTCCTGAAAGATGCCTGTGGCCGACTTCGTCCGCATTCACGCCGGCGCCAGCCCTTGACAACAAAGAAAGTGGGGTGGTCCCCACTTTCCTGAGTAGTGCTGCCCGGAGGTTTACGATGAAGTTAGTTTAGCATAGCCCCGCGAAACGTGCAAGTTGTATGCCTACAGTTCTAACGAATTGGATGCAGGCAAGATAGCTCACTGCGTCGTGTGCCGCGGGAATCACCTTTAACGCAACACCACATGCCGTTGGGCCACGATGGCTTGTCCCGCGGGGCTGAGGATGAAGTCAATGAAGGCTTGTGCGTTTGGCGGCGCCGGGTTCGGCGCGTAGAGGTAGAGTGTGCGCGCCAGGTGGTACGCGCCTGAGCGGATGGCAGGGCTGTCCGGCATGGTGTCTTCGACCGCGACGGCGCGCACCCGGTCATCCAGCCAGGCGCTAGAGACATAGCCGATGGCGGCGCGGTGCGTGGCGACATAGTCTACGACCGCGCGGCTGGTCGGCATGACCAGGGCATTGAGTGTGACATGGTCCCCGGCCATCACCTGGGCCTCAAACGCCGCGCGGGTGCCAGAGCCATCTTCGCGGCTGATGACCACCGGTTCGCCATCCGCCCCGCCCAGCGCGCCCCAGTCGGTTGTGTCCCCCCGGAAAATGGCGCGGGCCCGCAAGAGCGTCAAGCCGGGCACGCTGTTACGGGGATGTACGATGATCGCCACGGCATCGCGTGCCACCGGGATAACCTGGAAGCCTTTGGGGGGGGTGGCGTCGCCGCGCTGCCACGACACCGCGGCCAGATTGATTCGCCCGGCCTGTAATTCTGCGAGTCCGACCGCTGAGCCACCTGTCTGCAAATCTACCAGCACGTGCGGATGGCGCGCCTGGTAGGCTTGCGCCAGGTCGGCCAACAGAGGCGTCATGCTGGATGAGCCGGCGATGCGCAGCGTGACCGGTGGCGGCGTGATGGCGCCGCGGCCGGTGCAGCCGGTTAGCAACAAGACCAGGGCTACCAGCAAGCCCCAAAGCCTATCCAAAGAGCGGGCGCCACGGATGCTGTGGATAGGTGCCAAGGCGTAACGGCTGCGTTCCCACATGGCGGCGGTTCTCAACGAAGAAAGGTCAGGATCAGCGCGGCGCTGCCTGCGACCGCGCAATAGATGGCAAACACGTTCAGGCTGCCGCGCCGCAGGTAGTTGAGCAGGAAATGAATGCACAGGTAGCCGGCCAGGGCGGCCGTGGCAAATCCTATCAGCAGCACGGCCAGCGGCGGCGCCGCTTCGGACGTGGCGGCGACCTGCAGCCCTTGCAGCAAGCCCGCGCCCAGGATGGCCGGCGTGGAGAGCAGGAAACTGAAGCGGGCAGCCGCGTCACGGGTGAGCCCGCGCGCCAACCCGGCGGCGATGGTGGCGCCTGAGCGGCTGATCCCTGGCGCAATGGCTGCGGCCTGCGCCAGGCCGATGACCAGGGTGTCTGGGATGGTGAGCGTGTCCAGCGGGCGGCGGCGGCGGCCCAGGCGTTCGCTGGCAAACAAGATCACTGCGGTCACCAGCAGGAACGCGGCGACCGCGCGCGGGGTGGCGAACAGGCTCTCGAAAAAGTCCTCGAACAGGAGCGCCAAAACGACTGCGGGGATAGTGCCCAGGATGATGCCCCACGCCAGCCGGCTGGCGGGATCGGCCAAACGGCCGCCCGGCCGGGAACTCCACACCCCGCGCGTGGTCAGGCTGGTGATGAACCCTTTCACGATATTCACCCAATCGCTGCGGAAGTAGACCAGCACGGCCAGGAGCGTACCCCAGTGCAATATGGTGTCAAAGAAGAGCCCGAACGCGGGCCAGCCGAACAGCCAGGGCGCCAGCACCAGGTGCGCCGAGCTGCTGATGGGGATGAATTCGGTGAGTCCCTGTATGAGGCCCAGGATGAAGGCGATGATGATTTCCACGGTGCTCCTTGGCGGGTTCACGCGCCCGCAGCGCGGCGCAGTTTGTGGGCCGCGCGTTGAGCATGACGCACATCCTGGTCGGGTAAGCGATAGTCGCGCAGGAACGCGGCGCGGAAAGCCGCGAAGTCGCCAGCGGCCACATGCCGCCGGATCTCATCCATCAGGCGCAGCATGAAGCGTACATTGTGCACCGTTGCCAGGTGCAGGCCGAGGGTCTCTTCCGCTTTGAACAGGTGGCGCAGATAGGCGCGGCTGAAGTGTTGGCAGCAGTAGCAGTCACACCCGGGCTCGACCGGCAGCGGATCGGCTGCATATTTGGCGTTGCGGAGGTTGAGCCGGCCCAAGCGCGTGAAGAGCCCGCCGTTGCGCGCCACGCGGGTGGGTAACACACAATCGAAGATGTCAATGCCGCGCGCCACGCCCTCCACGACGTCCTCCGGCGCCCCGACTCCCATCAGGTAGCGCGGTTTGTCGGCGGGCAGCTCAGGGACGGTGACATCCAGGGTCGCGTACATCTGCTCCTTCGTCTCGCCGACGCTCAGGCCGCCGACCGCATAGCCCAGGAAGTTCAGGCCGCGCAGGGTGCGCGCGCTTTCGACGCGCAGATCAGGGAACACGCCGCCCTGGACGATCCCGAACAGCGCCTGGTCGCGCCGGCGGTGCGCGGCCTGGCAGCGCGCGGCCCAGGCGTGGGTGCGGCGCAGCGCCTCCTCGTTGTAGGTGCGATTGGTCGGCTCGGGACACTCGTCCAGGCACATCACGATATCGGCTCCCAGGTCTTCTTGGGCGGTGATGGCGCTTTCGGGGGTGAAACGGTGCAGGCTGCCGTCAATGTGTGAGCGGAAGGTGACGCCGTCGGGGTCCACTTTGCGCATCTGGGCCAGGCTGAACACCTGAAAGCCCCCGGAGTCGGTCAGCACGGGGCCTGGCCAGCCCATGAACGCGTGCAAGCCGCCGAAGTCCCGGATCAGCGCCGTGCCTGGCCGCAGGTAGAGATGGTAGGTGTTGGCCAGCACCAATGTCGCGTCTAATTCGCGCAGGTCGCGCGGGGTCAGCGTCTTCACCGTGGCCTGGGTGCCGACCGGCGCGAAGACTGGCGTGGGGAGGATGCCGTGTGGCGTGCTGAGAGCGCCGACACGGGCAGCGGTCTGCGCGTCGCGCGCGTGGATGTGAAACTCGAACATGATTGGCAAGGTGAGCATTTGGCGAGCCGGGCCGACGGGCGTTGCGCTCAAGAAAAAGCGTAGACCCTGCGCGGGTCTACGCCTGACGAGCACAAGACGCGGGTTTGGGATCAGTCCGCAGTGGCGGCCGTAGCCGGTGCTGCGGCGCTGGTCTCGGCCGGTTTGCCTTCCGCTGGCTTGCTGTCCTCATCTTTCTTTTTGGCTGGGATACCGGTGGACGACTTACCCTTGTTATCGGTGACGTAGAAACCAGAGCCCTTGAAAATGATGCCTACCGGTTGCATCACGCGATGGACGTGGCCGTTACACTCCGGGCAATCAGTCAGCGGCGCGTCCGACATACGCTGTAGGCGTTCGAACCGCACACCACACTGTTCGCATTCGTATTCGTAGATCGGCATGGCAACATCCCTCACTGTCTATCCGCACACGTTTCGACCTCCGTAGCCTGTCCGACTGCGGAGGTCGAAACGATTATACTCAAGAAGCGGAGGTTTGCCAAATGACAAATGACGACCGCTTAGAACAGACCGACTACCCGCCCCGTCTCCAGGTCCAGGTCCACATCGTAGAACACCGGGCGGGTGGGCAAGCCGGGCATGGTGCGCATCTCGCCGCACAGCGGATAGAGGAAGCCGGCGCCGACGGAGGCGCGTACATCGCGGACCGGGAACACGTAGCCCTGTGGTCGGCCCTTCACTGTCGGGTCATGGCTCATGCTCAGGTGGGTCTTGGCCATGCACATCGGCAGCTTGTCGAAGCCCAGGCGGGTGTAGAGCGCGATCTTGGCCTCGGCTTCGGCGGTGTACTCGACACTGCCCGCGCCATAGATGTCCCTGGCGATCTTCTCGATTTTTTCCTTGATGCTCCACTCCAGCGGATAGAGGAACTGGAAGTCGCTAGGCTTTTCGCAAGCCGCCATCACGGCCTTCCCCAGGTTGACCGCGCCGTCGCCGCCTAGGGCCCAATGATTCGATAGAACGGCATCTTCGGCGCCCGCCTTGATCGCATGTTCGCGAATCAGGGCGATCTCGGCCGGGGTGTCGTCCTTGAACTGATTAATGGCCACGACCACCGGCACGCCGAAGCGCTTGGCATTCTGAATATGGGCTTCCAGGTTCACGAGGCCTTTCTCCAGCAACGGCAGGTTCTCGCTGGTGTAGGCATGATCGAGCGGCTTGCCGGCGACCACCCTGGGGCCGCCGCCGTGCATTTTGAGCGCGCGCACCGTGGCGACCAATACCACGCAGTTCGGCACCAGGCCGGAGTAGCGGCACTTGATGTTCATGAACTTCTCCATGCCCATGTCACCACCAAAGCCGGACTCAGTGACGACGTAGTCGGCCAGCTTGAGTGCGATCTGGTCGGCGACGATGGAGGAGTTGCCATGCGCGATGTTGGCGAAGGGCCCGGCATGCACGAAGGCTGCCTGTCCCTCGACGGTTTGCATCAAGTTGGGCATGATGGCGTCCTTCATCAGGACGGTCGCCGCGCCAGCCACGCCCAGGTCCTCGACGGTGACTGCTTCACCCGCCTTGTTGGTGCCGATAACGCAGCGGCCGATGCGCTCACGCAGGTCGTCCAATCCGGTCGTCAAAGCCAGGATCGCCATCAGCTCGGAGGCGACGGTGATGTCGTAGCCGGTGATGCGCGTCTTGCCCTTTTCTTCCGGCCCCAAGCCCACTTCGATCCTGCGCAGGAAGCGATCGGAGATGTCAATGACACGGTTCCAGGTGATGCCGGCGGGGTCAATGTCCAGGATGGCGAATCGTGCCCGTTCCTCCGGCGTGAGCGCCTCTGGATCGGTCTTCTCGATGCCCAGCTTCTTCAGCCGGCGCAGCATGGTGGGGGCGAAGCTCCGCTTGCCGGTCTTGTCGGGCGGGCAGAGCCGGTCGAACATCACCTGCGGGCTGCCGACTTCGGATTCGTGCAACATGCGCGCATCAATGGCCGCCGCGATCAGGTCATGGGCCGCCGTGATGGCATGGATGTCACCGGTGAGGTGCAGGTTGAAGTCCTCCATCGGCACCACCTGGCTGTAACCACCACCGGCCGCGCCGCCCTTGATCCCGAAGGTGGGGCCCTGCGAAGGTTGGCGGATGCAGGCGATGACCGACTGCCCCAAGACGCCCAAGCCCTGGGTCAGACCAATAGTGGTGGTGGTCTTGCCTTCCCCTAAGGGGGTCGGGGTGATCGCTGTGACATCAATGTATTTGCCCTGCGGCCGATCGGCGAACTTCTCGCGTACGTCCAAGTGGACTTTGGCTTTGTGTTTGCCGAAGACTTCCAAGTCATCCACGGACAAACCAATCGCTGCAGCAATGTCCACAATTGGCTTGAGCTCAACAGCCTGGGCGATTTCCAGGTCGCTGGGAACAGGATTCAGGCGTTTCATAAGCCTACAACCTCCGGGGGAAATAGGGTATGCACTGATCTGGGCATTCCCGGCCATTATATGTGAGTTGTACGAACTGGGAAATGATTGGGGTCATAAAGCCGCAAAGCGCGACTTTTTTGTTACCCTATCGTCTCACAGTTAGAGACATGTGTAAAAGGAGCGCAGGATGCACATTGAGCACGAACGGCCGGGTAAGAAGTATTGTGTCTGCCGGGGACTGTCACGCGAGGGTCTGTTTGGTGTGTTGTTGATAGCATTAGCCTTGATGTTTGGCGATACGGTAGTGGACGCAGCTGCAGCCGTTCCCGCAGATGCCAACGGCGTAACGCTGGTCTCGGCCGATGCAACTGGTATCGTGTTGGATGTGGCGCTGGATCCTTACGCCCTCGAGGTTTCAAATGCGCCGGACGGTCAGGCATATGTACAAGTCAACCTGGCCGGCTTTGAACGTAGCGGATCGCCTGGGCGCCCGGTGCTACCCTCGCGCAGTTTCTTGTTCGCGGCGCCGCCCGGTGCACGACTGCAAATCACGACTACGGTGCTTGCTGAACAAAACCATACACTGCCAGCGCCGGTTTATCCTGCGCCCACATGGGTTTATGATGATGTCTTCGATGGTGGTGTGCGCGAGGTGTTTACCCGTGATGCCGCGGCTTATGCTAACCCTGCCGCGGCGCCGGCAGAGCTGGTCGCATTAGAAGATGCCGGTGTGATGCGCGGTGTGCGCCTGCTACGCCTCACCCTGCAGCCGATACAGTATCGCGCTGCGTCTCAGACGCTTCGCTTCGTTTCCGGGATGCGAGTTGAGGTGCAGTTCGTGGACGCCCCGGCTCCTCAAACGCCATCGGTTCCTCCCGACATGAGCGGTTTCGTTGATCTGCTGCGCCAGACTGTGATTAACCCCGATTATGTGACAGCCTGGCGCGCGGCTGTGCCTGCGTTGTCGGCTGCCGCGCCATCATCGGTTGGCCTCCCACTGGATCGCACCCGCTATCGCATAAGACTGCAAGAGTCCGGGATTTATCAACTGACGTACACTGACCTGGCCAACGCGGGTGTGCCCTTGACATCACTCGTTCCTGTCCGGCTGAGTGTATACCAGGGGGATCAGGAGTTAGCCATTGAGGTGGTTGGTGAGGCCGATGGCCGATTTGACCCAGATGATGTCGTGCGTTTCTACGCAGAGCGCGTGCAGAGCCTCTACACCGAAGTCAATACCCTCTGGTTGGTGGTGGGGGATGGCCCTGGACGGCGTATGATGACGCGCTCGGCGCCCCCCGCGGAAGGTGCCGTACCTGCAGCGTTCTCCGCTACGCAGCATTTTGAAGTGAACCGTGTCTACCGCAGCGCCATGCCCATGGCCTCAGATGTAGACCATTGGTATTGGGGTCAGATGTTTGCAGTGGGCGCCGCGCGCAGTTTGACGTTGACACTGTCGTTCACGCTTACCAACCCGTTACCGGCGGGGTCAGCCGTGCTGACGACGGAGCTTTGGGGCGCATCGTCCGATGCACGTGTCGCGTTGGACCACCACGTGCGTGTTTACATCAATGGTGCAGCTATCGGTGATATCCGGTGGGACGGAGCCGTCCGGATGTTGGCGCAACTACCATTTGATCAGGCCTTGCTTCAGCCGGGCAACAATACGCTCACCTTGTATACCCCGGCCGACACCGGGGCGCGCGATTCCTTTAATCGGCTATGGGAGGTCAACTGGCTTAATTTCTTCCGGCTGACTTATGAACGCAGTTTTGCACTAACTGATGAACAACTGGCGTTCACCTCTGCACCTGGCCCGGCGCGTTTTGCTGTCACCGGATGGGCAGCCCCGAAGAGCCTGGCCTATGATGTGACAGATCCGGCGGCGCCGGTGCGATTGGAGGGCGGCGTGATGATCGGCGCCCCAGGTAGCTATGCCTTGCACATGTCTGATAGCGTCGCCCCAGGCGGTCGTTACTTTGTGCTTTCACCTGCTGCTTTGAAAGCCCCCTTGGATCTGGCCGCTGATCCGGCGTCGGGGTTACGCTCGACAATCGAAGGGGCGGACTACCTCATCATTGCTCACGCCGATTTTGTGGCCGGCGTGCAGCCGCTTGCAGCGCATCGTCGTAGCCAAGGGTTGCGAGTGCGCGTGATTGATGTGCAGGATATCTATGACGAATTCAGCGGAGGTCTCTTTACTCCGCACGCCATCCGCGCGTTCATCGCCTATGCCTATTTCAATTGGCCTGCTCCTGCCCCGAGCTATGTCGTCCTGGTGGGTGATGGCACGTATGACTTTATGGATCGTGAAGGTTACGGCGCCAAGACATACATACCACCCTTCCTCGCCGCAGTAGATCCACTCATGGGCGAGACCGCCGCGGACAATCGCTATGTGGCTGTTGATGGGAATGATATCTTGCCTGATCTACACCTTGGGCGATTTCCGGTCAACAACCAGGCCGAACTGACAGCGATGGTTAGTAAGATCGTGTCGTATGAGTCCATGCCTGAATCCGGGCCCTGGCGCACCAAAGGGGTCTTTGTCGCTGATAATCCCGACGCCGCGGGACAGTTTGGCGCGCTATCCGACACAACCGCAGCATATCTCCCGCCTGAATTTGAGATCAAGCGCATCTATCTGGGGTCGGCCGATTACCCTGTGTCTGATGCGGTAAAAGCGCAGCAGGCGACGCTTGATGCTTTTAACGCTGGCGCGTTGCTGTTCAATTTTGTGGGGCATAGTTCTGTGACCAATTGGGCCGCTGAGTTGCTCTTCGGGATCAACGTGTTACCCCAGGTCAACAACGGGGGCAGACTACCGATCGTGTTACCGATGACATGTTTGGAGGGTACTTATCACAACCCGCGATATGCGGGTTTGAGCGAAAGCGTCGTGCGTCTGGCGGGCAGGGGCGCCATCGCAAGCTGGGCGCCAACCGGGCAGGGGGTGGCAAGTGGGCACGATTTCATGCATCGTGGCTTCTATGATGCTTTGTTCAGTTGGGATGTGCGCGTTTTAGGTGATGCGGCTACAGCCGGCCTGTTGTATCTTTATACCAACGCGCGGTTCCCAGATGGCACCCCGCGCTTTCGAGATCTGGTGGACACTTATGTGCTCCTTGGTGATCCAGCAACGCAGATCGGGGTGGCGCCGGCCAACTTAAGCCTCACGGCTTCTGGCGCCCCCGGCCCGCTGAGAGCCGGCGATCCTGTGACTTATACTGTAAACTACAACAATACTGGCAGTGTGCGGGTGAAGGGGGTCGAGATCGCCATCAGTCTCTCCGGTGCGCTGACCGGTATGGCATGGCACTCGCCCGAATCTGGGCTTACCAAGCGGCCGGGCGCCCCCCTGGTGTGGGATCTCCCAGAGCTGGCGCCTGGCGCATCAGGTCAGTTAACCGTCACCGGGCAGGTGGCCGCTCAGCAGCCGATCACGAGCCCGGCCTTGGTGGCAGAGATGCGTATCGGCAGCCGGTGGACTGAAACCGATCTCGCGGATAACTACTCCGGGCGACTGGTGACGGATCTGGTACCTGCAGATCTGTTACTCAATCAGATCGTCGAGCCTGCAGCGCCTGTGACAATGGGTGATCTGGTCACTTTTACGCTGAGCTACGCGAATCTGGGGCAGGCTGCGGCTCCCGGCGTCAGCCTCACCCTTCCGCTGCCCGTACCCCTGGACGATTTGCGTGTGCTGCGTGCGGGACCGGCCGCCACATTGCGACCGGGTTCGCACTATGTTTGGGATATCGCGACGATACAACCCGGTGAAAAAGGTCGCTTGACAGTGATCGGTCGCATTCCTCACACACTTACCTGGGCACAAATACACTGGTCGGTCGCTGCGCGTATCGAGGTCGCGTGGCCTGACGCCGATCTTAACAACAATGTTGGTGCCAGCGGCAATATCATCGTGGACGTGGGAGACGCTTTTGAGCCGGACGACACGCCTGCTCAGGCGACCAGATTTGCACCCTCGACTGTGGTGCAACCACACGCTTATGATACGGTGGGAGATCAAGATTGGGTTGTTTTTCGGGCGCAGGCAGGGATGCGCTATCTGATCCGTACGCTGAATTTGGGCGCCGATGGTGATACCGTAATCTTCTTGCGAGATGAGACCGGGGTCTTGCTCGCAAAGAATGATGACGCGACACCTGACACGCGCGCCTCCTTGATCCTGTGGCATGCCCCAGTTGAGCAAGATTACTATATTATGATGACATCGAACAACCCAACTGCCGGATTCTCCTATCAACTGCAAGTGTCGGAGATGCCATATAGCATCGCCTTGCCGTTGATCCGCAACGCCAGGTAGGCCAGGTGGTAGCTCAGCGCCCTGTTCGCTCGCGCTGACTTGCTGCCCGGGAACGCCCGTTAACTCAGTACGATTTGTCTGATTTCTTCTTTGTGAAGCCGTTTCCTTTTCTGCGAATAAGCGTCTATTACTTTGACTGACATCTCCTTTCACGGAGAAGCGCGATTGCCGACCAGGAGGGTTGCATGGCTCTATTTGTGCGGACACTGAAAAGCGACGAGAAAGCGAAGCTTGAGGAGCTTGCACGTTCGCAAGGTGATAGCGATCTGGCAAAGCGTGCCGAGATCGTCTTACTGTCGGCGCAGCGTACGGGAGTGCATGATATCAGTCGGCAGATTGGATTGCACCCGATCAATGTCCGCAAATGGCTGCATCGCTTCAACCGTTTTGGCACCGCGGGCCTTCAGCCGCGGCGCTCACCGGGGCGGCCGCGGCTCTTCAGCGAGGACCAACGCCGGGCGATTGTTGGTATGGCCACGACTGAACCGCAAGAGCTTGGGCTGCGCTTCGATGCCTGGTCCTTGCAACGCCTGCGCCTGGAGTTGATTGAACGCGGTATGATTGATGATATCAGTGCTGAAACGATTCGTCAGGAGTTGCTGAAGGGTGGTCTGACATTTGAAGAGCGACGCTGGGTGCGCAATTAGCAGCGGCGGGGCCGGATGCCCCTTGACGGCGGGTCGTACACGCTTCCTGAGTCAAGGGGTTGAAGTAGCAATTAGCGGCAACCAGACACGAGGCGGGAAACTGGAAGCTTGCGCGCTGGCATAGACTCCGGCGTTGTTGGGTTGTGAGACCTCTGCCCAACCGATAGTGATGCCGCCCCCCTGGGCGTCACTTAACGAAACATCCTTTAATTGCCCTGCAGTTAGCGCAACAATCTCAGGTTTGGGCCAGGTCGCTGACGCAGGCACCGCTTTGGTAGCGCGTACCACATCTCCCTCATCCCATGCCATATGGATGATCTTGCCCTTTTCAGCGATGATGCGCGGCCCATGTACTGCTTTTGTCGCCTGAACGATGGTGCGCGGTGCGGACCAATGGAGATCATATCCGCTCCGATATATGATCGTGCGATCGCCCACAATCCACGTCAGGTGCGCGATGCTGTCGTATGTGGTGGTTACACTGACGCTGGTAGCATCTACGCCCGTTTGGGCAGAGACGTTGATGGGTAACGTCCAGACGCCGTTGCTGTACTGGCTAATGAAAATCCCTACAGGGGCCGTGCTATCCCCAGCCGTCAGCGTGCGGTCTTGCCAGGCCATGTATAAAGTTCCGTTTAGCGCAGTGGCAATGGCTGGATCCTGGCCGCGTGCGTTCGGCGCCGGATAATTGCGCCAGAACTTCCCATCATAGTAGCCGGTGTAGATGGTCCAGTAGTTGGGTGTATTGTCCGTCCATGCCGCGCGCACGATACCGGCTTCGTCAATGGCCAGCGCTGGTTCTAACGACGTGCCCTCAGTGCGAGACACGTTGATCGGCAGTGACCACGCGCCATTATTCAGAACTAAGTAGTAGATATCGTAGTTGCCGAAGAACTCATTATGGAACAGCGCGTGAATCCGTCCTGAGTTATCCGCCTTGACCGTTGGGGCTGCGCCGGTGGCAATGCGCTTCGCCGGGCTCCACTTCGCTCCCGGAGCTTGACAGGCATAATAGATTTGCCCTTGAGCCTCCCAAAGCGCGTGCGCGACGCGAGCCGCATCGTAAGCGATGGAGGGCATGGCCGCGCTCTGAAACCCTGTGGCAATGGCTTCTGGTTGGTTCCAGGGGCTTGTCGCACTGCTGGCGTTGGTGACTACAGAAGGGCTGGCGCCCCAGTTTCTCAATTCAGCGCCCTGTACCGGCGAGCTTGCCGTCTGGCTCACCGCCGTAGCCTGGGCCGTTGGCTTCAACACCCGAATCATGTGCGCATGCAGTTGGCCGCCAGCATCTCGTGTTGCCTTGACTTCGGCAATGTAATGGACCATCGGAGGGGGGTCCAAGATCAGTGTCTCGGGACTGATTGATATCTCTTCGTTGTCTACACGCCATCGGTCGGGCAAGATGGACGTGATCTCGCCCTCGAATTCGACCGGCAGGTCTTCGGGTCTCCCCGCAATCGCTTCGATGTTGATGCCGCGCAGTCCGTCTCCTTCATCCTCAGCTACGACCCACACTAACCAACCCGTCGTTGGTTCGCCTGTGACCTGTGTTTGCTGGTTCACCTTGATGAGTAGATCATCAACGATCCAGAAGTCCTCAAACTGTTTGGAGATAATACCAGAAAACTGGTAGGCAGGCCCAGCGCGGCCAGCGGGCCGGTCTACATATATGATCCTTGCGCGGATGCTGCCGTTCTCTGAAAGTGTGGCCCAGACAATCACCCAGGCGCCAACTTCGGCCTTGCCGCGCTTCTCGATCAGTAATGTGCTGCCATCAACCAATACACGCTGCGAGCCGATCAGCCATTTACCAAGACCCATCGCCTTGATATAGCCTTCGAAGGATGTTTCTACTTCGGAACCATCTGTCGGTATCACTGGCAAGGCGCGCAGAGGCAAAGCACTGCCTGGCCCAGTCAGCAGCACCGCCAGTATAATAGCCAACAGTCCTATCCGCCGTAAGATGCTGCTTGTCACGTTCGCGCTTCCTTAGAGTCGGTTGTTCGTCCCAATAATGTCTATTATACACACGTTGTCAACGGGGTGCAACATAGATCAGTAGCGCCCAAAACTCATTACGGCTGTCTGTAGATGCTCTGACACCGATCCAGTCTCCAACGCCTGGATTGCCGATGATCTGGGTCTGGGCCGTGACGTGTACAGCCGTACCATCAACCATCCATAACGAATCGCTGATGGCCTGGAGCTCACCCAGGAATTCGTAACGGTGCGAGCGAACAGTTGCGATACGCAGCGCCCAAATCTCACCATTGCGTCGGCGTTCGCCGTTAACCTCCACGGTATCCCCGATCTGGGGATCCCCCTCGATGGCGGTGTTAGATGTGACGTGTACCTGGAAGTTTCCGATCTGCCAGAGGTCACCACCTCTGGCGTAGACATCCTCGATGGCATTGAACCGTTCAACATAATCCGGCCCTGCCAGCGCCACAATGCGCAAGCCGATGTAGCGGTCGCCGGGTAACCGCTCGACTTCGGCCTCGACGCGCCAACCTACACCCGGGTTCCCTTCGATGATTGTGCTTCCGGTTGTTTCGATTCGGTTGCCGTCAATGAGCCAGTATGTGGGCTCGATGCTGTTGACCCAGCCCACGACACGGCCCTTGTTCATCGCGGGCACGGGCGATGGCGTTGCCGTTGTGGTGAACGTCGCGGTCGGTCTGGGTGTCAGGGTGGACGTGGGTGTGGTAGTCGGCGTGAATGTCGGGCTGGCCGTGGGCGCGTCGGTTGGCTCAAAGAACGCTTGCCGCGGCAGATCAAGAACGGCCTGTTCGCTGTCGAATGGCGGCGGTGTAGTGGCGGTCGGCGTCCAGGTTGGTATCACTGTCGGCGTGGGCCGCGGTGTAGGCGGCGCCACGGTGGGCGTCGGTGAGGGTGGCGCAGGCGTCACCACTTCCAGGTAGATGGCAAGCAGGCCGCCATCACCAGGGGCATGTACGACCCCTTCGACGGCACTACCGATCTGTGGCGTGCCCTCGATCTGCGTTTGAGGCGTGATCTCAATGGTGAGTCCGGCGATCTGCCAGGAATCCGGAGCGAAGGCCTCGATTGTCCCTGAGACCGGCATCCTGTACACTGTCCGCCCTTGGGTCACGACGACCTGGATTTCGGCGAGACGGCGCTCGCTGAACTGCTGGCGTAGCGTCTCACGTTGCACCGTATCACGGGTCATGAAGAAGGCCACGTTTTCTGCGGTGATCTTGACCGGATAGAGCAAGTCTCCGGGCAGCGCCCTGGCGGATGCGGTCACCGCACCGGTGGCGAGCAAGCCGCCGAGTATGATGACGATCAACAGCGCGGCCAGGCCGACCGGCATGGCGCGTGGCCCGGTGCTGCTGCTGAGAACCTCGGCCAATCCAGCGAGTATCTGCTGCCATTCAGTCCGTAAGTGTTGGATGATGGTGGGGGCCGTCGGGCGCGAGCGTTCCGCTGCCAACTGAGTTGCCGCGCGTATGAACATAGCCCTGCTATGTTCCATGGTTTCTGGCGCGCGCGGCGGTACGTCACGTAGCGCACGCACGTGCGCCGTAGTGGCTAGTAACGGCTCGATATCGGCCGCATGTTTAGGAAAGCGTTCCAGGCAGGACGCAACGGACGCGCCCGCCAGTAACATGTCCGAGCATTCGGCCATGATCTCAATGAGCAGTGCCTCGTGGCGGTGCTTCATGATTCCATCACGCGTCGGAGCGCCAGAACTGCACGATACTGCTGTGCTTTGATCGCGCCCTCGGTCTTTCCCATAATGGCGGCGGTTTCCGCGATGCTCATTTCTTCCAAGAACCGCAAGGTGATGACTTGGGCTTGCTCTTCTGTGAGCGCCCCCAACGCCGTTTGTAGCCGCTGCTTATCCATCATTGCTTCAGCGGCTTGCACCGGATCGCCGTGTTGTGAGTGCACGGGCGCCGCGTCCTCAAGATCGATGATGGTCGCGCGGCCCTTGCGGCGATAGTGATCGATCACCAGGTTGTGAGCGATGCGATAGAGCCAGCCCGAAAACGAGCTGCGCCAGGCATTCCCTGTACGGATCGCCTCCAGCATACGCATGAAGACCTGTCCGGTCAGGTCTTCAGCCAGATCGGCTCGGCCAACGCGATGATAGATATAGCTGTAGATCTTATCAGCAAACTGGTCATACAGCGTGGCTAATGCCTCTGGCACGCCCCGGCTCGCCTGTTCCAGTATCGTATCGCGTTCAACGATTTCCTGGCGCGCGTTCTTATCCTTAACGACGCTAAAAGCGCCAAAAGATAACGCGTTGGCGAGCCAATTGAGCAGATTCATGGGATCGAATTTCTTGTGCCTAGACGGTGCTTTGGGTAGCTTTCCAGGTGACCCAGATGCGTTGGATTGCAGTGACAGCAGCTAACACGGCAATGATCCAGAGAGCCCAGACCACCTGGTTGAAAATCAGGCCGGCGATCAGGAATGTGAGGCGCTCGAAGCGCGTCAGGATGCCTTCTTTGCACTGCAGGCCGATCCCCTCAGCACGCGCGCGCGTATAACTCACCATAAGTGAACCGGCCATGGCTCCGGTCGCCAGCAGGACGCCCATGCTATCGCCGGTGTCCAGGAAGAGCCAAACGAGGGCGCCATACAGTGCAACTTCGGTCCAGCGATCCAGGGTGGAATCCAAAAACGCACCAAAACGAGTGATTTGGCCTGTCAAGCGAGCCAGGGCGCCATCTATGGCATCAAAGGCAAGGGTGAAGATGAGCAAGATACCCGCGAGTTGAGGGTGTCCAGTCGCCAATATTGCCGCTACCACTATTGTCAACATACAGCCAAATAGCGACACAGCGTTCGGTGAAATTCCCCAGTTTCCTAGAAGCCTGACGAGCGGTTCAAGGATGCGCGCGCTCCAGGCTCGGGCCAGATTGGCAACCATTATTCCCCCTATCACCAGATGTGCACATCGTGCTGGCTTATCTTACACCCATAGTCGAAGGCTGTCAACGGGGCTTTGCATTAATTTATCAGGTGTGCTAAAGTCAGATTTGTATACACCGTGTGGCGTTCATGTCGCGCACTGTTGTTACGTTGCTTATCGGTTTGTCGGCGGAGGATGCATGCCACGCGAGATTCAACAGGCCGTCGATCTGTTGCGTGCTGGAAAGCGCGTTGTCGCGTTCACTGGCGCTGGTATCAGCACCCCTTCTGGCATCCCCGATTTCCGCAGTGAATCCAGCGGTCTTTGGAATTATGCTAACCCCTTTGATGTGGCCTCATTGTGGGCTTTTCACGACCATCCAGAGCGTTTCTATCAGTGGTTGCGCCCGATTCTGAAGCGCATGGTAGCTGCACGTCCGAATGGCGCGCACCGGGTGTTGGCCGAAATGGAGCGCGCCGGCCGGCTACATGCCGTCATTACGCAAAACATTGATTCATTGCATCAAGCTGCCGGCAGCCAACACGTGTTGGAGTTGCACGGCCACACGCGTTCCGCAACCTGCCTTGAGTGTAACTACTCACTGCCATCCAAGCCATTGCTCAACAACGTCCTCGCCGGCGACACGCCGCTGGACTGCCCGCGATGTGGTGGCCTGCTCAAACCAGACGTGGTGTTGTTTGGCGAACCACTGCCGTACCATCAGTTGAGCGCCGCGCAAGAGGCCGCGCTGGCATGCGATGTGATGTTGGTGGTGGGCACTTCGCTGGAGGTCATGCCGGCCGCCGATCTACCGCTGCTGGCCAAACGCCGTGGTGCGCGCTTGATTTTGGTCAATCTAGCCCCGACCGCGCTGGACGGCCAGATGGATGTGGTATTGCGCGCCGATGTGGCGAAGACGCTACAAGCGTTGTGGCGCCACCTGCAGCGGTGACGCGCTCAGGCCGTGATGTCGGCCATGTGGGCGTTGAGAAGCGCCAGCAGCGGTTCCACGGGAACCAATACGCCGATCCCCACTTTGCCCGCGCTGATCTCGATTCGGTCGAACAGGGCGGCGGTTTCGTCTACGAAGATCAGCCAGCCCTTGTCCAACAGGACAAGGGGCGAGATGCCCCCCTTCTCCAGGCCGGTGAGGCGTTCTGCCTCCCGGTGCGGCGCCATCTGCACCTTCTTCTCGCCCGCGGCCGTGGCCAGCTTGCGCAGATCCAGCTGGCTGCCGCCCGGGATCAGGGCCAGGATCGGCCGCGCCCGCGGCCGCTCGGGCAAGACCACCAGGGTCTTGAAAGCCTGTTCGGGGGGCAGGCCAAGCGCGGCCGCGACCTGTTCGGCCGTCAGGTGCTCGGGGACAGCATAGGCTACCGGCTCGTAGGGGATGCCCCGGCCTTCGAGGACGCGCATGGCCTGTGTCTTGGGGATGTGGGTATTGTTCATGGCTTGTGATGTGCGGCGCGCGAGCCGGCGCGCCGCACACGCGAGTCCGTTTTACCAGTATGCGGCGCGGATAACCGGCAGCCAGATTGGATTCTGGCGCGGGCCGCGCAGGTAGTTAAAGTAGGGCATGCTGCGATTGGACAGCGCCACATAAACATCCATGGGCGCCCCGCGTGTGAATGTGATCACGTCATCCGCGCCATCGCCGTTGAAGTCACCGACGCCGCACACCTCATTGAGCGCGCAGAAGATATCGTGCCACTTGATCCCGGCTGCAAAGTTGCTGCCGCTCGACAAAGCGACCCACACATCTGCACTGGTGCTACGCGTAAAGCTCAAGATGTCAACCCGGCCATCGCCGTTCACATCTCCCACCCTGCACTGCTCTTCGCCGACGCAGAAGAAGTCGTGCCATTTCGTGCTGCTGCCGAAGCTGCTGCCGTTTGAGAGGCTGACATAGACGTCACCCGTTTTGGCGTCGTTGGGGTTGGTGCCCCGCAGAAACGTGATGATGTCATCGTAGCCGTCGCGGTTGACATCTCCCACCTCGCAGATTTCCTGGCTGACGCAAAAGAAGTAGTTCCAGATGGCCGAGCTGCCGAAACTGACCCCGTTTGACAGGGCGACCCAGACGTGGCCGACCGAGCGAACGAACGTCAAGATGTCGGCCCGGCCATCGCCGTTGACATCGGCCACTTTGCAGATCTCATCGCCCCCGCAGAAGGCGTCGTGCCATTTCTGCGTTGCCCCGAATCCTGCTCCGGTGGAAAGTGCAACCAATACATCGCCGGCCGCGCTACCGCTCTGCGCGTTGCGCACAAAGGTGATGGCGTCAGCCAGGCCATCGCCGTTGACATCGCCGGTCGCGCACACCTCATTGGGGCCGCAGAAGGTCTCATGCCATTTGCCGCTCGGTGCCGTCGTCAGGAATTTGGGCTCTGCACCCGCGGCCAAGGCGACGTACACATCGCCGCGCCGGTTATCTAATTGCGTGTCGCGCAAGAAGCGCACCACGTCGTGCCGGTTGTCACCGTTGAAGTCACCGGTCGTGCATACTTCACCTGCCAGGCAGAAATC
>DAOUAT010000358.1:0-35856 GCA_034433275.1 Anaerolineae bacterium
GGCCCCGACGGCGGGTACAAGAATCACTTACGCGTCTACGGCCAACCCGGCCGCCCCTGTCCCCGCTGCGGCACGCCCATAGAGCGCATCCGCGTGACCCAACGCAGCAGCCACTTCTGCCCCAAGTGCCAACCGGATCTCGCGCAAGGCAGTTGACATCCAATCGTATAAATCGTATAATTCGTGCGATTCATGCGAATCAAACGATTGATTAGCGGGAGGTGAGCGATGGGCCAGGTCGAAGTAACCATGACCGAGCTGCGCCAGGGTTTGGGCGAGCTGGTGAACCGTGCCGCGTATGGCGGTGAACATGTTGTCTTGATGGCGCATGGCGCGCCTAAGGCCGCAATCGTCAGTATTGAAGACTTGCGCCTCCTCAGTCGGATTCGTGACCAGGAAGCATCGCCCTCTGATGACACGAACTCGTTGAGTGAGCGCTATGCTCTGGCGCTGGCTGCCGCAGACGAAGTTCGGGAACGGATCCGCCAGTGGCAAGAAGAACATGGCATCGAACCCTTGGATTCCACTGATGTGCTGCGCGAGCTGCGCGAGGAACGTGATGATCAAATCCTTGGTTTGTATTGACGCGAACATCGCGCTCAAACGATTGGTTCATGAGCCGGATAGCATCTTGGCGCACGGGCTGTGGGCCGAGTGGAAAGCGCAGCGGGTCATCATTATCGCACCCACCCTCTGGGTTTATGAAGTGACATCGGTGTTACGCAAATTCGTCTATCGCGGCCGGCTATCACCGCAACTGGAACAGCAGATGCTCATGGCCGCATTCCGCTTGCCTGTCAATCTGCGGCGGCCGGTCGCGTTGCATCAACGTGCATCCGAGTTAGCACGTCATTTCAATCGCCCCGCCGCCTACGACGCGCACTACCTGGCGCTGGCGGAGATGGCCGGCTGCCCGTTGTGGACCAGCGATGAGCGGTTGTACAACACAGTACACAACGAGCTGCCGTGGGTCTACTGGCTGGGCAACTACCGGCCGACCGGCGCGATCCACGAGCCGCAGGCAGCCTACACGACCGTCGCTCCTCGCTCATCCCCATGAAAGTCTACTACTGCGACCACTTCACCTACCCGTTACCGGCCGGCCATCGCTTCCCGGCCGCCAAGTATCCCTTGTTGCGCCAGCGCGTAGCCGCCGAGCTCGCACCGCCCTGCGAGTTGTTGGAACCTGAAGCCGCCTCCGACGCGCAGCTGCGCCGCGTCCATGACGCGGCCTATCTTTCCAGGGTTGTGAATGGCACATTGAACGACAAAGAGGTGCGCCGCATCGGCCTGCCGTGGTCGCCGGAGCTGGTGGAGCGCTGCCGCCGCTCGGTGGGCGGCAGCATCGCCGCGTGCCGGGCCGCGCTGGCCGATGGCGTCGCGGCCAGCCTGACCGGCGGCACCCACCACGCGTTCCCCGACCACGGCGAAGGGTTCTGCGTGTTCAACGATGTGGCCGTGGCCGCGCGGGCGGTGCAGGACGAGGGCCGGGCGCGGCGCATTGTGATTATTGACTGCGACGTACACCAGGGCAACGGCACCGCGGCCATCTTTGCGGGCGATCCCTCGGTCTTCACTTTTTCCATCCACGGCGCTAAGAACTTCCCCTTGCGCAAAGAACGGAGTGACCTGGACATCGAGCTGCCCGATCACACGGCGGACGACGCCTACCTGGAGGCGCTGGAATTCGGGCTGGAGCGCACGCTGGCGCTGGCCGTCCCCGATCTGGCGCTTTACATCGCCGGCGCCGACCCGTTCGCCGGCGACACCCTGGGCCGCACGGCGCTCACCCAGGCGGGCCTGGCCGCGCGGGATCGGCTGGTGTTGGACGCGTGCCGCCGCGCCGGCCTGCCGGTGGCCGTGGTGATGGGCGGGGGATACGCGCGGGATATCGGGGACACGGTGGCGATCCAGGTGGAGACGGTGCGGATCGCGGCGGAGGTTGTTGCGGACTAACTACTGATGCGGTACAATATGATAGCGAAGGGAGCGAGTCCAATGATCGAATCCGTTATTACGAAACCCATCCATCGGCTTTTGACCGATCTCACGCGCGAACCTCGTGTCGAGGTGGCGTTGCCGCTTGCCATGAAAGATTGGGTTCGGCTGAAGCTCTGGGAAGCCCGACAACAGCGCCAGGCGTATGAAGATCGCTATGGGATGAGTTTCGACGCGTTCAAGCAGGCGTGGCTGGCCGGTCACGTTCCAGACGCCCATTCCTATGAGGTGGAACGTGAGTACTGGGAATGGGAAGCGGTGGTCACGGACGAAGAACGCTTGCAACAAATCTCCGAAAGCTTGTCATGACCCTCGTCGAGTTCGAGCGTACAATCTACGCCGTTGTTGCCGCTTCGCCGATATGCGGAGTCCCTCTTGTCCGACGACTGACGGCGACTTCGATCAATGTGCGGATTGACGTGGTGTCAGGCGGGTTCATTGATGCGTTTTACAACGAAGAGACCGACACGACGGCCTATACATGGATCCAGCGTAACCGGCGGGTTTTTGGCGCAGATAACACCGGTGGCTGGCACCCACACCCGTTCCATGCACCTGAACGACATTTCGCCTTGTCGGGGCCCATGACATTCCAGGATTTCGTGGCTGCCATTGAGCAACAACCGCGGCGCTGACCACACATGACGAGTCCTCTGGTTCAATCCCCATTAGCCTCAGTGCTTCTGACCATGGCCGCGGCTGCCAGTGTCTACCTCTACCTGCTCAACCGCGTCCTGATCCAGATGCGCGACGTGCGGCACAAGAGCTTTGCGATCCGCGCCGGCGGCTTGTTGGCGGTGGCCGCGGCCGGCGTCGTGGGCTACCTTGTCGCGGGGACCTGGTGGCTGATCGCACCGGCGGCCGTGCTGATCGTGGCCGCGCTGGGCGAGGTCCGGCGACTGATCACGCGGCGGCGCCATCGCGGCGCTGCGCCGGTGGCCGTCGGGGGGCCGGCAGTGCGGCTGGCGCGGCCGCGCACGACCACCGACCTGGCGGTCCGCCGCTACGCCATTGCTGCACCGGGCTGGCGCGGGCCCGATTTGCGCGTGGCGCACATCAGCGACCTGCACCTGAACAGCCACCTGCCCCTGGCGTATTACGAGGACGCGCTGCGCCGCGTGGCCGAGACCCAGCCTGACCTGGTCTTCTTCACCGGCGACTTCGTCTCGTACGCCCGTTATGCTGAGCTGCTGCCGCGCGTCCTGCCGTTGGCGCGCGGGCGGTTAGGTACGTTCGGCATCCTGGGCAACCACGATTACTGGGCCGATGCCTGGACGGTGGCCGAGGCAGTGACGGCCTCCGGTGTGACCTTGCTGGCGAACGGCGGAACCCGTATCGCCGCGGGGGACGGCGCCTCGGTGCTGGTGGCCGGCTGCGAGCTGCCGTGGTCGCGGGGGCCGTGGCAGCCGCCCGTCCCCGCGGCCGGCGAGCTGGCCCTGCTGCTGACCCATACCCCCGACAACGTCTACTGGCTGAGCAAGCTGGGCTTTGTGGCGATCTTCGCCGGCCACTACCACGGTGGGCAGATCCGGCTGCCGGGCGTGGGGTCGCTGGTGGTGCCGTCGCGCTATGGCCGGCGCTTCGATCACGGGCACTTCGTCATGCACGGCACGCACCTGTTCGTCACGGCCGGCGTGGGCTCGGCCGAGCCGCCGGTGCGGCTGTGGTGCCCGCCGGATGTGTTTGTGGTGGATGTGATGGGAGCGAACAAGACTGGTTCAACTGCGCCAGGGACACCCTATTAGTTTTGTGATTCACACAAGCGCGAATCGTTCGACTGCCCTCGCGATTCCGCTGTGTCTAAACCAAGAGCAATCAGGAACCATCGGGTAGTATAACAGACCCTCTGCCATACAACCGCGACACAGAACGGCATTGCGGCAATCTCCGCACAGTTCAGTGGATGGACTTCGCAAGTGTGCAAAGGCGTCTGCGAAATCCTCGAGGACCGATTTAAGCGTTCCACTTTTGAGCGAGCCTATGGGCCACGTCATCATCGGACAGGGATGAACATTCCCGTCTGGGGAAATCTTGAGGATTCTACAACCTGCGCCGCAGTACATAGCGTAGCAGGCGCTTGGCCAGCGTGCAACACGGATGGTCATAGGGCAAGGCGGACTGCTCGCCCAAGCGACAGGCCCGGGTGAACAGTTCCGCATATACGCACCATCATGGCTGGATCGGCTCTTGCTGGCCGGTAGTCTGCGCCAAGAACTTCCTCTGCCGGGCATGATACCGCGCCAACATCTCGCTCGCCTCGGCCAGGTCGTCATACCGGCCATCCGCCTTCGCCTGCCCCCGCGCCAGCGCCGCCTCCACGTCCACGCCGGTCTGATACGCCAGCTTGAACAGGAACACAAAGACGTCCGATAGCTCCTCCTCCAGGTCAGCGCGCAACCGCTCCGGGCTGGCCGCGTCCTTGTAGCCCTCCCATTGCAGCAGCAGCCGCGCCACCTCGCCCAGCTCCTCCAGCGCGTGGATCAGCGTGTGCGAGGGGGAGACCCGATCCCAGCCGCGGGCCTTGTCCCAGGCTTCGAGCCAGTGTTGGTACTCACGGATCTGCACGGTTCGCCTCGGTTTCTGCCAGCGCTTGCCGGAGCTTCGCCAGGAACGCGCTGGAGCGGAGCGTGTGCTCCAGCTGATACACGATATACCGCGCCAGCACGCTCTCGACCTGGGACGCGGTCTCCGGGCTGATCTGCAGCGCGGCGATCTCCTCCCAGGCGCGCGATTGCAGAAAGCGCAGCACCTTCAACACGGGCAGGGGCAGCGCGATGGTTTCGGGATGGTGCGCGCCGTGCTGCGGACACAGGCAGCCGCCGCGCGATAGGCTGAGGAAATTGACTTCGGGCAACAACAGCGCGTTGCACTGGACGCACCGGAAAAGCTGCGGCTGGTAGCCGGCCAGCGCCAGCGCATGCAGCTCGTAGTAGCGGACGGCCAACCCCAGGTCGGACTCACCGGCATCAAGGCGGCCCAGTGTTTCCAGCAGCAGATCGAACAACAGCGCGTTGGGGTCGGCCTCCTGGGTGAACGCATCGGCCAGCTCGACCACGTAATAGGCCCAACTGCTGCGCCACAGGTCTTCCCGCAGATGGCGGTGCGCCTCGGCGGTCTCGGCCTGGGTGACGAGGTCCAGGCTCTTGCCTTTAGCGACCAGGAGTTCAGCGCAGGTAAACGGCTCGATGTGGCCGGCCTTGCGGCTGGCCTGCCGGCGCACGCCTTTGGCCAACAGCGTCAACTTGCCGTGGTCGCGCGTGAACACCGTCAGCAGCCGGTCGGCCTCGCCCATGTCGCGGCGCTTCAGCACGATGGCCCGCAGGCGGTAGAGGCGTTGGCGGTGTTCTTGAGGGGATTCCATGCGGAGATTATAGCACCACCCCACGCGCGGACAAAGCCCGCCTGGGCCACGGGTGCGTCTTAACTTGGGGGCAGAAACTAGCGAAGCACCCTGAGCGGAGGGCTGGCATCCTGAGCGGAGCACCGCAGTGCGCAGTCGAAGGCCGCAGCCCGCAGTCGAAGCATGTCCTGAGCGTAGTCGAAGGGGGGCGCAGCGGTCGCGTGAAGGCCGCACCCTTCGACTGCGTGGCGGAAACAACCCCGCCACTCCGCTCAGAGCCTGCCCTGAGCGCAGTCGAAGGGATGCTCGCGCCCCGAAATTAAGCCGCACCCTGGGCCACCAGCCCGCCGCACCTACCACTCCGTCAGCTTCCAGATTTCGGGCTGCGCCTCGCCGGCCTGGACGCCGATCTCGGCGAAGATGACGACGGCCTGCTTCAGGTGAGCCATCGCGTCTTCCTCGCGGCCTGCCGCATGGAGCAGGTCAGCCAGGTTGTTGTGCAGCGCAGCCTCGCGATGCCGGTCGCCCAGCTTTTGACACAACGCTAGCGCGGCCCTCGCGGAGGCGATGCCGCCATCGTGGTCGCCGCGCGTGGCGCGGGCCAGCGCCAGGTTGTTCAGAGCCGCCACCTGCACGACGGGGTCATCGAGCCTGGTGGCGCTCTCCAGGCTCAGCTCGAGGTGACGGAGGGCCTCAGCAGATTCGCCGCGGCCACGGGCCAGGATGCCCAGGATGTTGTGCGCCTGGGCCACGCCGCGGCGGTCATCTACCGCCTCTGCGGCCGCGAGCGCGTCACGCGCCAGACCCGAGGCGCGCTCTGTTCCCCCTTGCGCGTGAGCCGCCAGACTCACGTCGGCCAGGATGCGACCGACCGCGCTGCGGTCAGTCGCATCGCGTGCTAGGTCCAGCGCAGCCTCAAAATGGGTCTCCGCTGCTGTCCACTCCCCGCGGCGGGCATGAAGAGCGCCCAGCTTGTGCTCGATCTCGATCAGGGCCGCGCTGGCCGGGTCGCAAAGCGCAGCAGCCGTCTCGTAACTCACCAGCGCCGCATCGTAAGCGCCCAACAGTGTGCGCATGTCGCCGATTGCGGCATGTAGAAGGCTCGCCCCAGGATAACGCAGCGCCAGCGCCGCCTGGTAATGGGCCAGCGCCTCGGCGTTGGCGTAGAGGCTGCGGGCGTGGTCGCCGGCCAGGACGAAGCAGGAGGCCGCGTCGGCATCCTGTCCCGCCAGCCGGAAGTGCTGGCCGATCTGCGCCGCCTGTGCATCCAGGTCGCGGCGGATGCGCGCCCGCTCCGACAGCGATTTGGCGGCGCGGCCGTGCAGCAACCGGCGGCGCGCGAGGCTTGTGTCTTCGTAGACCAGGCTCCGCAGCTTCTCGTGGGTGAAGTCGTACTGCGGCGCGGCGCCCGCGTTGCCGGCCACCTCGCGAACGATCCTCCGGTTGACCAACACCTCAAGCGCCGAAATGCTCTCCTCGTCGCTGCGGCCACTGGTCGCCTGCAACGTTTCCAGGTCGAAGGAGCGACCCAGGACGGCCGCGGCCTGCAGCGCCTGCCGCGCGGCATCGCCCACCGCATCCAGCCGCGCCCGCAGGAGATCGGCCACCCCGCCGGGCATCGCCCACGCGTCGTCTTCCCGCTTGCCGCCCGTCGCCAGCGCCTCGAGGTAGGCGGCCAGGAAGAGCGGCAGCCCCTCCGTCTCGTGGTAGAGCCGGCCGCCGATGCCGTCCGGCAAACCAGCGCCCGCTGCGGCCAACGTGCGCACAAGCTCGATCACATCGGCCAGGGCCAGGCGGTTCAGGACGAGCGCCGTGCCGGCGCCGGCGCGCTGCGCCTCAGCAGCCAGGCCGCGGAGCCGCGGATGCGCCTGCCCTTCGCCGCTGCGCCAGGCCACCAGCACGAACAGCGACTGGCCGCGCAACCGGCGCACCAGATAGGCGAGCAGATCCAACGATGCCGAGTCAGCCCACTGCACGTCGTCGAAGAACAACACGTTGGGGGCTGACCCCAGACACAGGGCGCCGAGCACCTGGCGCAACCCCTCGAAGAACCGGCTCTGCCCGCCAGGCGCGTCGAGAGGAAGCGGCGGCGGCAGGCCAGGGCGCAGCGCGCCTAGCTCCGGCAGCAGGCGGGCAGCTTCGGCCAGCCAGTGCGCGGGGATCGCATCCAGCCGCCCAGCGCACGCCGTTTGAGCCAGCACGCTGCGCAGGCCATCGGCGATGGGGCCGTAGGCGACGCTGGTCTCCCCTTCGTAGCAGCGCACGGTGATCGCCGTCGCGCCGTGACCTCGAGCATACGCCAGCAACTCCTCGGCCAGCCGTGTCTTACCGATCCCGGCCTCGCCCTCGATGGCAACGACGTAACCGCCGGCCGCGTGCCGGTCGTAGGCC
Source organism: Anaerolineae bacterium (assembly GCA_034433275.1). Taxonomy (GTDB): domain Bacteria; phylum Chloroflexota; class Anaerolineae; order CG2-30-64-16; family CG2-30-64-16; genus DAOUAT01. The sequence continues at coordinate 7,730 of DAOUAT010000358.1, forward strand.
CGGATCAACGCGGCGCGCTCGCTTGTGCGGCCGACGAGCGGGAGCGCCTGGGGTGACGTTTTTCTAGGTTCCTGAGACCTGTCAGGTCTCGAAAGACCTGACAGGTCTGCCGCGGGCGCGGCCAGCCGATTCCCCTTGATCGCCTCGTACAGCTCGGTCGTCTCGGCCAGGGGCGCGACCCCCAGCTCGCCCTCCAGGATGCGCACGCACTCGCGATACTGGCGCAAGGCCGCGTTGCGCTGGTCCGACCAGGCGAGGAGCCGCATGACCTGGCGGTGCGCCTCTTCGCGCAAGAGATCCAGCGCCAGCCAGCGGCGGGCGGCCGCCAGCGCGCCGGCATAGTCCCCTTGGGCGGCACGGCCGGCCGCCAACTTCTCCAGCGCGCCGGCCAGCTCCCCACGCAGGCTTTCGGCCTGGGCGAACTGCCAGTCGTCGAACTCGGCGCTGTCGCGCAGGGTGAAACCGGCCAGGAAGTCGTCTCGGTAAAGCGCCGCGGCTTCAGCCAAGGGCGATAGACACGCGGGACAGACCTCGGCCGCGGGGTGGCCGTGCGACCGGCAGGCGGCCAGCCGCTCGCCGAAGGCGGCCACATCGGCGCACAGGCCCGCGCCGGGGATCAGCCCGACCGTCTCCCGGTCAATCGCCAGGTGGTCTTCGCCCAACGCCGTGCGGAGCGTCGAAAGGGTGCGGCGGAGGGCAGCACGCGCGTGCTCGTCATCGTACTCCGGCCACAGCAGCGCGGCGAGCGCCTCGCGGCCGTGCTCCCGGCCGGTGACGACCAGGTAGGCCAACAGCGCGGTCGCCTTGCGCGTGTCCATGATGACGGGCGCGCCATCGCGCTCGACGCCCGGCGCGCCCAGGAGGCGGATGATGAGTTGGGACATGCGGTTCCCTCTGCCTGTTCCAAGAATAGGACGCGGACAACGCGGACAACGCGGATGACGCGGACTGCACAGGCCAAGCCAAGTGGAATATCCGCGTTGTCCGCGGTCTCCGCGTCGTCGTTCCGTGCTTAACTGCGCTGCACCCAAATTGTAGCGCAAGAGTAAGAAAATCGGGCATGGTTCACAGGTGAGACCTCTATGAGATATCTCGCCTATGTTATCCACACAACTTGCCCGCTTTCGCCCGTCTCATAGCCGCCCAGCACAGTGATCGCGACGCTTGCGCTCCCAGAGCGAAGCCACTCTGCCAACGCCTGCACTGATTCCGTCTCCCACACCTCGGCTGGGATGACCAGGTCGTAGGGCTCGGTGGTGAGGGGCACGAAGCCCAGGCCGTAAGCGAGCGCCGCGGCTTCGATAGCCAGGCCCGCGTCCGCGCGGCCTTCAGCCACGGCCGCGGCGACTTCCGCATGGGTGGATGCCTCTTGATGATACCCTGTGAGAACCTCTGGCTGGATGCCGCGGCGGGCAAGCTGCGCATCCAGCCAAACCCGCGTGCCCGTGCCGCGGCCCCGGTTGACCATGCGCAGGCCCGGCCGCACCAGATCCTCCAGATCGGCCAGACCGGCCGGGTTGCCGGGCGGCACGATCAGCCCCAGCCGCCGTCGCGCCAGGGTGAGCAGCGCCACGCGGCGGCCGGGCAGCAGCCGGCGGATGAAAGGCGCGTTGTAGGCGTCGCTCTCCGCGTCCCACAGGTGGCTGCCGGCCAGGTCAGCCTTCCCCTCGGCCAGCGCGATCAGCCCGCCCAGGCTGCCGGTGAACGCGACCTCCAGCGCACAGCCGCCGCAGATCTCCGGGAATCGCGCGGCCAGCCAGGAGACTGCGGGGTCGTGGCTGCCGACGAAGCGGAGGACGGCGGACGGCGCGGGGCTGGGGTCTGCGGCCAGCGCCCGCCAGCGATCCAGCGCGGCCCGAAACGCGGCCTCGGCTTCGGCGGGGGTGTGGCCGGCAGCCAGCACTTCGAGCAGGAAGGCTTCGGCCTGATGCACCAGCGCCGCGTGCCGCAGCGGCCCCCGGCCCGGATCGGCCGCGGGCAGCGCAGTCCCCACACGCGTACCCTGGCCCGCCCGGCTGACCGCCAGGCCCAGCCGCGCCAACTCCTTGTAGGCCTGCTGTACGGTCCCCGGCGTGCAGTTCCAGCGCTCGGCCATCTCGCGCACGGTGGGCAGCGGGTCGCCGGGGCGCAGCCTCCCCGCCAGCAGCTCTTGCCGGATCGCGTCGGCGATTTGGAGATAAAGAGGCGATTTGTCCACCACGATCCCCTGGGTCGAAATCCTGCAGCCCGGAATCGAGGCTTCAGCCGGTCTCTCTGTCTGAGCGTCAAACCGCCTGAAGGCTCGATTCCGTTGAATGCGACCGATTTTCGACGGCGCAACATTCCTTACGCCGCGTCTCGGTCCACCGAGCAGCCGGGATCGGTCACTTCGACCGCACCGATCTCGGCCGTGGTGTGATCGAGCAGCCGGGCCGCGAAGCGGATGAACGTGTCCACGTCGGCGAATGTGGAGGCGATGCCCACGGACAGGCGCACCGCGCTGACGTCCTTGCCGAAGCGAGCGCGCATCTCCGCGCGCAGCTCCTGGAACGACAGCGGCGCGGGGCCGCGGAAGAACTCGCGCATGATCTCCGGCGTCAGCCCGTGAGCCACCTCGCCCGCGCCGGGGTTGCAGAAGCAGCCGGTGCGCAGCGAGATGTGGCGGTGGCCGGCCAGCTCTTCGACCCGTCGGTCATCGATCTGCTGCCCGTCCCGGTCGTAAAAGCTGGCGGTGACGGTCCCCCCGCGCGCCGCCAGGCTCGCCGGACCGTGGATGCGGGCCAGCGGCTGGCCGGTGCTGTGGCGCAGAGCGGTCAAGCTGGCGATCAGCCAGCCAGTAAGACACATCACCCGTTCATGGATCACTTCGACCCCGACCGCGGCCAGGTGGCGCAGGCCGATCTCCACTGCGGGGATGTTCAGGTAGTTGACCGTGCCATCCTCGAAGCCGGCCTCGCCGGGCACCAGGTAGTGGCCGTCCCCCTGCACTGACGAGATGGTGATCGTCCCGCCCGCGTACCAGGGCCGGGCCAGCTTCTCCAGCGCCGATCTGCGCGCCAGCAGGCAGCCGATGCCGGTGGGATAGCCGAACATCTTGTAGAACGACAACGGCACGAAATCGGGCAGCCAGCGGCCCAGGTCGAGCCGGTTGGTGGGCGCAAACGCCGCCGCGTCCACCAACACGTCCCACCCCTTGGCCCGCGCTCGGGCGATCATCTCCAGCGGGTGCTGTACGCCGGTGAAGTTGGACTGCGCCGGGAACGCGAACAGGTTGTGCCGGCCGCCCTGCGCCAGGTCAAGATAGGAGTCAAGCGTCGCCGGGTCAATGCGCAACTCTGGCTGGACCACCGGCAGATAGGTGAACGCGGCGCCCTTGTTCCGCGCAAACTCGCGGATGCCGTTGACCGAGTTGTGATTGTCGAACGTGAGCAGGTAGTGGTCGCCCGGCCCGAACGGATACGCCTCGCCCACCAGCTTGAGCGCGCCGCTGGCGTTGGGCGTGAAGATGGCGACGTACTCACCGGGCGGCGCGTTGAAGTATTCCAGCACATAGGCACGCGCATCGTCCACCAGGCAGGTCATAGCCTGCGAGGTGGGGTTGTGCGAGTGCGGGTTGCCGAAAACGCCGTGGCTCAACAGATTGAGGTGTTGACGCAACTGGCTTTCGGCGTACAGTCCGCCGCCGGTGTAGTCCAGGTAGACCTGGCCGGCCGCGTCAAGCCGGACGTACTCGCAGGCGCGCAACTCGTCCAGCGCGGCAGTGGCGGCGTAAGATGGATAGGCGGCCAAAAAAGCTTCCTGGGCTGCGACGGGGGTCGAGGGGTAAGTGTGGGTCACGGCGTTGTGTCCTTCTCCTATAGCAACTCTTGCAGAATCTCGCGCCACCGGACGAACAAGAACAGATGTCCTTCGTCGGGCAAGTAAGTCGTGCGACAATTAGGGATCGCGGCGGCCATTGCACGGGCCATCGCCATCGGCGTGTTGCGGTCTTCCTCCCCGTGCCACAAATGAACGGGTGCCGTAACATCCTGCAGCCGGAAGCCCCATGGCTTGGATACCAGGATCACCTCATCGGCGAAAGCTGTTACGCCCTGGCGGGCCGCCTCGGCGTAGTTGGCGATGAACATTTCGCGTATTCCTGGACGCGCCATAATCGCACGATCTGCCTCGGCTGCGCCGGCGCTGAACTGTGCCTGGAAGCGGACAGGGTCGCGCCCGGGATTGCGCGCCAGCACCATTATCAATCGCAGCAGCCACGGTGCATGTTGGGCCAGGATATAGCCGATGTGACGCTCCCTGACGCTGCCAGCGAGCGTGCTGTGCAGATCTACGGGCCCGCTGCCGCCAACGATGGCGATCGCGGTCAGGCGGGCGGGGATCTTGTACGCGCACGCGGCCGCATACGGCCCGCCGCCAGAGATCCCAACCACACCGAAACGGCCGATGCCTAGCGCATCCGCCAGGACGATCACATCGGCGGGCCAGTCGAGCAGCGTGCGACCGGGCTGCGGATCGGACAGGCCGAAGCCCGGTCGGTCGGCAACGATGAGCCACACGCCGAGGTCGCGCGTCACACCCTCGTCGGGATGCATCAGCCGCGAGCTCGGCGTGCCCTGAAAGAAGAAGACTGGCTTGCCGGCCGGAGCACCATATTCGGCAAAGGCCAGGCGGCGACCATCGGGCAATCGGATCGTCTCGGCCATCTGTTTAGCCCACTAGCTTCTCCAACCGTTCCACCAGCCCGGCCAGCACCGTGAACGCGGCCTCGACCGGCTCAGGCGTTGCCATATCCACGCCGGCCAGCTTGAGCGCGTCCAGCGGGTAGCGCGAGCCGCCGGATTTCAGGAAGCCCAGGTAGTCCTCGGCGGCCGTGGCGCCGCCGGCTCGGACGCGCAGCGCCAGGGCGTTCGCGGCCGAAATGCCCAGGGCGTAGTTGTAGACGTAGTAGTCCATGTACAGGTGCGGGAAGGTCGCCCAGGTGATGCCGGTGCGTTCGCGATCCACGTGGACCAGATCGCCGTAGCCCTCAGCGAACAGGTCAGCCATCAGATTGTTCATGTCGTCGGCGCTCATCCCTTCCCCGCGCTCTTCGGCCTGGTGCACGGCCAGCTCGAAGCGGGCCAGGGTGGGCATGATGAAGAAGTAGCGGTGGAAGTTCGACATCGCTTCTTCGATAACCGTGATCTGAAAAGCCGGGTCGGGGTTGGTGTTGAGCAGGTGCGCCCGCACCATGGCCTGATGGAAGTTGGACGCGGTCTCGGCCGCGAACATGGTGTAGTCGCTGTACAGGATCGGCTGGTTCTGCCAGGTCAGGTAAGAGTGCATCGAATGGCCCAGCTCGTGCGCCAGGGTGCTCAGGCTGAACACCTCGTCGGTGTAGCTCATCATGATGAACGGGAAAGTGCCCCATGACCCGGATGAGAACGCGCCGCCCATCTTGCCCTGGCAGGGGTAGACGTCCACCCAACGTTGCTCCAGGCAGCCGCGGCGGATCGTGTCCGTGTAGTCCTGGCCCAGCGGCGCCAACCCGTCGCACACGGCGGCCACGGCCTGCTCGTAGGGGATGGCCGGCCGTTCGGCGGTCAGCGGCGCCCAGATGTCGTAGGGCTGCAAGGTCTCGACGCCGAGCGCCTTGCGCCGCACCGCCCAGTAACGGTGCCAGGTGGGCAGGTTCTGTTTGAAGACGTCCAGCAGGTTGTGGAACACGGCCGCCGGCAGGTTCTGCTGGAACAGCGCCATGTCCAGGGTGCTGGCGTGCCGCCGCGCGCGCATGGTGAAGACATTGTTTTTGATCGAGGTCAGCAGATTCGAGGCCAGGGTGTTTTTGTGAGCCAGGTAGGCGTCCATGTAGCCTTCCCAAGCCGTGCGCCGTGCTTCCCGGTCTGAGCCGGCCAGGATCTCGTCCAGCGTGCCCTGGCTGACCGGCAGGGCGCCACCATCAGTGGCCTGTGCGGACGGAAACTTGAGATCGGCGTCCACCAACATGCTATGGGTCATGCTGGCGTTGCCGAAGGGATCAGCCAGCAGGCCCAGCAGCTCCTCCACCTCCGCGGAGCGGACGTGGGCTTGTTTGCGGAACAGGTCATCTACGTAATGGCCGAGATAAGCCAACTGGGGGTTTTCGGCCAGCCAGCGCTGCAGCGTGGCCTCACCGATGGCCAGCAACTCAGGGTCCAGGAAGGCGGCCGCGGCCATGGCCTGGCCGGCCAGGCTTTGAATCCGGCCGCTGCGCTTCGCCGCGGCCTGATCAGTGGTGTGGACCGCGTAGTCCATGCCGGAGTAGGTGTACAGCTTGTACACGCGCTGCATCAAGCTCTGTACGAGCATCATGGCGCCGGACAGCAGGTCCGGCCCTTCGGCCAAACGGCCCTGATAGGGCCTCAGGCTGGCGAGATCCTGCCCGACGCTGGCGTATTCAGCTTCCCAGGCTTCAACGGATGGAAAGACGCTCGGCGCGTTCCAGGTATATTTGGGATCAAGGTCGCTGTGAGCGGGGATGGTTTTGGTGTCTGACACGGTTTGACTCCTGTTTTGGTGATGGACGAGACATAGGCCCTGTTACGTCTCGAAATCATACTCCTGAAAATCGCCCACCGGCCGGTAGCCGATGCGCTGGTAGATGTCGTTGGAGGTCGGGTTGGCCAGGTCCGTGAAGAGCGCGCAGAACTGCCAGCCGGCGTCCAACAATTGCTGGCTGAGCGCGGCCACACAGGCGGACGCGTAGCCCCGGCCACGCAGCTCGCGCGGGGTGTACACCAGACTGATGACGATGCCGTGGGTGCTGTGCCGCGTCTTGGCGGCCATGGAGACCGGCCCGCCGTCATCCCACAGGAACAGGTCGCGGTCGGCGATGCGCAGTTCGGCGATCTCGCGGGCCTCTGCGGCCGTGCCGGGCAGCCCGGCGTCCTGCATGAAACTGTAAGCCCAGGCCGCGGCCAGGGGCAGGTCGGCTTCGGTCGCCGGCCGAAGGGCGCCGGGGACGGCTGCGGGCGGGATCACGCGGCGCAGCTCGTAGGCGCGCTCACTCATGGCCGGGCGGTGCGGCCAGCCGGTCGTATCCGACCAAAGCCGGGCGAACGCGGCGGCGGTGGCCGACGGCGCCATCACGCCGGGCGCGGGCCAGCCTCCGGCCCGCAGGTCATCCAGGATGGGGCGCAGGGCTGCGAGATCAGCGCCGGCCGCCGAGTAGAGGATCACGCGGTGGGGCGGCGTCATCACGGCCGCGGCGACCAGGCCGCCATCGGCCTCAACGGTCGCCAGGTAGGGCGGCTGCTTCGTCCGTTCGGGGTGCTCGGCCAGGCGCACGGCGATGCCCAGGATCAGGTTGTTAGTCGCCTCATCTTGCTCTAGCCAGGCTTGTGCGCGGGCCAGGAACGCAGACGCAGATTCGTAGCGGGTTAGTTGCATAGGACCTTCACGTCCTCCCACCCATAGGCCACCTCGACCACCGGCGTTTCACCGATGACGGCCGACTTCTGGCCGATAGGCCGGCCGCCCAACGCTTCATAGAACGCGCGCGCCCGGTGATTTTCTTCCAACACCCACAGCAGCACCGCGCGAAATCCGAGGGCTGCCAGACGACGCGCACAAGCGGCCATGAGTTGCCTGCCGACCCCTCGCCGCTGATGCGCGGGCGCCACGTACACCGCGTAGATCTCGCCGTCGTAACCTGGCGTCCCGTCGCGCTCGGGGCCGCCGCCAGCAAAACCCACCAATGGGCCGGTCTCATCTTCGGCCACCAGGGTGAACAATTGAGGACCGGCTTCCGCCAGCCGTTCGCGCCACCGCCGGCCGCGCGCCACATACGAGAGCCCGGCCAAAAAGCTGGCCGGGAAGATGTGCCGATATGCGCTGCGCCACGTGTCCACGTGTACTCGGGCCAACTCCTCGGCATCGTCCATGGTCGCCTCGCGAATGCGCACAGCTAACGGCCCTCCTTGACGCCTATCACTTCCGCCATCATCTCCATCACGCTGGCGCGGCCGACCTCTGAGTCCGCGCCCATCATCTGCGCCAGCTCGGCCACGCGGCTATCCCCGGCCAATGCCCGGACCTCAGTGACGGTGCGTTCGCCAGCAGCATGCTTCAACACGTGGAAATGCGCGTCGCCGTAGGCCGCCAGTTGCGGCAGGTGGGTGATGCAGAGGACCTGGTGGTCTGGATGTTGGAGGCTGGAGGTTGGAGGTTGGAGGTTAGAGGTTGGCTTCCCTGCACCCTCAGCACCTTTTCTCTCCCGCCCCTTTTCTCCATGTCTCCCCATCTCCCCATCTCCCCATCTCCCCCGCGTCAACTCCCACAGCTTCCGCCCCACCGTCGCGCCCCCGCGTCCGCCGATGCCCTGGTCAATCTCATCGAAGATCAGGGTCGGCGTCTCGTCCGCGCGGCCGAGCACGGTCTTCAGCGCCAGCATCAGCCGGGAGGTCTCGCCGCCGGAGGCGACCCGGGCCAACGGCCGCAGCGGCTCGCCGGGGTTGGCGGAGACCAGGAACGCGACCGTATCCAGACCGTGGCTGTCGAAGGCGTAGCGGCCCGCGGGTTGACCGGCCAGACTCGCCGCTCCGGCGTCCACCACCGCGCCGGCTGGGTCGGCGGCCCAGGCGACAGCCACGGCAAAGCGCGCGCGCGCCATTTGCAGGTCGGCCAGCTCGGCTTCGATGGCCGCGGCCATGCGCGCGCCGGCCGCGCGCCGGCCGGCCGATAACGCCGCGCCCTGCCGGCCCAACTCGGCCAGCAGCGCGGCTTCCTCGGCCTCCAGGCCGGCGATGCGCTCCTCCGCGTGGCTGATGGTCTCCAACTCAGCGGCCGCCCGTTCGCCATAGGCCAGCACCTCTTCGAGGGTGTCGCCGTACTTGCGCAGCAGACCGTGGATGAGGTGCAGCCGATCTTCGACCTGCTGCAAGCGCCGGGGGTTGAACTCGATCCCATCGCGATAGTGCGCCAGCTCGCGCGCCAGGTCATCCACCAGGGCTGTCGCTTCGCCCAGTTGATCAACGAAAGCCGCCGCGGCCAGGTCAATGCGTGCCAGGCGGGCCAGCGCCTGCTCGGCCGCGCCCAGGGCATCCAGCGCGCCGGCCATCTCCTCATCGCCGCCGGAAAGGGCCATGACCGCTTCGTTGCTCAGTGCAGCCAACTGCTCGGCGTTGGCCAGGCGGCGGCGCTCGGCATCCAGCTCGGCCTCTTCGCCCGGCTTCAGCTTCGCCGCCTGGATCTCCTGCACCTGGTAGGCCAGCAGGTCAATGCGCCGGGCCCGCTCGCGCTCGTCCTGGCGCAAGGTCTCCAGCTCGCGCCGGACCGCGCGCACCCGACGGGTCAGCTCACCCACTGCGGCTGCCTGGGCGGTCAGGCCGGCGTAACGATCCAGCAAGCCCCCGTGCTGGCGTTCGTGCAGCAGCGACAAGTGCTCGCCCTGGCCGTGGACATCCACCAGCAGCCCGCCGATCTCACTGAGCAGTGCGGTGGTCACGGCGCGGCCGTTGACGCGCGCCACCGAGCGGCCGTTGGCGCGCACCTCACGCGCCAGCACCAGCGCATCGGCCGCGTCCCCTTCCAGGCCGTGCTCGGCCAGCAGAGGGGTCAACCGGCCGGCCGCCGCCTGGCTGAGCTGGAACGTGCCCTCCACCTCGGTGCGGTCGGCGCCCGCGCGCACCACATCGGCCGAGGCGCGGTCGCCCAGCAGCAGATTCACGGCGTCAATGATGATGGACTTGCCTGCGCCGGTTTCGCCGGTCAGCACGTTGAAGCCGGGGGCAAAGGTCAGGTTGAGCCGGTCAATGATGGCAAGGTCGTGGATGCGGAGTTCTGTGAGCATAGGTTTGACATCGGGTAGCTAGGGAAACAAAGGAATTAAGGGAACTTAGGGAAATCAAGGAACTGATGGAATGCGCTGTCATAGCAGTCGTGCGTAGACGGTGCTGGCGGCCAGGCCGGCCAATAGCAGCACATCCAGGCGGAAGAAGATGGCCGGGAAGAGCCACCCTCCAACATCCAACGCGCCGCCCATGACCAGGCCCGGTACAAGATAGAACAGCAGGCCGCCCAGGAACACGCCGGCCACGGTGGCGATGGCTGCGGCCAGGCGCATCCCGCGGGCGCGGCGTTTGCGCACGGCCCGCCGCGCGGCCTCAGCGATGATGCCGCCGGCCACCGGCCCGGCCAGCAGCGCGCCCACGAAGCTGAACCAGCCCAAGAGGCCCAGGAACAGGTAGGCCAGGACGCCCAACACGGCCCCCAACACCAGCGCGACGGCTGCGGCCACCGGCACATCGTAGCGGGTCGCGTTGTAATAGGCCGCCTGCTGGCCGCGCACGCACTCCTTGCAGCGATAGCCGACTTCGGTCAGCACCGCGCACTGGAGGCAGATCGGCTTCTCGCACCGGTTGCAGCGCAGCAGCGTCTCCCGGTCGGGATGGTTGGCGCAGCGCGGCGTTTGGGATGTGTCTGTTGTCATGCGGCTTCTTCCATCAGGAGCGGCGGCCAAACCAGGTTTCTTCGAGAAACCTGGTTTGGCCGGCACGCGATTCATCCCCGCCACCTGAGCCGGTCCATCAGGGTGCGGTAAAAGTACGCCCGATCTTGCACGTGGATGAAGTGTGCGACGTGCGGGCTGGCGCGCACCTCCACCCGGTCCCCCTCGGCCAACGCGATCTCGAACTGACCGTCCACCGTGAGGATGGGCGCGTAGTCGGCGTGCGCCTCCAGGGTGACGGTGACGCCCTGGGCTAATACCACCGGCCGATCCAGGCTCAGGTGCGGACAGATCGGGATCAGCAGAATGTTCTTCAGCTCGGGCGGGAGGATCGGCCCGCCGGCCGCCAGCGCGTAGCCGGTGCAGCCGGTGGGCGTCGAGACGATCACGCCGTCGGCCCGATAGGCGGTGAGGTAGCTTTGATCCACCCAGGCTTCCACCGTCACCAGGCGAGCCAGGCCGCCGCGGCTGATCACCACGTCGTTGAGGGCCAGGTAAGCGTGATTGACCGGCGGCTGGCCCCCGCGTGCGACGCTGACATCCAGCAGCATGCGCTCTTCCAGCCAGTAGTCGCCGGCCAGGATCCGCGCCAGCGGATCCTGCCAGTCATCCGGCGCGACCTCGGCCAGGAAGCTGACCCGGCCCAGCTTGACGCCCAATAACGGCACACCCCGGCTGCTGCCGATGCGCGCCGCGCGCAGGATGGTGCCATCGCCGCCCAGGGAAACCAGCGCGTCGAGTCCGGCCACATGGGCAAGCGCCTCCGGTTCATCCCAGGCCGAACCGGCCCACACGGTGCAGCCGTGGTTCCGCAGGAAGGCCCCCATCTCCTCGGCCAGGGTCACCGACTCCGGTTTCTTGGGATGGCGCAACAGTCCAATGGTTCTAGGCGGCATAGGGCCGGTTCTCATCGAGCAATTTGCCCAGGTGGGTGGCGAAATCGGCCTCGAAGCGCTGCACCCGGCAGCCGGCCAGCCGCAGGCCCTGCTCAACCATCGCGCTGACCGCGCTTAGGCCACCCAAGATGGTGACGTGCCGGGCCTGGCGGGCCTCACCCTCATCGCTGCCTATCGTGGGGCTGAACCGGGCAGCATAGCGCAAGACGGCCAGGAAGTCCTCCCGGCTGCGGGTGATGACCCCCACGAAGAGATAATGCTCCAGTGTCTTGCCGGGGCCCAACGCGTCCAGGTCAAAGTCAACACGTACAACATTCGCACCGTCCAGCAGAATGCCGGTCTGCGTTTGCGTGATGCCGGTCGGCGGCTCGGTGTCACGCACGATCACGCGGTAGGCGCCGGCAGGCAGTCCTCTAAAGGCGTAGGTCTCATCCGCGGCAACGGTCACGGTGCGCGTCTCCACCGGGCCTTCATCGGTGGCCGGCCCTTCCAGCACCGTGACCCGGCCGGCGCCCCCTTTGACCCGGCCGGCAACCTGGCTCTCGGCAACGGCAGGCGCCGGCAGCTCGAAGTCAACCGTGATCTGGTTGGCGCCGTTGAGGCTGACGCCTTCCCGCACGGTCAGCTCGCCCAACGCGGGATCCGCGGCCAGCACGGCCAGCCGATACACGCCGGCCGGCAACCCGGCAAAGCGATAGCGCCCGCCAGTGACGGTGGCCTCCTGGGGGCCTGCGGGACCCGACAGTGCGACCAATAGACCGTCCCCGTTCGTCACCGCGCCGGCGATGACGCTTTCACTGGCCGGCTTCGTCGGTTCCTCCGGTTTTGACGGTTCGGTGGGCTTGATGGGTTCGGTGGGGACTGGCGCCTCGGGGCGGAAACGCACCCACACGACCCGGTTTACCGGCAACGTGAGCTGTTCGCGTACGATGTGCGGCACGCCATCAGGCCCCCGTGTTTCTTCCAGCTCGATGTAATATTTGCCCGGCCCCAGTGGCGCAAACTCGCAGACATCTGGCCCATACTCCTGTTTGCTGCCAGTGAGCTGCGTAATACCGCCCCAGCCGTCGGTCCACAAACTGATCGCGCGGCCGGGCTGACCCACCACCTGGCACCGCACCAGGCTGAATCCCGGCCCTGGCCCGCCATCTTCAATGGTGGCCTGTAGCCCCAAAGCCTGCTGACTCGACAAGGCCAGGTTGACCACCACTGGGCTCAACCCATCAACGATGATGTTGGCCTGCTCGGCCAGCACCTCGGTCCCTGCGCCGCTGCGCAACACCTGCACAGCATAGTTGCCGGCCGTCAGCTTTTCGAACCGGTAGCCTCCGTCCGCCCCCGCCTCGACGTGTCCCACTGGGGCAGCGGCCGGCGGCTTCAGCAATCGCACCGTGCGGCCGCCGCCGTTGGTCACCACGCCGTAGATCACCCCATCGCGCGCTGGGGACACTGTATGTTCCGAGAAAGTGACCCAATGCACGCGGCGACCATCTACCACAACCTCAGCGACGGCATCCATCCCCTCGGGCTGTACATTGTAGCGACCGGCGCCCAGGGGCGCGAATTCACAGGCGTCGGGGCCATACTCGGCTTTGGAGCCGGTGCGCTGAACCATGCCGGCCCAGCCGCCGGTCCACAACGCTACCGGGTGGTTCGGCCGGCCCTTAACCCGGCAGCGCACGACGCCGAAGCCCGGACCAGGGCCGCCATCGGTCACCTCCCATCCCCAACCGGGCATCGCCAGGTCAACCACGACCTCGTTACGGCCATCCAACACAAGGTCGCCTTGCCCCACCCCGGAATCCACCAACGTGACGGCATAGCGGCCCGCGGCCAGGCCGGCGAACCGATAACTCCCGTCGGGGGTGACGCTCAGTTCCTGGCTCCAGCCGTCGGCCGGCCGGGTCAGGCGCACCTTCATCCCCGCGCCGCCGCGCACCACGCCGCGGACCGTGCTGGCCGCGACCTCGACGGTGACGCCTAGATCGAAGTTGGCGACCGATGCGGGTCGTTCGCGCGCCAGGGTCACTTCCTGGCTCTTTTCTGCTTCGACCACAGTGACCCGGTAGCGGCCCAAGGGGACATCACCGAATTCGTAACGGCCGTTGGCATCCACGCGCACGGTCCGCGGCCACCCCAGCGGCAAAGCGCCCCCCCCCGGGGCCAGCTGGACTGTCAGCCCCGCGCCGCCGCGCACCGATCCGGTGACGCGTCCGGCCACGCCGGCCTCCCCGCGCCATTGGCGCACCTTTTTCGGTTCTGCTTTCAGCACATCCACGACGGGAAGCCGGCCGTTGGGCCAGCGACCGCTGTACCATGCTTGTCCCTCCCATTCCGGCGCCCAGTGTCCCAGGTTGTAATTGGCCAACAGCCAGAACGCGGTGCAAAAGTAGTAATCCGGCGCATGATCGAAGCGCGCGCTGGTCCCCATCATGATCCGGCACGCTTCCAGGGTCTGAGCCGTGTGCAGGTCGGGCGTCGTGACCGGGTAGCGCGTGTCCTGGCGCTCGCCCACAATGTAGCCGTTCTCGGTCGCCAGGATCGGCAAGGACCGGCCGATCTGGTCACGGATTAGCTTATCGTAGCGTTCATACGCGCGCCAGCATGAGGGGTCGCCGAAGGCCGTGGCGCCCGGGTTCTTGTTCCTGGCCCGCTCTTCGTTGACGCGCTCCAGGCTGTAATCCTGCCAGGCGCTGCCCCCCCATTGCTCGTTGGCCAGGCGAGTGTAGAAGTCGGCGGTGTACGGTGCGCCCTGCTGATTCCCCACGTCGTAGGGATAATCGAGCGGATGGTTGAGCGAGTAATTATGGAGCGCCTGCCAGACCGGTTCGGCGAAGAGATCGCGGCGGCCCAGGTTGCAGATCTCGCCCACCAGATCCCAGGTGCCGCCGGGCGCCAGCGCCGGGACGCCGGGATAGCCGCCGCGCGCCAGGATCGCCTCCATATCCACGATAGCATTGCGGGCCACGACGGTCGGGGCATCGGGTGGGATGCGATTGTCCTGCCACTCGCCTCCCAGGTTCGGTTCGTTGTTGAACTCGAAATAGCGCACGCCTGCGGCGACAAAGTCAGAGACCGTCTTCAAGGCGACCTCATCCAGCACACCGGGGTTGGGCTGAGACCGGTAGACCCGCACGATCGGCATGATATCGTTCTTCAGCAGTAGTTCGATGAAGTCCATGCCGCCATCGTGCCGGGAGATCTTAACCCACTTGACCCCCATGGCGATGAGCTCCGGCAGCCAGAAATCGCGGATCTGCCCCAGGCCGACCGCGGCCGGGAAACCGGCGTTCCAGTGGACGCCGACGCCAGTGTCATTTTTCGGACGGGGATAATCTCGCAGATCCATCTGTGCCTCCGGTTGAAGGGGGACGCGTTACACCCTGGCCCGCACCCAATCCATAACACCATCCAGGGCAATCGTTTCTTGCTGGCTGGTAGCCATGTCACGCGCGACAATGATCCCTTGGGCCAGTTCGTTGTCGCCCAAGATCAGGGTATAGGCGACCCCGGCTTTGTCAGCGCTTTTGAGTTGGGCCTTGAGGCTGCGGCCGCCAAAGGCCAACAGCGCGCCGATGCCGTGCTGGCGCAGCTCGGTCGTCAGGCGCAGCGCGGGCAAGCGGGCCGCCTCGCCCAGGGGCGACACCTGGACGCGCGGCGCGGGCAGGGCCGGCGGCGTTAGGCCCTGCGCTTTCAGGCTGGCGATCACGCGCTCGATGCCCATGCCGAAGCCGATGCCCGGCGTCGGTGGCCCCCCCAAGGCCTGGATCAGGCCGTCGTAACGGCCACCGCCGCACACTGCCGCCTGCGCGCCGATGCCCTCGGCCCATACCTCGAACACGGTCTTAGTGTAATAGTCGAGGCCACGCACCAGCCGGAAGTTGATCGTGTGGGGCATGTTCAGAGCGTCCAAATAGCTGCGTAGGGTCGCGAGGTGCGTGTGACACTCGGCGCAGAGGTAGTCCGCGCTGTGTGGGGCCGTATTCAGCAACGCCTGGGCAGCTTCCTCTTTGGAATCCAGCAGGCGCAACGGATTGATCGCCAGTCGCCGGCGGTCCACATCGTTCAGGCGCGCTTCGTAAGCCGCGAAGTATTCAACCAGCGCCTTGCGATAGGCCGGCCGGCACTGGGGGCAGCCGGTGGAATTGAGTTGGAAGTGCAGGCCGCGATACCCCAGACGCGTCAGCAGCGTCCAGGCCACCGACATCACTTCCAGGTCCACCGCGGGATCCATCTCCCCCAACACCTCGACGTTGAACTGATGATGTTGGCGAAAACGGCCGGCCTGAGGCCGTTCGTAACGGAAGATGGGACCGATGGCGTACAGCTTCACCGGTTGCGGCAGAACGTGCATGCCGTGCTCGATGTATGCCCGCATGAAACCCGCGGTGAACTCCGGCCGCAGGGTGATCTCGGCGCCGCCTTTGTCCTGGAAGGAGTACATCTCCTTGTCCACGATGTCGGTGCCCTCACCGACACCGCGCACGAACAGCCCGGTCTCTTCGAAGATGGGGGGATCGATCTGTTGGAAGCCGAACAGAGCCGCAATGGCGTGCATCTGCTCGGTGACATAACGCCAATAAGGACGATCAGCGGGCAAGATATCTTGGGTGCCGCGTGGGGCCTGGTACACGTGTCCTCCCGTCACGCCCGAAGCCGCGCGCGACGCGGCCGGACGAAAATGGATGGGCAAGATTATAGCGTATTCTGCGGCGAATGTCTAACGTGTGTCAGCGGACGGGATGAACACTGAGGTACTGCTTCAAGAAGGGGAGGACTTCATCCAGAACCTCGTAGGACTCCCACCCGGGCGACGCGCCGGCCGCGAAGATCGCGGAGCCGAGCACATACGGATCCTGTTGCAGGTGGGCATCATACCAGGCGATCTGCTCCATGTAGTTGCCCGCGGCATCGGCGCCCATGCCCAGCTCGGCCCAGTAACCGGCGAAGTCGCGCCAGCCCTTGCCGGTGGGGCCAGGGCGGTTGGTGATCAGGCCATCAACGCCGATCTCGGTCAGCAGCAGGGGCAAGGCCAGGTTGTTGGGCGCCAGATAGCTCCGATACACCTTCCGGTAGCGCAGGGTGAGCCAGCCTTCGTTGGCTGCGTCTACGCCCCAGCCGAGCGGATCCTGATTGGTCAGGTATTGGATGGTCGGCGCGGCGTACTCGTGCAAGCCCAGGTAGCCCTGGTGTGCGCGCGCCGCCTCAAGGGCCGGTCGAAACCGCGGCCACCACTCCAGCGGCGGCTGCCCCGCGCTGAAGTTGCCGATCACCGAACGAACACCGGCCGCCGCCAGCAGGCGGGTGCGGTGGGCCTCAAACTCGGCCAGGCGGGCGAACTGCCCTTCGTCGGACGCCACCGGCTCGTTGAATGATTCCCAGCCGTCGAACGCAGCCAGCCGTCGCGGCTCAGTGGCGATGGGCAGCAGCTGATCGGCAAAGGCCTGGGCTGCCGCCTGTGGGTCGTTCATCCCCGACAGGTCAACCTGGGGCAGATCAATCCGGCCCACCAGCAGCGTGTTGGGCGAGACCTGTTTGATTTCGGCGGCGAAGTTGGGGTCGTACTCCATGGTCTTCACCAACGTCACGTTGCCGGTGCGCAGCAGATCGAAGATACGCGGATCGTTGCGGGTGACGAACAGGCCCAACTTGGTCGGCGGACCGGGCGGGAACGGCGTAGCGGTCGGCGTAGGCGTATCCGTGGGCAACGCGGTCGGCTCAGGCGTCCCGGTGGCCGTGGCCGTACCGGTCGCGGTCCCCGGCGGCCGCGTGGCCGATGCGGTCGGCGCACCGGTCAAGGTCGGCGCCAGGGGCCGCGGGGTGCGGGTGGGTGTGGGGGTCGGGGAGGGCGGGCGAGCGCCGCAACTGGTGGCCAGGGCAGTCGCCCCCATCAGGCCCAGGCCGCGCAGGAACGCACGCCGGTTGAGCCTGGGAGTACTGGCAGGCTTGGCAGGTTTCACGGCGCGGCCTTGGGCAGGATCACCAGGGGCACGCCCTGCGGCTGCCACTCGGTGAACCAGCGCGCGTCTTCCGGCGCCAACCGAATGCAGCCGCGCGAGGCGGGATAGGCGCCCAGCGCTGCCATGTCTTCATACACCTTCTGGCCGTTGATCTTTTTATAGGGTGCGCCATGGATCAAGATGCTGCCCGCATCCTCAAACAGATACCAGCCTTCATCGGCGTAGACGCCAAACGAACTGAAGGTGCCCCAGTAGTCGCCCACCAGGCCGTACCAGGCCAGGGTGCGATAACCGCGCGTTTCGTCGCCGGTGCTCACCGGCATCTCGCGCAACCGCTGACCTGCCATGTCCGCGCCGGCGCCCGGATCCCAGACGGTCATCGTTTGGGTTGCCAGGTCAACGACGATGAAGCGCCGCTCTGGGTCCATGCCATAGCGCGCCACGATCTCGGTCAGCGGAGCGGGCATCGGTTCAGGCGTCACGATGGGCTGTGGGATCTCGGTGGGTTGCGGGGTCGCGGTCGGCAGCACGATATCCAGCGCGACCGCGATCGCGGTGGGGATCGGGGTGACCGGCCGCGGGGTGCGGGTAGGGGTCGCGGTCGCGTCGGGGCGCGTCAGGCGCGGCGTCCGCGCAAACACAGGCCCCCACGCGGCCCACACCGTGCCGGCCAACGCGGTCAACAAGACCAACGCTATCACAAACGCTATCGGTGTGCGGGATGTCGCACGAGTCAATTCTGTTCGCTTCAGTTTCATCAGATTCGTTTTCAGTCCAGGGCAAGAACCCGAGCTTGCTCGCCCACTTTCACAGGATGTTTTGCCGCTCGAAGGCTTGCAGCGCGGCTTCCAGCTCTTCCTGGCGCACGGCGACGGTGAGGTCGCCCCGGGTGCGTTCCAGCACCCCGCGCAGCACATCGGTGGTGCGTCGCAGGCCGCCGGTGAGCGCGTCCGGGAAGTCAATGGTGACCAGGTGGCTATAGACCTCGTCCATCATACCCAGGTAAGGCTCGGCCGCCGCTGACTGCCCAAGGCGGATCAGGTCCAGGGCAAAGCGGCGCAGCTCGCTGGCGGCTTCGGCCAGGCCGTTGAGATAGGCTGCGGCAGGCACGCCGAGATCGGCCGGGGACGGCAAGTCACCGCCGCGCACGAAGGCGTGGAGCACGTGCGCCTCAACCAGCTCTTTCAAGGCATCCTGGGTGTAGCCCGCTTCGTAGAGGTCGTGATAGGTCGCCAGGTCATCGGTCATCACTGCCGCGGCCTGGCGCGCGATGGCCAGCAAGCGCTCCGCTTCTTCCCACTCATGGCGGTGAATCGCGCGGATGCTGAGGGCGCAGAAGCGGATCAGCTCCCGGCTGCGGTTCAGGGTCGCATCGCGCACCTGATTCTTGGCTGTGAACTCGGCCCGGATCGCTTCGATGATCTGTACTAGCTCTGGCAAAACCCTGCTCCTGCTTCAGCAAGAAGCGCTACCCTGTAACAAGCGGGCGCGCAGTTGGCCGCAATCGTCAGTGTGGACAGGCACGGTTCCCTGTCGTGTCTCGAAGGGTGATTATACCCGGCAAGGGCCAGTTGACCAAATGGCCTATTGCGGCGCGCCCGCCGTGCTTTTGCCGAAAGCGCCCCTGTGTGTTATAATAGCGCCCTTGAGACAAGAAACCGCCGGCTGATAGATCAGATCTCATCGTGGAGACTGGTTTGTCAGCCGTCAATTTCAAAGGGATCGAAAAAGATGCAATTTCCGCCTGAACTATTGAATCAAATCGGCGTGGTGCTCGAGATGGCTGTCGCAGTCCTCACTGCGCTCACTGTTGCGTTCTGGATCAGCCTGGTCATCTGGACCTTCCGCGATATTCGCTCTCGGACTCGCGACATCTTCGCCTGGTTGCTGGCCACGCTGCTGGTGTTGGGCCTTGGCCCCATCGGGCTGCTGCTCTACCTGTTGCTACGCCCCAAAGAGACGCTGGCCGAGGTGTATGACCGCCAGTTGGAAGAAGAAGCGCTGCTGCGCGACATCACAGCGCGCCGCGCCTGCCCCTCGTGCCAGGCGGTGACCGAACCGGACTGGCTGGCCTGCCCGCACTGCCGGGCCGAGCTCCGGCGCACTTGCGTCTCCTGCGGCAAGCCCCTAGAGCTTAATTGGGTCATCTGCCCCATCTGTGTCACAGCCGTAGGCGAGGCCCACCCATCCGGCAATGGTCATTACGCCCAACCAGCCGTCCCTGAATTGGAGCCGGTCGCGGCAGCGAGCAATTCATGAGCCTCACCGGGTGAGAGGGTGAGCCTCTCACCCGGTGTCCAGCCTCTCACGCGTTCACTGTCTCGCTGACTACTGAAACGCATGCCCGCGCATGATCCGCTCGGCCAGAGCGCCGGCCACCTGCTCGACCGTCCCGGCAACACGCTGCACCAGCGCCCCCCCAGCCACCAGTTGCGCTTCATTTTCGCTTGACACCGCGTCCAGATCAGCGATAATGGTCACCATGCCGGCTCCCGCGGCCTCCGCTGGCGTGAAGCCAAAGGAGGGCTTGAGTGCCAACAGGAAATCTTCTGCCAGCACCAGGTTGGCCAGCGTCTCCGACCGGTCTGCCGGCCCGAACAAGACGTAGTGTTCGATGAGTTTCCCCGCCGCGGGCGCGAACAGGTCCACCACAGCAGCATTTGTGCCGTCCAACGACAACGCCGGAGACAAGATGTTTGTATCGGCAACAGCGACCCGGTAATTGCCCTCCGGCAACTCGCTGAACCGATACTGCTCATCATCTGCCACCACCTGACTGGCTACCTCGACGCCATCCCGCAACAGCCGGACGGTGCGGCCCGCCCCCCGCCGCACCGTGCCGGCCACCTGGCTCTCAGCCAGCGCCAACCGTAGTTCGAGCTGGACATGATCGCGTCCGGTGACGCGCGCCGGAGCTGACCGAAACGCGGTGCCGGCCACTGCTACGACATACTCGCCGGCGCGCAGGTCGGCAAAGCGGAACGCCTCATCGGCGCCGATGATTTGTTCGGCAACGACTGTATCCGCGCGCTGGAGCTGGACGGTGCGTCCGGCGCCGCGGCGCAGCACCCCATAAATGATGCTGTCGCTATAAACCGCCGTGAGCGCCTGCACTTTAAGGTAAACGATCTCAAACGAGTGATGGAACAGGGTGTTGCCAGGCGCCTCGTCGGGATGGCCGGTCTGTAAACCTGTGACCCGGTCCGAGGGGAGCTCGGCCCCCGGGATGCCCAACACCTGGAGCGCGCACACCTGCCACCGCCACATGGGGACGTTGGTTCCCGACTCGTTCAACGGCTTGTCCACCGTGGCGATCTGCTCGCCACCGTCCCATGTCACGCGTACGCGTGCGCCGTAGACGCGACCACCAAACGGGTTGCCGGCATCCAGTTCCGGGTCGCGCAGGTCTATGAAAATGTGATGGTTCCCGTTGTTTTCCTCGGGGGTCAGGTGGTGGACGCGCACGGCCTGCCAGTACCAACCGCCGGGCGCGACATCTGCCGGCGCGATCGCGACGCCATAAGCCTGGGCATCGTTCACTACGGGGCGCGGCGCAGATGATGTCGTCGTTGCCGTTGTGGTCTGCCTGGCCCCCAAGCGTCTGCCCCACCGACGTGCAAAGAAATCACGCAAGTTCCTGTAGACACGCATCATTTCACCCCTCCCCCACCTGGGCCAGGAGCGTCTCCACGGCCGCAGCGATAGCGTATTCATCGCCGGCCAACCGTTCGACCCGGCAGCCGGCCGCGCGGAGCGTCTCTTCCACCGCAACAGGCACATCGTCGCCCACGATCGTCACCTTGTCTGCTCGCGCGGCATCAGCGGCGCTATATCCGCCGCTGGCTCCCGAACGCGCCAGGTAACGGGCCGCCAGGCCAAGCGTCAGACGTGCCTCCGCATAGCCTGGCTGGCCGGGTTCAGGCGGCGGATTGAAGAGCAGGTAGTGCGTGAGCAAGCGGGGCGGCGCGGGTGGCAATACAATATCGCGGGTAATCGTGGCGTCCTCCTCAAGCTGGACGCCTGATACCAGGTGTAAGCCATCACCGACCGCCAACGCATAATCACCGCCGGATAGGCCGCTGAAACGGAAAGCGCCGCTGCCATCAGTGTCACCACGCGCTACCTCAGCGCCAGCGCGCAACAAGCGCACGACTGCGCCGGCCACCGGGGCGCCTGCGGCTGACAGCACGCGGCCGTGGATCTGGCCGCGCGGTCCACCGCCATCCCATAACACATTCGCCACATATTCGCGCTGCCCGTCCAGCAAGATGCCGCAGGTTACAAGGCCCATACCCACCACTTCAAGCTCGTATGTGCCTGGCGGCAGGTTCGCGAACCGATACGTTCCATCAGAAGCTGTTTCCCGTTGCGCCACCACCAGGCCATCCCGTCGTAAGATGACCATCTTACTCGTCTGCGGCTGCCCGGCCGCATCCGCGACCCGGCCGCGCACCACGCTGCGGTGGCCAGTGGTCAGGTCAATGGCCGCAAGGTGGAGGGTGTTTTCGCCGGTCAATGCCAGATCGGGCAGCACCTGGCCGCCGACTTCGAGCCGGTAACGGCCCGGCGGTAGGTCCATGAACGCGAAGTTGCCGTCAGGATCGAGCGTCGCCTGGCGTGTCCAGCCCCACCCATCTGGCGCATATAGGACGGCCACCAGGCCATTCGGAGGATCGATTACCCGGCCGGCCAACTGGC
This sequence comes from Anaerolineae bacterium, assembly GCA_034433275.1. Classification (GTDB taxonomy): domain Bacteria; phylum Chloroflexota; class Anaerolineae; order CG2-30-64-16; family CG2-30-64-16; genus DAOUAT01. The sequence continues at coordinate 29,728 of DAOUAT010000358.1, forward strand.
TGCGCATCGGAAAGAAGATGGTGTGCAACGCACTGGCCGCCACCTGGATGTCTTGCGCGATCGGGCCGATGCCGGCCAACACGAGAGAGTAGCTGCCAGGCGTCAAGTCGCTGAAGGAAAACCCCCCATCGGTGTCCAGGCGCGTCATTTGCTTCGGCTGCGTCGGGTCATCTGTACGCGCCAGGATAAGCCGCACACCTCTGCGGACACCGGGGACCGCGCCATCCACCCGTGCCGGCGCACCGGTGGCCCGTAATTGGAAATTGACCTCGTAAGCCACCGGTTCACCCTCACGACCGGGTACAGAAGCCGTATCCAGCCCTTCTGCCACGTCGCTGGGCCAGTCGCCCTGCGTCACCTCAAGGCTGAAGATGCCCGGGCTGTGTATGTGTTCATACAGGCCCGCAGGCTTGAACGGATCACGGCCGGTAGTGGTGATCGGGAACGCGGCGCCGGGGGCAGCGTTTTGCCATGCCATCCGCACAGTGATCCCGTTCAACGGCGCGCCGGCCGCATCAGAGATGACGCCAAAGAAGATCCGGCGCCCGGCCGTTTCCTCCGGCGAGAGCAGGCGGCGCTTTGTGACCGCGTAGCGGTATCCGGCCGCTGAGCCTGCGGTCAGCTTCAGGTTCTTCGTCTGCCAACCGTCCAGGGCGATGCCTGACACGGTGATGCCGGGTACGGCAAGCTGGTAGGAGCCCAGGGGCAGTTCGGTGAAACGGAACGCGCCAGCACTCCCGGTGGTCGTTTCGCCGACCACCGTGCCGGCGCGTTGCAGGTTCACCGCCGCGCCGACTACCGGCGCACCGGCCGCCGTGTGCAGAGCGCCGCTCAGGATGCTGCTGCGCCCTCCTGTCAGGCGGATGAGCAGCGGCTGCGCCGATCCTTCCACGGCCATCACCGCGCGGCGAACAACGCCCCACGGTGCAATGGCCAGGTCGTAAGCGGCGTGGGCCAATCGTTCGAAGTGGAAGACGCCATCGGCGTCCGTAGTGCCTTGCGCGACCTGTCGCCCACCGGTCAGCAGGCTCACCGCCAGGTCCGGCAGGGCCGCGTCGGTGTCGGCGCGCACCACCCGGCCCGCGATGACCGCCGTGGGCTGTGGGGCGGCCGGTGCGGTGGGCAGCGCCTTTAGCGCGGCAACAGCCGGGATTTCGCCCCGAATGCCGAGCTCCGCGCTCCACCAGTCGGTATACCACGACTGACTTTCCCAGGTGGGGGACATGAACCCCAGACGATAATTAGCGATCAGCCAGTGGCACATCGCGAAGTAGTAAGGGGGACAGGTCTGGCCGTTGATGGTCCGCTGGCCCTGCACGTACTCGGTGATCGCGGCGGTCCACTCGGCGTGAGTTTGCGCATTCACGCGCGGATATCGGCGGTCTTCTTTCCAGCCGATCACTGGTCCGCCCTCGGTGCTGATGATCGGTACGTGATAACCCAGTGCCGAGAACGCATACTCGGCGAATAGCTGGAACACCAGGAAACAGGAAGGATCTTCGCGGATGGTGTCACCGGGATTCTTGTCCGACTGGCGCCATTGGTTGATCAGCTCGCGCGAGTTCCCCTCCCAGGCCCACGGGCCCAGCCGCGCGTACTCCTCCTGGCTGATCGGCTGACCTTCCTGGTTCACGGGGTCATACGGGTAGTCCAGCGGATGATTGAGCGTATAGTTGTGGACAGCGATCCAGGCGCCGCGTGCAAAAATATCGGAGCGGCCGCGATGCACCACGCCCTCGATAAAGTCCACCTTGCGGCCGACGGCCAAGGCCGGTAAAGCAGGCAGCCCGCCCAACGCCAGCACCGCGTCAGCGTCGCGGATGAAGTTCTCCACGACGACATCAACCCAGTTATCAGGCATGCGGCCGCCCCGCCACTCCATCGCCAGGTCGGGCTCGTTGTTGGTCTCGAAGTAACGCACGCCTTCGGCCACCAGACGGCGGATCGTCTCTTCCTCGCGGCCGCCGATATGGCCTGGGTTGGGCTCCAGCCGATACAGGCGCACGACCGGCATGATGTCGGCCGCCAACAGGCGTTTACACAGCTCCAACGCCGAACCGCCGCCGTCGTCCAGCACTTTCAACCACTTGATCTTCATTGCCACCAGCTCATCAATCCAGAAATCAAGCGCGGAGCCGGCAGGATGATAGACCGAAGCTGACCAGTGCAGCCCGCGGCCATTGTCGTTTTTGGGGCGAGGGTAATCTTCGAGCCGCATGGAGACCTCCAAAAGCATACCAGGCAGACCACTGATGCGCTTCACTGACAAGCGCGTCAGGATACCGCCATTATAACACAACTCGAAAACCGGTGTTGCACGCGGCTTGACCCCAAGCCAGGTTTGTGGTTATATATTGGTTGCTCCCCCCAAACATCTCTGGCGGAGGCGCACATGCCCCGGTTATTTCAGCGCGTGATCTGGCCGCTACTTTTGGCTTCCTTGCTGGCCCTTATCACCCCGGCGCCGCGCGGCCACAGCCAGGGCGCCTGCCCTGGCAGCCAACCCATCGCCGCGGCGCGGCAGCAGGCCCTCGGCGCCACGGTGACGGTGCGCGGGGTCGTAACGGTTCCCACGGGCGCGTTCAACCGCGATCGCTCGTTTGCGCTGCAAGATGACACCGGCGGCCTCTACGTGTTCCGCACCGAGGGCATCGGGCAGGCGCTGGCCGTGGGCGACGATGTCTGCGTCACCGGCCGGCTCGCCGAGTATCACGGCCTGTTGGAGCTGATGCCGCGCGCGCCGGCCCAGATTGTCCGGTTGGGCCGGGCCGCCGCGCCCGCACCGGCCGCCGTGGCGCCCAAGGCGATCGGCAAAGCCAACGAAGGCTTGTTGATCACGGTCACCGGCACAGTATCCGGCATAGGCGACAAACGGTTCCGGCTCGATGGCGCCGTGGTGTACACCTATGCCACCACCGGCATCTCGCTGGCCAGGCTGCGCGATGGCTGCCGCGCCACCGTGACCGGCTTCAGCGGCAGTTACGACGGGCCGCAATTGCTGCCCAGGACCCAGGCCGATATCGTCTTGAACGATTGCCCGGCCGAACCCACGCCAACGCCCGTGGTCATCTGTCCCGATATCAGTGTCGCGCAGCTCCAGGGCCCCGGCGCAGCCACCATCTTCGACACCGGTGCGCGTTTCCGCTGCCTGGACGCATGCGTGACCGGCGTGGCGGCCGACGGCTTCTACGTCCAAAGCCTGGCCCCAGACGCCGACCCGCGCACATCTGAGGGCATCTACGTCTATCGCTTCGGCGCATGGGCGAATCCGCGCGGTCTGGCGCCAGGGGATCGCATTACGCTGCGCAACTTCGCCGTGCAGGAATTCTACGGCGAAACCGAGATCGTGAAGTTGTCGAACGACAGCGAAGCCACCTACTCGGTCACAGGCCGCTGCGACCTGCCCGCGGCCATCACGATCCCGCCGTTGACCGACCCCACGACCGATCCGGCAGCGCTCTACGAGCCGTTCGAGGGGATGCGGGTCAGCTTGAGTCTCGCGGGCAGCGTAGTCGGCCCCACGGCGCGTTACACCTCCCGCTATCCGGCCGGCGACCCTGAGATCACCCTGGCCGACCAGGCCAGCCCGTTCTACGGCCAGCGCATCCTGGCAGCCCACTTGCCGGCCAATCGAGGCACAATCGCGCTCTCCGGCGGCCTGGGAGTTGACCTGCCCAACGTCGGAACTTTCGACCTGGTCTCTGCTGAGAACCTAACCGGCGTGCTGGCGTTTCGGTTCGACCGCTGGACGCTGTTGGTGGATGACCCGGCGCCCCTGCAGGTGCAAGACATGCCGGATCCCGCCGACCCTGAGCCGCCCCTGGGAGCAGACGAGTTTGCGCTGTGCTCCTTCAACGCGGAAAACCTGTTCGACGCCGTGGATGACCGGGATGGCGACCTTGGCGATTGGGCGCCAGCGGATGCTGAGACGTTCCAGATCTGGATCGCGCAGCGCGGGCGGGTCATTCGCGAACAGATTCAGGGCTGCACCGTGGTCGGCCTGCAAGAGGTCGAGGGCAAGGATGCGGTGTGGGCCGCCCTGGCGCAGGCGGCCGGCCCCGATTACCGCTACGATTACTTCGAGAGCATGGACACGCGCGATATCACCGTGGGCATCCTGTACAATGCGGCGCGGGTGCAGTTGCGGGGCAGCGATCAGCCGCAGCGCTGTGGCCCCATTGATTACCGGGTGGACTACGCCTACGCCATTGGCCCGCGCGGCCGCCCGAACCCCTGCACAGCCGGCAGCTATCCACTGTTCGACCGGCCGCCCTATGTGGCCGACCTGACGATACGCGACGCGGCCGGCGCACGCGGCCTGGACGTGCGCGCGGTCGTCGTTCATCTGAAATCCAAGCGGGGAGACGAAACCGCCAACCTGCCCCGGCGCATCGCGCAAGCCGACTTCGTAGCCGGCCTGTTGACCGCGCCCAACTCGGTCGCGCTGGGTGACTTCAACGACACCCTGGGATCGCAAACCCTGGCGCAGTTCCCCAGCGCAGTCAACCTTTGGCTGCGGCACGTGGCCCCGGCCGACCGCTACACCTACATCTACCAGGGCCGGGCCGAGGCCATTGACCACTTTGTGATGACGCCCGGCCTGGATGCCTACTTCCTGGCCGGCGGGCCAGTCCACATCAACGCCGATTTCCCGGACGTGCGCGCGTCCAGCACGGCCGATGGCCGCAGCTCGGATCATGACCCGCTGGTCGTGCGCTTTGCGTTCCGGCCGACGGGGGTCAGCGAGGCGGTGATCGGCGCGGTGATGGGCGCGGTGTTGTTGCCGGGTTGAATTGGCGCTGGGCAGTCCAGAGTAATTGTATGGTGGTGATGTCCTGGGGCAAATCGTGGAGCACGGGCCGACCGGTGCCGTCTACCAGGCGCCGCTGCACCCCTACACCCAGGCCCTGCTGGCGGCCATTCCACAAGTTGAGCGGGTGGCACACCGCCAGCGCATCCTGCTGGCCGGCGGCGTGCCCAGCCCCATCAACCCGCCGGCCGGCTGTCGTTTTCACCCGCGCTGCTTCGCCAAAGTGAGCCGGATTTGCGAAGAAGAGCAGCCGCCCGCCTTCACCGTCGGCGACCGGCAGGTGGCGTGCTGGATCGAGATGTTCAGATAGCCTCAGCAGATCACAGATTCAAGCTCAAAGGGGGTCTGCGACCCCCGACCGCCGGTCACAGACCGGCTGGGAGCGCGAAAACTGTGATCTGCTGAGGCTTTGGGAATCGAGGCTTTAGCCGGTCGCGTTTGGCGCCCAGAGAAACCGGCTAAAGCCTCCAGTCCAAATCCTGACTGTCTATATCATCACGCGCCTTCTCGCCAAAACCGATCACCCGCGCTATAATGGGGCAACCGACTGCACCGAACCGGCAGGGTTGCCAACTTCTCCCCACAAGTGGCGCCCCTGCCCCACCAGGAGCCATCATTCATGCCCGCACCCACCATCATCCATGACCTGGTCGAACGCTTTCGCGCCAACCTGGACAGCTACAAGCGCGGGGTCTACAACGAGACGCTGACCCGCATCGAGTTCATCAATCCCTTTTTCAAAGCCCTGGGCTGGGACATGGACAACGAGCGTGGTTACGCCGAGGCCTACAAGGACGTCGTACACGAGGACGCGGTCAAGGTGGGCTGCGGCACCAAGGCGCCCGACTATGGCTTCCGCGTCGGCGGGGCCCGCAAGTTCTTCGTGGAGGCCAAGAAGCCCTCGGTGGACGTCCGGGGCGACCCGCACCCGGCCTACCAACTGCGCCGCTACGCGTGGAGCGCCAAGCTGCCGCTGAGCGTGCTCACCGACTTCGAGGAGTTCGCGGCCTACGACTGCCGGGGGCGGCCCGACAAGGGCGACAAGCCGGCCGCGGCGCGCGTGCTCTACGTCACCTTCGATCAGTACGCCGAGCGGTGGGACGAGATCGCGGGCGTGTTCAGCCGCGAGGCGATCCTGCGCGGCGCGTTCGACCGCTACGCCGAGGCCAAGTGCGGCAAGCGCGGCACCGCCGAGGTGGACGCGGCGTTCCTGGCCGAGATCGAGCGCTGGCGGGACGGGCTGGCGCGCGGCATCGCCCTGCGCAACCCCAGCCTGAGCCAGCGTGAGCTGAACTTCGCGGTGCAGCGCACCATTGACC
>DAOUAT010000359.1:0-9426 GCA_034433275.1 Anaerolineae bacterium
TCGGCCGCGAACCAGGTCGCCATGATAGACGCGCCGGCCAGGTAGATGGGCAGCCGGCGGCCAGCCACGATGTAATCGGTGGCGTTGGATACCCGGCGTGAGGCCCACCAGCCGATGAAGAGCCGGATACCGAAGAATACCGCAATGCCCAGGATGATCAGCCAGGTGTATTGATAGTCACCGAGTTCCATGAGTCCCTCCTGTTTGGTATTCAAGGCGATAGGAGTGAACCAGTCAGAGGTTGTTGCTGGGTGATGCAGTGGATGTTGCCACCGCCCAGCAGGATCTCGCGCGCCGGCACGCCAACGACTTCGCGGTCGGGGAATAACCGGCGCAGCGCTGTCAGCGCGGGCGCATCGTGTGGATCATTGAACACCGGAGCGACCACGCCGCCGTTCGCGATGTAGCAATTGATGTACGAGGCCGCCAGCCGGTCGCCGGCGCGGCGCGGCAGGGTCCCCTCGACCGCGTCTATACCGACCGCCTCCTCTGCGGTGATCGTCACCGGGTCCGGTTGATGGATCGTGTGTACCTCCAATCTGCGCCCGCGCGCGTCGGCTGCGGCCGAAAGGCGATCCAACGCGTCGCGGCTGATCGCGTGCTGGGGGTCGGCGGGGTCGTCGGTCCACGTGAGCGCGACGACGCCGGGCCGGACGAAGCAGCACAGGTTGTCCACGTGGCCGCTGGTCTCGTCGTTGAACACACCCCGGCCGAGCCAGATGATGGTTTCGACGTTCAGATAATCCCGCAGGTGGGCCTCGATCTCGCTCCGGGTCAGGCCGGGGTTGCGGTTGGGGTTGAGCAGGCACTCCTCGGTGGTGAGCAGCGTGCCTTCGCCGTCCACATGGATCGAGCCGCCCTCCAGCACCAGCGGCGCCGCGTAGCGGTTGGCCCGCTCGATCTCCAAGATCTTGCGCGCCACCAGCGCGTCCTGATCCCACGCGGCGTACAGCCCACCCCAGGCGTTGAACTCCCAATCCACCCCGCGCAGGCCGCCGCGGCCGTCCACCACGAAGGTCGGGCCGCAATCCCGCGCCCACGCGTCGTCGCTGGACAGCTCCACCACGCGCACCGCGGGCGGGAGCAGGCGCCGGGCGTTGGCCCACTGCCGGGCCGAAGCGCCCACCGTCACCGGCTCGAACCGGGCGATGGCCGCGGCGACCGCAGCGAATGCGGCCTGCGCCGGCGCCGCGCCTAGCCGCCAGTTGTCGGGCCGCTCCGGCCACAGCATCCAGCAACCGGCGTGAGGTTCAAACTCACCCGGCATGTGGTAGCTGTCGGTGCGCGGGGTGGTAAGCATGGCGAATGTCGAATGTCGAATGTGGAATGTTCAATGTACGATGTACGATGTTCGATGTTGGGGACATCGTATATCGTACATCGTAGATCTAACATCTATCCTCCAGCCATGCCTGGACGCGTGCGGCGTGATGTGCGCGCAGCTCGGCCGGGGGGCGTTTCAGCCGCGGGTAGACCAGCCAGGCCAGGAGCGAGCGCTCGACGTGCAGCCGGTTTTCGCTCTGGTCGTAGACGATGGACTGCGGGCCGTCCATGACTTCGTCGGTCACCTCCACCCCGCGCGAGGCGGGCAGGCAGTGCATAAACTTGCAATGGGCGGGCGCGTGGCGCAGCAGCGCCGCGTTGACCTGGTAGCCCGGCATGAAGGCCGCGCGGCGCTCGGGGATCTCGTCCTCCTGGCCGACCCACCACCACAGGTCGGTGTAGAGGAAGTCGGCGGCGCGCACGGCCGCGACCACGTCATCGGTGATCGTCAGCGTCCCGCCCGACTCGGCGCAGTTCGCCTCGGCCAATGCGCGCCAGGCGGCCGGCGGCTGGTACTTGGCCGGCGCGGCGTGGGTGAAGTGTATGCCCAGCTGGGTGCAGATCAGCATCAGCGAACTCAGGACATTGGTCGCGTCGCCGACAAAGGTCACGCGCACGTCCTCCAGCCGCTTGCCCGCGGGCAAGTGCTCGGTCATGGTGAAGACGTCACACACGGCCTGGGTGGGGTGGTTGTAGTCGGTCAGGCCGTTGATCACCGGCACGATGGCGTCGGCGGCCAGGCCGGTGATGGTCTCGTGTTTCAACGTGCGCGCCATGATCACATCCACCATGCGGGAGATCACCCGCGCGGTGTCGGCCAGCGACTCGCGCGCGCCCAGGTGGATCTCGCCCGGCTTCAGGTAGAGCGCGTGACCGCCCAGCTCGGCCATCGCCACCTCGAAGGAGATGCGGGTGCGGGTGGACGGTTCCTCGAAGATCATTGCCAGCGCCGCGCCCTCCAGCAGCCGAGGCGTACACCCCTGCCGGTCGGCCTCCTTCAGCAGCCGGGTGAGATCGATGAGCGCCAGCAACTCGGCGGCGGTGAAGTCTTGCGTGTCAATGAAGTGTCGTGGTTTCAATTCACATCGTCCGCTTGATCTCCGCCAACGTGTCCGCCAGCCGATCCAGCACCGCGTCCATCTGCTGGTAGGTGATGACCAGCGGCGGCTCGATGCGGATGGTGTGCGCGCTGGTGAGGGTGCCGGCCACCAGGACGCCGCGCTTGAAGAGGCCGGCCGCCACCTTGTAGCCCACCTCCGCGTCGTGGAGGTGCTGGCCGATGAGCAGGCCCTTGCCCGTGATGCTGTGGTAGATGTCGGGATATTCCGCGGCCAGCGCCTTGAGCCTGGGGATCAGATACTCGCCCTTGGCCGCGGCCACCTCCCACAGCCGGTCGCGCAGCGTCACGTTGATGGCCGCGATGGCCGCCGAGCACGCCAGCGCGCCGCCGCCCGTCGTTGTGGTGTGGATGAACGGGTTGGGGTACATCATCACCTGCCAGATCTCCTCATTGGCGCAGAACGCGCTGACCGGCATCACGCCGCCGCCCAGCGATTTCGCCACCGCCAGGATATCGGGCACGACGTCCCAGTGATCCACGCCCCACAGCTTGCCGGTGCGCCCCAGGCCGGTCTGCACCTCGTCGGCGATCAGCAGCACGCCGTAACGCTTCGTCATCTCCCGCAGCCGGGGCCAGAAATCGTCCGGCGGCACGATGGCCCCCGCCTCGCCCTGGATCGGCTCCATGAGCACCGCGGCAATGTCAATGCCGACCTTGTGGCAGATGTCGAGCTGCCGCTCCACCGCGTCCGCGTCGCCGTAGGGCACGTGGTAGACCGGGCCGCCGTAGAGGGTGCCGGGCGGCTGGCGGTAATCGGCCTTGCCCATCATGCTCAGCGAGCCCATGGTCTTGCCGTGGAACGCCTTGACCGCGACGATGAAGCCGTTCTTGCGGGTGTACATCTTCGCCAGCTTGAGCGCGCCCTCGATGGATTCGGTGCCGGAGGCGCAGAAGAAGCTGTACTTGATGTCGCCGGGCGTGATCTCGGCCATCAGCCGGGCCAGCACCCCGCGCAGCGGATCGATCAGCTCCTGCGAAGGCATGGGGGTGCGGTCGAGCTGCGCCTTGACCGCGGCCACCACGTCGGGATGGCTCCAGCCCAGGTCCATCATGCCGTAGCCGCCCAGACAATCAATATACTCGCGGCCCAGCACATCCCGGAACAGCGCGCCGGAGCCGGTCCACTCGGTGACGGCCCAGTCGCCGGCCTCTGTAACCGACTTGCGGTAGTCCAGCCAGCCTTTGTTGAAGTGCTCGGCGAAGTTGTACTGACTTTCGGCGATGATCTCCTTGCCCTGCGCCTCAGTGACGATGGGGGTCTTGATGAGGTCGAGCCAGCGGTTCGAGTAGGCCAGGGCCTGATCCAACGATTTCGTCATGTGAATATCCTCCTCAAAAACAGATAGTTCGCAGGGGGTCTGCGACCCCTATTTCGCCCCGAACAAGCGGAGATGTGCGAGCAACGCCGGTCGCAGACCGGCTGAGAACTGACGGGGGCAGGCGCGAGGCCCCCCTACGCCACACACGCAGATGCCGGGATCGCCCACTGATATACGTCCTTCAGCACCAGCGGCAGCAGCACCGTGGTGGTCCTGCGCACGCCGGGGACGTTGGCGACGACCTCGGTGACGAACCGGTAGAGCTCCTCGTTGCTCCGCGCGACGATCTGGATGCTGACATCGCGCTCGCCGGTGGAGCAGGCGACGTAAGTCACACAGTCGAACTCGGTCATCCTGTGCGCCACGGCCATGATGCGCCCCGGCTCCACCTCGATGAAGACATCGGCGGTGACTCCGTAGCCGATGGCCTTGGGGTTGACGACCGCGCTCACGCGAATGATGCCCTCAGCTTGCAGGCGCTCCAGGCGGTTGCGCACCGTGCGCTCGGTGAGGTTGCCCAGCCGCCGGGCGATATCCGCGCTGAACATGCGGCCGTCTTCGATGAGGAGGTCAACAATGGCGCGATCGGTTGGGTCAGGTTGGTAGGCCATCGGAAAAACCTCAGCGGGGATGCTGATTACGGCGTGAATCTTACAGGATATTTCCGAAAAAGTCAATAGGGTAGAGAGAATTGACGTTTTCGGAAAGACAGTGGAATCACGGAGAAATACCTGGACACAAAAGGGCCGGAACGTCACCCAATGCCCCGGCCGGCTTTTACTAACCCGGAAAGGGGACGCGGACGACGCAGAGGACGCGGACAAGAATCTGGCCCTGTCCGCGTTGTCCGCGTCATCCGCGTCCCGGTTCTCAGCAACCGTGGGCGAACGCGGGATAGGTAGCTGCTCTGAAAATAAACGAGCATCCTGAGCGGGTCAGCGAGCCAACCTGCTCAACGAAAAACGTCCAGTCGAAGGATGCGGCCCTGCCCAAAAGACCGCTCCGCATCCTTCGACTACGGGCTGCGTCCTTCGACTGCGCACTGCGGTGCTCCGCTCAGGATGCCAGCCCTCCGCTCAGGATGCTCCGCTTCATTTTCATCGATCGTGGCGTCGCACGCGGCATGGACATCTACCCTGAATATGCCTCCCGTTATGCTGGACTCGCGGCCTCAGCCGGTCTCACTTGTTTTCGCCGGTCTGTGACCGGCGTCGCAGGCGCTTGCAGGCCGCTTCTGACCCTGAGCGGGGCCACAGACCCCCACAAGCGGAAAGTTAGTGACAGTAGGCTTCAGCCGGTTTCTCGCGTTGGGAGAGTGACCGGCTGAAGCCTCGATTCCGGATACTATGGCCCTGTGTCAGAAGCGAAAGCGGCTCTTACTCGGCCTCGCCGCCCTCTGGCTCTTCCGGCTTGCGGTCGAGTAATTGCACATTGACGGCATACACTTTGATAGTGGTCCGAGGCTCGCCTTTCTCATCTTCCCACTTGTCGGTGCGCAATTCGCCCTCGACGTAGACCTGCCGGCCTTTGCGCAGGTACTGCTGGCAAATCTCGCCCAGCTTGCCCCACGCCTCCACGTTGAACCACTCCGTCTCCTCGTGGCGTTCGCCGTCGGCGCTGGTCCAACGCCGGTTTACGGCGACGCTAAAACGAGTGAGGGGTGTACCCTTCGGCGTGTAGCGCATCTCTGGGTCGCGGCCCAAATTGCCGATGATCTGAATCTTGTTGAGCGATGGCATGGCTTCCTCCTGGCAACAAAAAAGTGCGGACCGTTGGGGGAGGAGCCGGTCCGAGGCGGATAAGGACGCCGCGTCAATTGGCGCGCGGCTGAGGCATGGGGGCAGGACTCACCTGCGGGGTATTATGCCAGCCCTTGCCGCGCGCGTCAAGTGGGGAATGTGCCACAATCCGCTGGATTGTGGGCGCCCGGCGCAATCCAGCGGATTGCGTTACAGAATTGCGTTACAGCACGTTGTCAGCCTAATGGCAGTTCTTTGGTGATGGTTCCCCCGCGCTCGGCCACGGCACGCAGCGTAACTGCGCCGCCCTCCGGCGCGCGGATTAGCCACTCGGCCTTGCCGCGGTTGTCGGTGGGCGAATCACTGAATGATACATGCAGCTTGTTGGAGCGGCCCTCCAGGTGGCCGATCTCCTGCTTCTGCTTGCCGCCCACCAGGGTCGCACCCGCGGGCAGTTCCACTTCCAGGCGCACCGGCCGGACGGCCTTCATCTTTTTGGCCTGGGTCGAGCCGTAGGTGGGCAGGAAGCCGGTGTTCTCCACCACGGCCAGCAGGTGATATGCGCCTTCACCCACCGCCGTGAGCTTAGCCTCACGCCAGGCCAGGCGCGGGGCCAGGGAGGCGAACGCCAGCGCAAAATCGGCCTGGGGCGCGATCTCGGCCTCCAACAGCGCGTGCGGCGGGTTGCGCCAGGTGTAAAGGAAGTCCCAACCGCCCAGCTCCACCTTGCCGAGCTGCGGGTGGTCGAACTCGTACCACGAGACCAACCCGCCGGGCGCGACTTTGTCGGCGTATTCCATCACCTTGTAGTCATCTTCGACCGGGTGCAGCCGGAACCAGTCCATGAACTTCTTATCTTTGAGCTTGCCCTCCACCCCGGCCGCGGAGGGCAGATCCCACAGCTCCACGGTGAACGCAAAGATACCCTTGTGCTCGAACAGCCAGTCATCGAACACGCCGGTGATCACCTCTTTCGGGTGGTAGCGGAAGTTGTGGTAGACCGACACGCACGGGTAGCCGGTGAGCGCCGCACCGCGCTCGCCGATCGCCTCGAACACCCACAGGTCATCGGTCTCCATCTGGTCGTCGGCCTTGGCGCCGAAGGGGCGCAGGATCGCCCGGCTGAAGGTGTGGAAGGTGATGGCGCCGAAGACGTTCGGATGGCTCGCCATGAACTCCATCACCGCGCGGATCTCCGGCTCGGAGCCGGGGAAATCGCCCGCGCCGCGCTGCTCGCCCTCGGGCCGCCACGCGCCGGGGAAGTTGCGGTTGAAATCCAGCCCTTGCAGGGGCGGGGCCGGCGCGATCATGTGGCCATCGTAGTTCTCGATCAAGCCCTCATCGAAGAGCCGGTAATACGTCCCGCCCGCTTCGTCCGGGCCGCGCTTCACCAGCAGCCGCGGGTCGCGGTCCGCGACCTTCCAATCGCCGGCCGGATCGAGGATGCGCATCTGCAAGACGCGGCCGTCGCCATCAATGTCTTCCGGGTGCAGGCCGTCGCGCTTCTCGGGGAAGGGGTAGGGCCGCGTGCCGGAGCGGATGAACTTCGGCTTCTCGGCCAGCGCCAGCTCCGCGCCGTCGGGGTTAAGCCGCGGCACCACGTAGATCGCGGCCTCGTCCAGCACGCGGGTGATCTTGGGGTCGCTGCCGTAGCCCTCGGCCAGCTTCTTGACGAAGTAGAGCGCGGCCATGGACGCGGTCAGCTCGGTGGCATGGATGTTGGCGTCCACCCAGAAGGCCGGCTTGTCGGTGTCCGGCCCGGTGGCGGTGTTGGTGAGCACGACGAGCGGGATGTCGCGCCCCCCGTGCGATTTGCCCAGCACACCAAGCTGCACCAACTGCGGGTGCTGCCCGGCCAGCCACGCCAGGCGTTCGGTGAGTTGGGTGTAGGTGTAGTAGGTGTCGAAGGTGATGTCCATGATGGTCCTTTTCGGGTTGAAGGTTGAAGGTTGTAGATTGCAGGTCGCAGGTTGAAGGTTGAAGGTCGCAAGGTTCCAACTTGGAACCTTCAACCTGGAACTTTCGACCTGTGAACCCACGCCGCGTCCATCTTTGCCAACCGGTTCTTCTTCAGATTCTCCCGCACGATCCAGCGGATATCGGGATCGTTGTTGGCGAGCCATTTCTCCATCAATGGCTTGCCGGCGTCCGGCAGCGCGACGACCGCGACGCTCCAGCAGTAGGCCAGGCCCTGGCGCAGGGTCTTGAACGCGTCGGTCTTGCGGTCAGCCACCCGTGGGAGGGCCGCGGTGATTTGGTCCAGGATGCCCAACACCGCGGCCGCGTGCGCCGGGTTCCGCAGCAGCCGCGGCTCGCACAACCCCGCGGCGGCCGCGCGCTGCTCCCACGGATTGCCCGTCACCCAGTCCGCCAGCGCAGCCAACAGGCCGGGCATGTCCACATCGCCCCAGCGCTGCAGCGCCATCGCCACCCCCTCGCGGATGCGCCAGCGCGGATCGGATGCGAGGGGGCGCAACACCTGTAGGGGCGGGGTTTCCCCGCCCAGGGTCTCCTCGCCCAGGGTCTCCCCGCCCAGGGTCGTCTCGCGCGTGGAGTTGGGCGAGGGGACCTCGCCCCTACATAAATCACGCGCCATGACCGCGCCCAGCCCCACGACCCCGCAAAACGCCAGGAAACACCCCGGCGTGTTTTCCGGCGCGACGTCGGGGCCGAGCGCGGCCCAGCGGCGGAACTGCGCCTCGTCCCCCAGGTCCGCGGCGGCCGCGGCCAGCTCCAGGTTGCCGCGCGGGCCGGGGAGGTTGGCATGGGCCAGGAGATAGGCGTCCCATTCAGCTGCGGGCAGGTCGCGCAGCGCGGCGCGGTAGGTGTCGGTGGATGGCATGTTCCTCGCGCATATGACAACGAATCTGGGGGATGTATCGAATGACGGTCGCCGCGGCAGGCGGATTCGATCAATCCTGCGCACTCGTTGTCATATCCTTTTCCGCAACGAATGCAAAACGGATAAACGGATGAACAGCCGCCGCGGCGAACCCCATCCGCTTATCGGCTCCTATCCGTTGCCTCCCACCTTCCCCAGCGTCCCTGCGCCATCACCACCCGTCGCAGTCCCCGCGTATCGCCATAGCGCACGTGGTTGATCCAGCCCTGCACGCTGGCATCCAGCTCCGCAAAAGGGATGCGGCCGGCCGGAAACAGGTCAAGGTTGGCGGCAAACCGGCAAGCAAGCTGGTGGCCGAGATCGGCCGGCTGCTGGGCGGGTGGATCAAGCAGACGCGGGGCGGGTGACACTTACTTACCCGGTGAATGGAATTCACCGTCTGAAAGCGAAAAAGCCCCTCAGGGCTTGAGGGAGGCCCAACCGCCAGTGCCTGAGGGCACTTCTCACTTTCAGCCGGGGATTTCCAATCCCTGAAAAAGGGGCGGGGCGCCAACGCGCCCCGTGCTTCTGTGTGCGCCTGACGCGGGCGGCGCCCCCGTACCGCCCATGCTGCGTGCAGACCAGGCCAGCCCGGCGCCTTTCTTCTCCTTCGCCTCGGTCGGCGGACCACTTGTTCGAGGTGAGCCGACATTGCCGGAACCGGGCCGACCGCGGGCGCCAGACCTGACAGGTTTGGCAAACCTGTCAGGTCTACCCCGCCAGAGAAGGGACGGAAGAAAGTGGACGACCGCACCACCACCCGAAAACCGAAGAGGTCGAAACGGTTGAAGTTCCAGCCCCTGAGGCGGGCGAGCGCCGAGGCGTTGTCTACATTGTTGTTCCACGAGCCGCCCCGCAGCACGTCTCCGGGCCGCCTGACCCGTGAACCACGGGTGGGATTAGTATAGCGCAGACCTGACAGGTTTGGCAAACCTGTCAGGTCTTTTGTGGCGCGCGTTGGGGGGCTACGCCCCCCAAACCCCCCAGTCAGAGTTCAGAGGCCAGAGCATCAGAGGGCAGAGCTACGAAAAGGGGGACGCCAGC
>DAOUAT010000360.1:0-9654 GCA_034433275.1 Anaerolineae bacterium
AGGTGCTGACGCGTAGGTTGAGGCCAGGCCCTGCGTGGCCTTCTCACGTTCAGCCGGTGGTTTCAACCACCCAACCCGCTGCCGCGCCCAGGCCCAGCGCACAGGGATTGGAAATCCCTGCCTGAACGTGAGAAGCGCCCGCAGGCGCTGACGCGTAGGTTGAAGCCAGGCCCTGCAGGGCCTTTTCAGGTTCAGCCGGTGGTTTCAACCACCGAAACCCGCTGCCGCGCCCAGGCCCAACGCACAGGGATTGGAAATCCCCGCCTGAACGTGAGAAGCGCCCGCAGGCGCTGACGCGTAGGTTGAGGCCAGGCCCTGCGAGGCCTTCTCACGTTCAGCCGGTGGTTTCAACCACCCAACCCGCTGCCGGCCCAAGATTCCAATTATGCGTCTGCTCCCAGGCGTCAATCACCGTGCCGGCGGCGTGGTGCTGTTTTTGCCGCTTGATGTAGTCAATTACGGCGGGCACATCCTGCTCGGAAACGGAAAAGACGCCGTAACCCTCCTGCCACTCGAAGGGGATCTTGAATTCCTGAGTGATAAAGCGCGAGCTGCTGCCCTTGAGTTGATGCATGAACTCCGATGGCGCAACCGCCGGGCGCACTGCGGCCAGCACGTGGACATGCTCTATGATGCCGCCGATGATGAACAACGGCACATACAGCGTTTTGGCCTGCGCGTGCAGAAACCGATAAACGTTGGGCTCGATCTCAGGAACCAGCAGAGGTTCGCGGTTTTTGGTGGTCCAGACGAAATGGTAGAACAAACGCCAGTATGCCATTGTCTCCTCCTGAAAAATGTTCAGTTCAGGGATTGGAAATCCCTGCCTCAACCTGACAAGCGCCCGCAGGCGCTGACGCCAACCCACCGCCCAGGCCCTGCAGGGCCTTCTCAGGTTCAGGCGGTGGTTTCCAACCACCGAACCTGCTTTGGCCCGCCCAAACCGGGGGTTATGCCGGCAGGGGCGGGCCGGCTGGTATTTGCCCGGCGCCACCTGGCGACCTTCGAGGTTTCGGAAACCTCGAAGGTCTGGAGGGACGCGCGGCCAGGACACGGACCGAGCCATCATTCATCGCCTCGACCGGGCAGCCCGCGCCGCCCGGCATTTCCGGCAGCCGTGCAGGCCTTGCGGTGGCGCCGTGTACCTGCCGGCCTGGGGAATGACGTGAGACGCAACTACTCGAAAACCGTTGTTCCTGTTACGGTTGTTCGGGTTGTTCCTGTTGCGCACGGCGCAGCGCACGTTCCTCGCATTATTGTTGAAGGCGCCCCCACGCAACACTCGCGCCAGCGGTCCGGCCCCGCAATGTAGCGACCGATGCGTTACGCACGGGTCGCGGATTGCCGAAGTGAACGCTGCCAGCCGCCCAGCAGGCGGCCCATCTCGGTGACCATCCCCGCGCCGTGCTGGTACTGGCCCGGCTTCAGCCATTCCCATTTCAGGGATAGCCGCAGGTAGACGCGCACTTTGTCCAACTCGCCGTCGGCCGAGCGCAGTTTTTCCATACGGGCCGGCGGCAGGCTGGTGTTCGCGGTCAAGGTCAACTCCTGGAAGTCGAACGCCGCGTCCAGCAGGCGCTTCGTCGCCAGGAAGCGCTGCCCGCGCGGGAAGTTGTTGGTGATGGGCACCAACCAGGTGATGAAATCGAACGTTTTGGTGAACAGCGGCGTCGGGTCTGTCATGGTGTACTCTCTGGACGTGCAGGCTGAATCGGCGTGCGCCCCAAGATGCGTTTGCGCAGGCCGATGGTGTTGGCGTAACGGACGTGGTTGATCCAACCGCGCACCGAGGCATGCACCTGCTCCAGGCTCACTTCCCCCGCTGCGCAGCGCGCGGCCAGTATCCGCAGCTTCCGGGCAAAGGCCACACCCTTGCGGCGCTTGAGCCGCCGGTGGTTGGGGAGGACCTGGAAACCCAGGAACGGGATGCCCTCGCCCACCGGCCTGACCTGGGCGCTGGTTTCGTGGATCGTCAGCCGCAGCCGTGCCAGCCGCGCCATGAGCGCGTCCCGCCAGTCCCAGAGCTGCTGCTTGTCGTCGGCGAACAACAGGAAGTCATCCACGTAGCGCAGGTAGGCCCCGCAGCGCAGCTCCTTGCCCACGAAGTGATCGAACGGGTTCAGATAGCAATTGGCCCAAAACTGGCTGGTCAGGTTGCCGATCGGTAGGCCGCGCGGCCGGTTGACAGCAAAGAGGTCATCACCCGGAAAGTAGATCATCTCGTACTCCTCGCTCAGCACGCCGACGCCGCTGGCCAGCACCTGATCAATCAGCCACCGGATGCCGGGGTCGCGCACCTTGCGCCAGAGGCAGGATCGCAGCAGTTCGTGATCGATGCTGGGAAAGAATTGTCGCACGTCGCATGGTAACACGTAACGATACTCCCGGGCAAACGCCTGGCAGCGCTCCAGCGCCCGGTGCGTGCCCTTGCCGATCCGATTGGCATAGCTGTCCGCGATAAAACTGCGTTCGAAGGCCGGCTCGATGATGTTGCACAGCGCGTGGTGGACAACCCGATCTCGAAACGGTGCGGCGGAGATCAGGCGCTTCTTGGGTTCATGGATGTGGAAACTGGTGTAGGCGCCGGGACGGTAGGTCTGCGCCGCCAGCTCCTCCTGCAGCGTCACCAGGTTGTCCTCCAGGTGATACTCGAAGCGCGCGGCCGCGACTCGCCCCCGCTTCCCCCGCGCCGCCTTGCGCCACGCCAGGTGCAGGTTGTCCCAGTCATACACCTGCGCGTAAGTCATCCCGTCCACCGCTCAGCCCTCCCATCTCCGTGTCTCCGTGTCTCCATGTCCTCTCGTCACCCAATCCCTCCCACCTTCCACATTCAACTTTCCACATTCCACATCAGTACATCGTCCATCGTACATTTCACACCCGCGTTTAATCGCCGCCCATGCGACAGGTCTCCCAGGGGCCAGATTCCAGACGTCCAGAGTACCAGACTCCAGAGTAACCAGATCCCAGAGTCATGAATGATGGGGAGACGCAACTACTCGAAAACCGTAGAACCAGACACGGTTGTACGGGTCGTTCCCGCTGCGCACGGCGCAGCGCACGAGCCCCGCATAAGTGTCGAAGGCGCCCCCACGCAACACTCGCGTATCTGAGCCTGTCAGCCCTTCATCCGGCTTGCTTTCGTAGCTGTCTCGCCACTTTGTCCGGCACCACTCCCAGACGTTCCCGCTCATGTCCAGCACGCCGGTCTCTGGGTTGGCGCCGCGCGGAAAGATGCCGACAGCGGTCGTCGTGCCGATGCCGGTCTGGTCGTAGTTCGCATGATCCGGTGTCAGCTCGCCGGCCCAGGGATAGCGCCGGCCATCCACGCCGCGGGCCGCCCGCTCCCACTGCGCCTCGGTCGGCAACGAGACCTTCAACCCCAACTTCTCGCCCAGCCAATTGCTGAACGCCGCGGCTTCGTACCAGGTGACCATCACGACCGGATGGTTGGGTAAATCGTAAACCCCACCGTACTTGTCTGGCTCGCGACGATCACCTTTCCATTGCCAGCCCTCTGCTGTCCAGCAGCGCCCCCATTCCTCCGTATAGCCGCCGTCCTGCACGAACGCATCGAACTGGACATTGGTGATCGGATACTTGCTGATGCAGTAAGGCTCCCGGATGCGCGCTTCGTGCTGCGGCGCTTCATCCCCATAGGCCATGTCATCGGTCTGCTTCGTGTTGCCCATCAGGAACGGCCCCGCCGGCACGTCGCACCAGGCGATATCCGGCACCCCATCCGGCCCCAACCCCACGCCCGGCCGCGGGTCGCCCAGGCGGGCCAGGGTTTGTCCGGCCGAGGCGCGTAGGGAACCCGGCACGGTGAGTCGCGCATCGCTCAACAGCGCCACCAGCCGGTCGGCCTGCCGGCGGCGCACAAGCGGATCAGGGCGCTCCAATTCCAGCACCGCAGCGCCGGCCAGCTCCGCGCCGGCCAGCCGTATCTCGTCCAGACCATCCAGGTTGGATAACCAATCCAAATACTCAGCCGCCGCCGGAGGGTAGTCCAGCAACAGGTAGCCGTAAGTCAGCAGCAGCACTTCACGCCACCAACTCTCGGCCAGATGGCCGGCCAGCGTTTGCCGCCCGGCTGCACGCTGTTTTGCCAGCAGACGAGCGGCCAGGAACTCCTGGAAGGTCAGATGGATGAACTGGAAGAACTCCGCTCGTTCCTCGAACAGGCCGCCCCGATAGCGCACCGCCTGGATGAAGGTAGCGAGCGTCTGCTCGTCGAGGGTCCCGGCCAGCAGCGCCCGCACTGTCTCCACGCGCACGGCCGCGCCGCCGCGGCCTCCAGCGTGCATTGCCAGCGCCAGCTCGCTCAACCAGTCCCGCTGCGCCTCCCACGGCCCGCCCCAGTTGATCAATGCCTGCCGCGCCTGGTCGTCCGGGATGTACTGCGCCTGGATGATGGCTTTCACGCACGCCTCATACAGCCGGGCGCGTTCCCTGGGCAGGTCGGTCTCGCCCCACTGCACGCTGACCACCATGGTCGTCATGAGCGGCGTGTTGATCAGCGGCGGCAGATCCCGCTCCTGGCGCAAGTTATTGATGTGCTGAATGGCCGCCACCAGCTTGTTCCGATTGCCGGCCACGTCCTCCGGGTAGAGCCGCCGGCACCAGTTCTCGACCAATGTCCCGATCTGCCCATCGTCCAGGTCTTGCACATCGAGCCGGGTGAAATCGTCGCCGAACACCGCCTCCTCGCGATAGCCGGCCTCGCGCGCCGTGACGATCATCCGGTTGCCGGGGTAGAGGTCATGCACCAGGTCGTCCACCTCCTGGCGCACGTGGCCACGCTGATCTCGGCTGGTGATCTCATCCAGGCCATCAATCATCAACAGACAGCCACGGCCCAGCAGCAGCCGGTCGAAAAAGTCCTCCGACAACTCCAGCGCAGGGCTGCGCCGTTGCAGATACCAGGGGATGAACCCGGCCAGCGTGCCGGTGCGAGGGTCGGCCAACTGCCGTTCGTTCGCGCCGCAGCATTTATCCAGGTAGTCCCGGTAGTAGCGCAGCGGCACGATCAACGGAATCGGCAGGCTCTTGCCGGGCAGGGTGTAGGGCAGCGCCTCGCCGGTCTGGGCCGCCTGCGCCAAGGTGGCTGCCAGGTACGCCAGCACGGTGCTCTTGCCGCTGCCCGCGCCGCCCACGATCGCCGCCCGCTCCGATAAGGTCAAGAGCCGATCCAGCCCAACGACCTCTCCGGCGCGCGCCTCGTCCCGGTTCAGCTCGAACCACGCCTGCATGCGGTCAAGCCCTTCTTTGCGGCCCAGCTTTTCTTCCAATTCGCGGCGGGAGGGCGGCTTGAAGCGGCGCAGCGTCAGCGGGATGAACACCTCGGTCAGCCTGCCCACCGAAGTCGGCCGACCTGTGGGCGCGCTCTCCAGCCCGAACAGCCGCGCCCGGTCGTAAGCATTCCGCACCCAACGCAGGTATTCACCCAGGATCCGCTGCACCTCGTTATCGCTCAGCCGCGGCTTACCCGGCGGCGCATGATAGACCTGGATCACGTCGCCCAGGACCTTCCCAGAGACGATCAGGTTGTGATCGCCGGTGGAGGCGACGCCGGGGCCGGTGCTGGCCACCACAGCCTGCCGCCGGCGCAGCTCGGCCAGGGCGCGTTCCATCTCCGCGATTTGGGTCTGTAAGTCGGTGTCTGGGTTTTCGCTCATCGGCGCATCTCCCTCCCGGCGGTTGAAACCGCAGCAACCGTTGCGAAGTCTCCCTGCGGAGACTTCACCTGGTCCCGCCCACACGCACATCGCCGCTCACCTTGCCGGTGATGATCACGTTGCCATCCCCCACCGAGGCGACGCGGCTGCCGGTGTTGATCGCGCTGCCGCCCGAGGCCCACAGACCGGCCGGCCGCGCCGCATCCCGGCCGCCGATCGGCGCCAGCGGGTCGGGGGGCGTGACCCCCTTGCTCACGCCCCCGCCGCCCAGCAGCAGGGCGATCGGGAAGTTGCCGCTCACTTGATAGTCCGGTTGCTGTTCCGCATTCCAGTCCGCCCGCGCGCTTTCGGGCACCCGCCGCCCCACGTGGCCCATCACGTCGGAGACCAGCACCTCGGTCGCGCCCGCGGCCGGCCGCGCGTGGCCGGTGAGCGCCTCGATCAGGTGATAGGTGAAGATGCTCATCGCCCCGTCGCGGCGCATGTAGGAGGACTGCGTCCCCTGCGACGAGCTGATCACGGCCCGGCCCACGCCCTGGGCCAGCGCCTCCAGCCCTTTTGCGCCGGGAGCCAGGCCGCCCTCGCCCTCCATGAACAAGGCCGGCGGGATGGCCGTGCTGCTGAAATCATCGCCCCCCGCGCCCTTGACCCCCATCCCGGCCGCGTGGCAGCAGTCGAGCACGACCAACAGCCGCCGCGGGGCCAGCCGGCGCACTGCGGCCGCGACATCCTCGGCGCGCAGTGCGCTCACCGCCAGCGCGGCCGCCGTCACGTCATACGGCAGCAGATAATACGCGGGCGGGTGCTGAGTCTTGTCGCGCCAGCCGTGCCCGCTGTAGTAGAGCACCGCCGTCGCGTTCCCGCTGGCATCGGCGGCCAGGCGCTCGGCCAGCCACCCCAGGCCCGCCAGGATGCCCGCCCGCGTCGCGTCGAACCCGGTCACGACCCGGATGTTCTCTGCCGGATACCCGCAGCGGTCCGGATGCTGCAGCACCTCAGCCACCGCCGTGATATCCTTGGCCACATCCGGCAGCTCCCACCGGGCCACTTGGTTCTCGTTCACGCCGATTAACAGCGCGTAGCCGTGGGTGAATGTATGCACGTGCTTCTGCTCCTGCCTCAAAAGTGGTTCTCTGGGGCGACATGGGATGCCTCCGATTGTAGCACGGCATCCCCGCGCGTGACAAACGAGTGTGTCGGAAGGGTGCGTCTTAACTTGGGGGCAGAAACTAACGAAGCACCCTGAGCGGAGGGCTGGCATCCTGAGCGGCGCACCGCAGTGCGCAGTCGAAGGCCGCAGCCCGCAGGCGAAGCATGTCCTGAGCGTAGTCGAAGGGGGGCGCAGCGGTCGCACGAAGGCCGCATCCTGCGACTGCGTGGCGGAAACAACCCCGCCACTCCGCTCAGAGCCTGCCCTGAGCGCAGTCGAAGGGATGCTCGCGCCCCGAAATTAAGATGCACCCTGTCGGAACCGCAATCTGACAACCCGGCGCATCTGCGGTATACTGCGGCGAGATGCTTCCTAAGCGGTAGACTCGTTTAGCATGACGGAACGATCACACTGCACGGCTCTCCAGGGGTCTGGGACCCCCAGCCGCCGGTCGCAGACCGGCTGGGAGCAAATTTTCTCGATACCGGAGCCAGACTTCATGCTCAAACACTCCTTCACCCGCGCCGCGCTCATCCTGGCGCTCATCCCGCTGCTCAGCCTGATCGCCGCGGGCTGCGCGACCGGCCCGCAGGCCACGCCCACGCCCACCAAGACCCCGCGGCCCCAGGCCGTCGCGCTGGCGCCCACGGCCACGGCCACGCCCCTGCTGCTGCACACGGCGGCCCCGCCGCCCACCGCGACGCCGATCCCCACCGATACACCTGCGCCCACCGTCACGCCGGAACCCCCGACCGCCACGCCGGAGCCGCCCACGGAGACCCCGCCGACGACGGCAGTCCCGGCTGCGCGGGCGCCCGCAGCATCGCCAACGCCCCGCCCGCCCACGGCCACGCCCGCGCCCGCGGTGGACTTCGTCATCGCGGAGCTGCGCGTCTTGGGCCTGGGCGAAAACAACGGCGGCATCGAGTTCGGGGGTCAGCGCAACATCTACATCACCGTGGTGGACGCGGCGGGCAACCCCATTGACGGCGCGGTCATCGCCAACACCGCGCCCTATTCCGGCCGGGCCGTATCTGGCGACAAGGGGCCGGGCAAGGCCGAGATCCTGATGGATCGGGAGGAGTTCCGCCTGGCGGTCGAAAGCGTGAACGGCGCGGCCGTGCGCAGCGAGACCACGCGCACCCTGTCGCTGATCGCGCCGATCCCGTCCGACATCGCCGGCAAGCTGGGCGAGGTCTGCCCCACGGCCGACAACTGTCCGCTGCCGCCGTACAAGCACTTTTCGTATGTGGTGACGTTCCGGCGGACGTACTGACAGGGTACTGACAGGGTTCAGGTTCAGTGGTTGGAAACCACCGCCTGAAAGTGAAAAGGCCCCGCAGGGCCTGACGGCAAGTTCGCGGCAGCCCCTGCAGGGGCTTCTCAGTTTCAGACAGGGATTTCCAATCCCTGAGGAGACACCATGCACAGCCTACCGCTCCTGATCAACATCACCATCGCGCTGATCGTCGCGTTCCTGGGCGGCGCGCTCGCGCGGCGGATGGGCCTGCCCACCATCGTCGGCTACCTGCTGGGCGGCATCGTGATCGGCCCGTTCACCCCCGGCTTCGTGGGCGATGTGGCGACGATCCAACAGCTGGCCGAGTTGGGCGTCATCTTCCTGATGTTCGGCGTGGGGCTCCATTTCTCGTTCCAGGACTTGTGGCGCGTTCGCGATATCGCGATCCCCGGCGCCCTGATCCAGACCGCGCTGGCGACCGCGCTCGGCGTCGGGCTGAGCCAGCTCTGGGGCTGGACGCTGCCGGCCGGGATCGTGTTGGGGCTGGCGGTCTCGGTGGCGAGCACCGTCGTGCTGCTGCGCGGGCTGATGGACAACTCGCTGCTCAACACTTCGCACGGCCAGGCGGCCGTGGGCTGGCTGGTGATGGAAGACATCTTCTCGGTGCTCATCCTGGTGCTGATGCCGGCCCTGAAGTTCGAATCGGGCGCGTTCAATTGGGCCGCGCTGGCGGTCACCCTGCTCAAAGCCGCAGGGTTCGTGGCGGTCATGTTCTTCGTGGGCGTGCGCGCGATCCCCTGGCTGCTGGAGCGCATCGCGCACACCCGGTCGCGCGAGCTGTTCATCCTGGCGATCCTGGCCATCACCCTGGGGACCGCGCTGGGCGCCTCGGAGCTGTTCGGGGTCTCGCTGGCGCTGGGCGCGTTCGTGGCCGGGGCCATCATCAGCCAGTCTCACCTCAGCCACCAGGTGGGCGCGGATGTGCTGACCTTTCGGGAGACGTTCTCCGTGCTGTTTTTCGTCTCGGTGGGTATGTTGGTGAACCCCCGCTTCCTGTGGGAGAACCTGGGGCAGGTCGCTTCGCTCACCACCCTGGTCGTGCTGGGCAAGCTCATCATCGTGATCCTGTTGGGGCTGCTGTTTCCGCGGCCGGCGCGCACGTTTCTGATCGTGGCCGTGGGCCTCAGCCAGGTGGGCGAGTTCTCCTTCATCATCGGCAAGAGCGGCGTCGCGCTGGGCCTGCTCGACACAAGCCAGTATTCGCTCATCCTGGCCGCCTCGCTGATCTCGATCACCGTCAACCCCTTCATGTACCGGCTGCTCCCCGTCCTCGAAAAGACGTTCCGGCGCGTGCCGGGTTTCTGGAAAAAGCTGGAGGCGAACAAGCCGTTGCCCGAGCTCGACAAAGAGCAATTGCACGATCACGTGGTCATCATCGGCTATGGCCGGATCGGCAAACACCTGGTGCAGGTGCTGACGACCCTCCACGTGCCGCAGCTGGTGATCGAAGCAGACGTGGAACGGGTCGAGGCGCTCAACGCGCAACACATCGCCACCCTCTACGGCGACGCGGCCAACTCCGAGGT
>DAOUAT010000361.1:0-3894 GCA_034433275.1 Anaerolineae bacterium
AAGTTCAAGGCCCCAAAATATTCCAGAAAGAATGAGACACCGATAGCCGTGATCAGCGCAGCGATACGGGGTGCATCGCGCAACGGCTTGTAGGCCACCCGCTCGATGGTGACCGCCAGGGTCGCGCACACCACCATGGAGATCAGGATCACGCTCAGCGAGCCGATCACCAGCACCAGCCCCGCCGGCAGGCCAGGGAAGGCCGCGGCCGGCCAGGTGTGCAGCCCGAAGCGCGCCACGGTGTAATAGCTGATAAACGCGCCGACCATGAAAACGTCACCGTGGGCGAAGTTGATCAGCTTGACGATGCCGTAGACCATGGTGTAGCCGAGAGCGATCAGGGCATAGACAAAGCCCAACTGCAACCCGTTAATCACCTGTTGCAGAAACAAGACCGGGTTATCAATCAAGGCACGGCCCAGAATGTAAATCACAGCCAGAGCCAGAAAGGCCAGGAAGGCCTGGCCGATCCATGCCAGCCGCGCGCCCGGTCGCCGTGCCGATAGTGTGGTTTGCGTGGCTAAGGATGCTTTTTGCATTGGCAACTACCTTGCTTTCGGGCATGCGTGCCCCGGAGGGAGGCGCCCGGACACGCCGAGGATCGAATAGACACAAGGAGGGCGACGCAAAGTCGCCCTCCTCAAAAGCACGATGGGGTCAGGCCCCACCAGCCTGCGCCGTAGACATCCGGCCTGGTAGGCTTATTTCATGGGCTATCGGCCAACGACAGGACTGGCAGGGCATTGATCGAGCCTTACGGGTTCACGACCGAGTTGAACTTCACACCCGCGTCGGTGACGGCCAGGATCGTAGCCGACTTGACAGGGTTGTGCTGCGCGTCGAAGGTAATCTTGCCGGAGACGCCACCCTCGTAGGAAATCTTCGCCATGACGTCCTTCACCTTAGCCGCATCGTCGCTGTTGGCCTCTTTGATGCTCTGCAGCAGGATATTAGTGGCATCATACGCCAACGCAGCCAGCGCATCCGGGACCTTGCCCTTACCGGTATCGTCCTTGTACTTGGCGGCAAAGGCCTTTTGGAACGCAACCGCGGCCGGGGCCGTGGAGTCAGCCGCGTAGTGGTTGGTATAGAACCCGCCCGCAGCCGCAGCCAGGTCCAGGTCCGAAGAATCCCAGCCATCACCGCCCACAAACTTGGCGGTAATGCCCTTCTCCTTGGCCTGCTTGGTGACCAGGTTGACGACGTTGTAGTAGTCGGGGAGGTACACGACGTCCGGCTTGGCAGCGGCCACCTTGGCCAGGATGGCCGAAAAGTCGGTGTCTTGGGCCGTGTAGCTTTCAGTGCCGACGACGGTGCCGCCTGCGGCCGCGAACTCCTTGATGAACACCTCAGCCAGACCCTTGACGTAGTCGTTGGCCTGATCCAGCAGCACGAACGCGGTCTTGGCCTTCAGTTCTTCGAGGGCGAACTTGGCGCCGACTTTGCCCTGGAACGGGTCAATGAAGCAGGCGCGGAAGATGTAGGCCTTGGTCTTGCCGTCCGACGCCACCGTCACAGCCGGGTTGGTGGAGGTGGGGCTGATCTGCAGCACGCCCTTGGCGTTGGCGATCTCGGAGACGGGGATGGAGGCCTTGGAGCAGACCTCACCGACAATGAACTTGACCTTGTCCTGGTCAATGACTTTGTTGGCCGCGTTCACCGCCGGGTCGGGGGTGCACTGGCTATCTTCGACGATGGGCACGATCTTCTTGCCCAACACGCCACCCTTTGCGTTCCATTCCTCGATGGCCAGCAGCGCGCCATCGCGGGTCATGACGCCGAAGGTGGGGACGGGGCCCGACAACGGGGCCAGGATGGCGACCTTGATCTCGCCACCGCCTGCCGTGCCGCCGGCACAAGCAGATAGCAACATGGACAGGATCATGATCACGCCGAACAGTCTGAAAGCACGCATGGGGACTTCTCCTCTTTTGAGTATAGGATGACTGAACTGGAACAGAAACCGGATTTACAGCTTGGGTGGGTGTGGTCTACCCACACCACCCGGATTTCGAGCTCACTGGCGAGCTCGACCGTACACTGTTGAGAAGCCATCACCTCCTTAAACCTCAGCCCCTAGCATCTTGGATGCATTCACCAAATCGTTTTTGGGTCAGCCAGCAACGCAAACCCAGGTTCGACGCCGCTGTCAAACGGCCCGGCCGGACAAGCAACGAGGTTGTCCACGAGGATAGCGCCCCTCAGAGGGCACACTGTCGGGGATTATAACGAAACGCTTGGCAAATGTCAAGGGTTGACAGAGAGGAGTAGACTGCCTATAATTCATATCAACCGCGCCAAATAAGGAGTCATACGATGCGACGTAATTTTCAGACGATGCCCCCCGTAATCATCGCTGTGCTCATCCTGCAAATCATACCGTTGTTGCTCTTCCCCGCCAAGTCATTTGCGCCCACGACGCAGGAATGGTGGCTGCCGGCGCTCCTCGTGCTGATGGTTCTGATCGCCGACTTTCAGTTGATCGTGCGCCGCTCCACCGCGGCAACGCCCTGGTATCTGATGTCCTTTGCCCAGGGGTTTAACATCATCAGCCGCCTGATGATGCTGTGGCCGAACATGTCCCGCGTCACCGAGCAGGGCACGGTCGCCAACTGGCCGTATTTGCTGTTCACATTCTCGGCCATGATCCTGTCGGCTGTGCTTCTATGGTACACTGGAAAGCCAGCCGTCCGCGTAGGGTTGCTGCGCGCATAGGCGCCTGAGGGCTTGGTGCTAAGAAACCAGGTTTCTCAGAGAAACCTGGTTTCTTCATCAGGCAGCGCCGACCGTCGGCGTCTCCACCGGGATCTGCTCGCCCGCGGCCGGCCGCGGCGGGGCCAACGATTCGTCGGTCTCCCCCTGCATCACCAGCTCCCCGTGGAAGTGCGCGCCTTCGTCCAGCAGGAACGACTTGACGTTGATCGCGCCCCACAGCCGGCCGCCTTCTAGCAGTTCCACCCGGTCGGCGGTGATCGTCCCCTTGTACGCGCCGGCCACCGAGACCGACTTGGCCTTGATGTCGGCCATCACCCGCGCCGTCTCGGTGATCAGCACGTTGCCGAGCGTCTCGATGAGACCGCCTTCGACCGCGCCATCAATGCGCACGCTGCCATCACAGCGCAGGCGGCCGTCGAACGTGGTGCGCGGCCCTATTACCGCTTCAATTTGATCCGGCGCCGGCCGGGCGTCGCGTCTGAATAACATCTATTTCTCACCTTTAGCTTTTGTGATCGCCTGCTGTTCCTCGTCGGTCAGCGGATACGCCGACTGCCACGCGGCCAACGGCTTGCCGTAGACCCGCGTCACATCGCGGCTGTGCAAGCTGCTGATAACCACGCCGTTGCCTTCCTGGTCGACCAGGGCGACGGCGAAACTCTGATCCCCGCCGGCATCGCGAAACGGGTTGAAACGCAGGAAACCGACGCGCTGCAAATGGCCGCGGCTGGCGCGCTCCAGGCTGCGCGCCAGCGCGTCCGCCTCCTGGGCCTTCGCCGCAGCCGCGCGCACATCGCGCACATGGGCCTCCAACACGGCTTCCAGGCTGCCGCCGTCGGTCCCGGCCGTGAGCGCACGATAATGTGCTTCCAGCCGCCGCAGCCGCCGCGCCAGCCAGGCCACGAGGGCCGCCAGCGCCAGGATCAGCCCCAGCAGGACGCCCAAGAGTGGCCCGATGTAAGTCAATAGCCAGTCGTACACCGTCACGTTCCGTTACCCTCGCGTCTTCTCGATCAGGCTGCCGATAGATGCACCGACATGGATGCGCCAGATGACATCGGCCAGCAGCTTAGCCACCGACACCACTTCGATCTTCGGGTGGTTGAGGATTTCCGGCGGTTGCTGGATGGTATCTGAGATGATCAGTTTTTTGATCAGCGGATTCTCTAGCCGCTTCAT
>DAOUAT010000362.1:0-5586 GCA_034433275.1 Anaerolineae bacterium
CCGATTTCTTCGTTGGCCCCGGCCGCACCGCGCTGCAACCCGGCGAATTCCTGGCCGCCATCCACCTGCCTCCCGCCCCTGTAGGCGCCCGCGGCGTCTTCAACAAGCTGGGCCGCACCAAGATCGGCGACATTTCGATGGTGAGCGTGGCGGTGTATTGCTGGACGAAGGACGAAGGACGAAGGATGGAAGAAAATGTTGATCATTCGTCGTTCGTCATTCGTCATCACTGGGCCATCGCCCTGGGCGCGGTCGGCCCCACGCCGCTGCGCGCGCCGGAGGCTGAGGCCGCGCTGATCGCAGACGCGTCGCCGGAGGGGGTGCGCCGCGCGGCCGCCTTGGCCGCAGCCGCCGCCCGGCCCATTGACGACATCCGCGCCAGCGCCGCCTACCGCCGGGCCATGGTCGAGGTCTTGACCCGCCGCGGCATCGAAGTCGTTTGGGCAGCCTCTTCGTCGTCCGTCGTTCGTCCTTCGTCCGCCGGAGGGTCCGCATGAACCACACCATCCATCTCACCGTCAACGGCGAGCCCTTCACCCTGAGCGTCGCCTCACACCACACCCTGCTCCAGGTGCTGCGCGAACAGTTGGTGCTGACCGGCACCAAGAACGGCTGCGAGGCCGGCGAGTGCGGCGCGTGCGCAGTGCTGATCCAGTGGCCGGCCGCGGATCACGCGGAGCCGGTCAACTCGTGCATGGTGCTGGCCCCCGAGGCCGACGGCGCGGACATCACCACCATCGAGGGGCTGGCCCACGACAGCCAGCTCGACCCGCTGCAGACAGCGTTCATCGAGACCGGCGCGACGCAGTGCGGCTTCTGCACCCCGGGCATCCTGGTCAACGCGCGGGCTCTGCTGAACCGCAACCCCCACCCCACCGAGCCAGAGATTCGCGAAGCGCTGGTGGGCAACCTCTGCCGCTGCACCGGCTACATCCGCATCATTGACGCGGTGAAGCTGGCCGCGCGGGCCGGGGACAAACCAGGTTTCTCCGAGAAACCTGGTTTGTTTGCTGCGCAGGAGGCGGTAGCATGAATCAGCGAATCAGCGAATCAGCCATCGGCCATCAGCCATCAGCCAAAAGCCATAAGCCGTCCCTGATCGGCGCCAGCCCCCAACGCATCGAGGGCCGCGAGAAGGTGACGGGCGCGGCCACCTACGTGGACGACATGCAGTTCGGGCCGAACCTGCTGCACGGCGCGCTCAAGCGCAGCCCCATCCCGCACGGCCTCATCAAGTCCATTGACACCAGCAAAGCCAGGGCGCTGTCGGGCGTGCGTGTGGTGGTGAGCGGGCAGGACTTTCCGGGCTACACCGGCCTCTACCTCAAGGACCGGCGCATCTTCGCGCTGGATCGCGTGCGCTACGTGGGCGAGGCGGTGGCAGCGGTGGCGGCCGACACGCCGGAGATCGCCCAGCAAGCCCTGGCGCTGATCGAAGTCGAGTACGAGCCGCTGCCGGGCGTGTTCGACCCCGAGTTCGGGGCCAGTCCGGAGGCGCCGCTGGTTCACCCCGATCTGGCGAATTACGAGTGCGTACCGTTCATCTTCCCGCAGGCAGGCACCAACATCTCCAACTGGTTCAAGGTGCGCAAAGGCGACATGGACCGGGGCTGGGGCGAGGCCGACCTGATCTACGAGCACAAGTATCGCGTGCCCCACATCCAGCACGTGCCGCTGGAGACCCACGTCTGCGTCGCGCAGCAGGACGTCAACGGCAAGATCACCCTCTGGTCATCCAGCCAGTCGCCCTTTGCCCAGCGCAACCTGATCGCCAAGGCGCTACACATCGGCCACAGCAAGCTACGGGTGATCACCCCGCACGTGGGGGGCGGCTTCGGCTCCAAGGCCGGGGTCAGCATGGAAGGCGCGGCCGTGGCCCTGGCCATGAACGCGAAGGGCCGGCCGGTGAAGCTCCGCATGACGCGTGAGGAAGAGTTCTACACCACCTTCGTGCGCCAGGGGCTGGTCGCACACGTCAAGATGGGCATGACCAAAGCGGGCCGCATCACCGCGATGCACAATCGCTTCTACTGGGACGGCGGCGCCAGCACCGAATATGGAACCAACATCACCCGCGCGGCCGGCTACAGCGGCACAGGGCCCTACTTCGTGCCCAACATCCACGTAGACAGCATGTGCGTCTATACCAACCACCCGGTGGGCGGCGCAATGCGCGGCTTCGGTATGCCGGAGATCCACTGGGGCATCGAGCAGCACATTGACCAGATGGCGCAGCAGCTCGGGCTCGACCCGGTGCAGGTGCGGCTGATCAACTGCCTGAAGGATGGCGACGAAACCCTGACCGGCATGAAGATGCACCCCACTGGCCTGAGCCAGTGCATCCGCAAGGCGGCGGACGCCATCGGGTGGGGCCAATCCGCCGTATCTTCCGGGCCACACCGACGTCGTGGTAAAGGGTTGGCCGCCATGTGGAAAGCACCGGCCATGCCGCCCAACCCCGGCTCCAGCGCGATGGTGCGCCTGAACGAGGATGGCACGGCCACCGTCAGCATCGGTGGGGTGGACATCGGCCAGGGCGCGCTGACCGCGATGGCGCAGCTGGCGGCCGAGGGGTTGGGCGTCAAAGTGACCGACGTGCGGGTGAACACCGTGGACACCGACTACAGCCCCTACGAGTGGCAGACGGTGGCCAGCCGCCTGACCTGGAGCATGGGCAACGCGGTGCTGCAAGCAGCAGAAAACGCCCGCACCCAGATCCTGCAAACCGTGGCCCAGGCGTGGAACGAGGACATCAACGACCTGGATATCGTGGACGGTGAGGTGATCAGCTATCGCACCGAGGAGTCGGTCTCGCTCAAGGATATCGTCATCTACGGTATGCAACGGCCGGATGGCACCTGGGTCGGCGGGCCGGTGGTGGCACAGGGCAAATTCATGCCGGAGTACGTGACCCCGTTGGACCCGGAGACCGGCCAGGGGCCGCGCGCCGTGGTCCACTTTACCACCGGCTGCCAGGCGGTCGAGGTGGAGGTGGACGACGAGACCGGCGAGGTGCAAGTGCTGAAGATCGTCTCGGCCTACGACGTGGGCCGGGCCATCAACCCGGAGATGGTGCGCACCCAGATGGAAGGCGGCGCGGTGCAGGGGATGAGCACAGCGCTGTTGGAGGGCATCATCCTGCAGCAGGGTGTGCCCAAGAACCCCAACTTCACCGACTACCGCATTGCGACCGCGGTGGACGCGCCGCTGGAGACCGAGAACATCATCGTCGAGGTGCCGCAGGACGACGGGCCGTTCGGGGCGCGCGGCGTGGGCGAGCACCCCATGGTGCCCACCGCGCCGGCCATCGCAAATGCCGTCTACAATGCGGTCGGCGTCCGGATTGACAGCATGCCCATCACCAGCGAGAAGGTGTGGGCGGCTTTACAGCAGAAATAGGCGGCAAAGTGGGGATCAGCCACGCTGATTCCCACTTGAAATATCTGGTAAGTTGTTTTATAATCGTATTGGGTTCGGCCAACGATTGAGACCGAACGCGCGGGGCACACACAAAGGAGCGATGCGCCATGAAACGAACGTCCTGGGTTCCACTGTTGTTGGTCGTGATCTTATTGGCCGGTTGCGGGGGAGGCGCGGCACAACCCACAGGCGGGCTGAAGCTTCCCAGCGGCGAGGTCTTCCAGATAGCGCTTCCCCGCATTATCATTGAGGTTGACAGCGAGGGCTACCCCAGCGTCCTTGGCATTAACCCCACCATGCTTCGCTTCTTGGGGATAGATCCGGCGACCATGCGCCTGCCCAAGGATACCGTGAACCTGCTGGTGCAGGCCGGCGTGCAGCACTTCGAAATCGCTTCGGTCGGCGACCGCATCGTGCTGGTGGCCAACGGCAAACTGCTGCCGCACCTGGGCTGGGATGCTGGTTCGCTCGCCCGGCTGATGGACGTGCTCGATGTGTTCCAGGTACAGAACGCCAAGCTGATCCGCACGCTGGCTGAGCCGATCACCCGCCTGGGCCTCGATGTGGTCGTGCGTTTCCCAGTAGCGCCTGGCACAGCGGCTATCCCCCTGGCCGAACAGAGCACGGTCTATAAGCTGGCCCTGACCCCCTACACCGACCCACCTTCTCTGATTACCAAGTTCGAGGTGCGTTTCAACGAACAAGGGCAACCGTCCATCCTGGGCATCAAAGCCTCTGACGTCATGGGGCCCCAGGCCGGCGATATCCGCATCCTGCAGCAAGACACCCTGGATAGACTGCGCGGGGGCAATATCCAACATGTAGAATTGCGGACCCGGCCCGAAGGCACCTTCATCTATGTTAACGGTGAAGCGTTGCCCATCCTGTTGTGGGATAGCGCTTTGCTGGCCAATCTTGTTGAACTACTGAGCAAGCTGGCACCCGATATGGCGCTACTGCCGCTGATCCAAAACCTGGCGCCATATGACGATCGTGCCGACATCGGCATCCTGCTCCATTTCCCGTTAGCGCCAGGCGTCCAGGCCATTCCGGCCCAAATGCACGACTGATGCTGATGGGTAAACGACTCTGATCCACGCCAACTTTGGCATGAACAGAGAAGACGTCAGTTATTCCAAATCCACAGGAGGTTCTGTATGCGCAAGGTCATCGTAGTACTCACCATCTTGGGGCTGTTAGTCGCCGGGTGCGGTCCGGCCATTATGCCGGCAGCGGCGCCGGGAACCGGTGATGGCGAGAAATTCGTCATTGCTCTGCCGCGCATCGTGCTGGCCTTCGACGAAAACGGCAACCCTGGCTTTGAGGGTCTGGATGTCCAGATGCTCGCGCGTGCAGTAGGGTTTGCACTCGATCTGAGCGCGTATCGGATCGATCCGCGCGTGGTTAGTTGGATGACGAACTCCAACATCCAGCACATCGAAATGCGCCAGACGGGCAACGGGATGGCGCTGCTGGTCAACGGCAAGTTGATGCCGCACTTGCAGTGGCAGGATGGCTCCCTGGAGGCCGCCGGGAGCTTCGTGCGGATGCTGAGCCCGCAGAACGAACAGATCGCGGTCCTGGTCGAGAAACTGGCGCCGCTGGTCAAGGGGCTGGGCCTGGCCGTCGTGGTCAAATTCCCCATGAAACCGGGGGCTGCGGCGATCGCACTGGCCGCTGATAAATTGGTGACGGCGGAGCCGGCAGCAGCCAACGGCCCGGCATCGGCCATGGTGCAGTTCGAGATCAAGTATGACGAACAAGGCGTGCCCTCGATCATGGGCATCTCGGCGCGCGACCTGGCAGCGGCCAACATCAACGCACCGTTGGCGCTGGATCCGGCCATGCTGGCCCAGGCACGCGCCAACAACATCCAATACATTGAGCTGCGCAGCAAAGGCGATGGCCTCCAGATCTTTGTGAACGGTGAACCGCTGCCGGTGCTGATCTGGGACCAGAACATGCTGGAAAATACCGTGAGTGCCGCCGAACAACTCTATGGGCCATACTATGCCATTGACTGGACGGTGGTGCGCATGCTGGTGCCGGTGCTCAGCAATTTGGACGTCTCCATCCTGCTGCACATGCCGCTGGCCGTCGGCGCCACGCCGATTCCGGTGAAACGACACTAAACTGGGCCCAGCAGCAAGCCTGCCACGGCGATGA
>DAOUAT010000363.1:0-6932 GCA_034433275.1 Anaerolineae bacterium
GCTCGTGGCGAGTTTGCGCGCGTCACGGTGACGCGCTACGCCTTGCGCTAACCGCAAAACGCGCTAAAATGGCTGAGGAGCGAATATGACGCCAGATACCTCGGATCACCTGACGACCCCAGAAGGCATCACCATCGCCTTGTCTCCGGCCGAGCGGCGCCTGGCCCTGCTCGGCCTGGTAGACTACGAGGCCGCCTGGGATGGACTGGTGTTTGCCACTGCGTTCGTGGTTGATGGCGCAGCCAAACGCCAACTCATCGAAACCCGAGTCCGGCCGCTGGCCGGCGCCCTCACAGCTTTGACAGACCGGCTTGACCCAGTGGATCTGCTGGCCGCGCGGCACTGGTTCCGCCATGAACCGGTGGGCGAGGACGCGTCCGGCGAATGACCCGCGGCGGCCACGGTGATGGCTCTGGCAAGCTCGGTCGAGCCGCTGACCTGCACCAACAGCCGAGACGATTGCGCAGTCCATGAAGGTGGACTTGCAGAGGTAGCCCGCCGGATAGTCGCCGGGAACACCAGGATTCAAGGATCATGCGCCATGACTGAATTCCAGGCCGCACTGATGAACGAAGAAGGGCAAGTCTACCGTGAGCCGGAATGGATGCCCAGTCCGGCTGACGTTGCCCGCGCGCGCGTCGAGCTGGAGCGCAAAGGCGTCGTCCGCAGCTTGAGTCGCGGGCCCGCGGGCAAGCAACTTGTGCCGGCCGGTGAAACGCCGTGGCCCTGGCTGATCGCGGCCGCAGCCTGGGTCATCATCTGGCCCGCGGCGATCGCACTGCGGCTGGGGCAAGACTGGGCCGCGGCCTGGCTGCCCTGGTGGCTGCCGGTCATCATGGCCGCGCTCCACATGCTGGCGTTGGCCGGGCCGGTGCTGCTGACCGCGCGCGCCACCGATCAGGCCGACTTGCGCCACCGCTTCGGCAAGGTGCGCTCCGTGGCCCAGATGCTGGCTCTGGAACCAGACGAGTTCGAGACCTGGGTGGGCATGCTGTTCATGCTCAACGGCTACCGGGTTAAGAACACGCAATACGTCGCCGACCACGGTATTGACCTGGCTGTCTACGGCGGCGGCATTCGCTACGGCCTGGTGCAGTGCAAGCGTTACCGCGGCACCGTGGGCGAGCCCACCGTGCGCGACCTGTACGGGACGTTGATCCACGAAAACGCCGACTACGGCTGGCTGGCGACCAGTGGCGGCGTCTCGCGCCAGGCGCGGGAGTGGGCCGCCGGCAAGCCGCTGGAGCTGTGGGACGGGCAGAAGTTGGTGGAGTTGGTGAAGAAGTACGGGTAACGAATCAGCGAATGGCAAACAGGAGGAGCAAATGCGCAGACCAAATGTCAATCGGCCTTTGATTTTCGGCCACCGGGGCGCCAGTAAGGTTGCCCCGGAGAACACACTGCCGGCGTTCGAGGCCGCGGTCCGCCTGGCCGCGGATGGCGTCGAGCTGGACGTACAATACAGCTCCGACGGCAGGCTGGTGATCTTCCACAACACCACGCTGAACAAGACCAGCACCGGCACGGGCCGCGTCACCGCCCACACCCTGGACGAGCTGCGCGGCCTGGACGCGGGCAGCTGGTTCGGGCCGCAATTCGCCGGCACGCGCATCCCCACGCTGGATGAAGTGCTAGACCTGCTCCGGGGTAAGCTGTTGGTGAACATCGAGCTCAAATCCTTTGACATGGCCAGCAAAGGCCTGGCCGCGGATGTGGTGCGGACCGTGCGTGACCACCAGATGGCCGACCAGGTCGTACTGAGCTCCTTCAACCCTTTCATCCTGCGCGCAGCCAAGCAGACCGGGCCAGAGATCGAGACCGGCCTGCTGCTGGCGCCCGACCTGCCCGGCTGGACCCGCTGGGGCCTGATCCGCCGGCACAGTCGCGCCGACGGCCTGCACCCGGAGCTGGTGATGGTTGACCCCGCGTACATGGCCGCTGCACGCGCGTTGAACATGCCGGTGCGCGTCTGGACCGTCAACGCGGAAGCCGACATCCGCCGGATGATCGAGCTGCGCGTTGACGCGATCATCACCGATGACCTGGTGCTGGCCGTCCCGCTGGCTGCGCAAACCGGTCGCTAACCTCAACAACGGAGTTGACGATGCCTGACCTTGCCGACCGCTCTGCATCGCTCGCGCCCTTCTTCACGCCTCGCGGCGTCGCCGTGATCGGCGCCAGCCGCGACCCCAGCAAGCTCTCCTACGGCGTCATCCGCAACCTGCTCGATCCCGAACACGGCTACCCTGGCCCGGTCTATCCCATCAACCCCAAGGCCGACGAGATCCTCGGCGTGCGCTGCTACTCCGACATCGCCCTTGTGCCCGACCCGGTGGAACTGGCCGTGCTGATCATCCCGGCCGGAGCCGTGCCGGCCGCAGTGGACGCGTGCGGCCGCCGCGGCGTCAAGGCCGCGGTCGTCATCTCCGGCGGCTTCCGAGAGGTCGGGCCGGCCGGCGCCGAGCGCGAGCGCGAGATGGTGGCCATCGCCGAGCGCTACGGCATGCGGCTGATGGGGCCGAACGGCATCGGCGTGATTGACACCCACACGCCGCTGAATACGACCTTTGTCAAGGGGATGCCGCCGAAAGGGCACATCGCGTTCCTGTCGCAGTCGGGCGCGCTGTGCGGCGGCATCATTGATTGGACCGTGGGCCGCGGCATCGGCTTCAGCCGGTTCCTCAGCGTGGGCAACGAAGCCGACGTCAACGAGACCGACCTGATCCCCTTCCTGGCGGCCGACGAAGCCAGCCGGGTGATCGCGCTCTACCTGGAGGACGTGAAAGGCGGCCCCGCGTTCGTTGGTGCGCTGCGTAAAGCGGCTGCCATTAAACCGGTGCTGGCGCTGAAGTCCGGTCGGACGGCCGGCGGTCAGGCCGCGACCGCTTCGCACACCGGCGCGCTGGCCGGCGTCCACGCAGCCTTCCGCGCCGCCTGCACCCAGACCGGCGTGATCGAGGTCGAGCGCGTCGAATCCCTCTTTAACGGCGCGCTCGCGCTGGCTTGTCAACCCCTGCCGGAAGGCAACCGGATTGCAATCGTCACCAACGCAGGCGGCCCGGCCGCGCTGGCCGCCGACGCGCTGGAGCCGGCCGGTTTGCAACTCGCGCGGACCAGCGCGGAAACACAAACCGTGTTGCGCAGCTTCCTGCCCGCCGATGCGCAGGTAGCCGGGCCCGTTGACCTGCTGGGCGGCGCGGACGAGCACGGCTACCGCCGCACGGTGGGTGCTGTGTTGGCCGACCCGGCGTGCGACGGCGTGCTGGCCATCCTGGTGCCCCAGGTGCTGGTCAACCCGGTGGCCGTGGTGGAAGCCTTTGCCGCGGCGGCCGCGGCCCAACCTGCGCCCGCCAAGCCGGTGCTGGCCTGCCTGATGGGCGAGGCCAGCCTGGACGCCGCGTTCGCGGTCGCCCGCGCCGCTGACCTGCCGGCCTACACCTTCCCCGAGGACGCGGTGGATGCGTTCGGCATCCTGTGGCAACGCGCCCAATGGCTGCGTAGGGGAGCGGCCTCCGCGCCCGCCCCCGCGGGGACGCTCGCGGCCCAACCACGCGAACAGGCGCGCCGCGCAGTGGCCGACGTGCTGGCCGAGGCACGTTCGGCCGGCCGGGCCGTGCTGGACGCGGCGGAGGCGCGGCCGCTGCTGGCGGCATACGGGATCAGCACGCCCGGCGAAGGGTTGGCGACCAGCCCGGACGAGGCCGCGGCGTTCGCGGACGAGATCGGCTTCCCCGTGGCGCTGAAGTTGATCAGCCCTGACATCTTGCACAAGAGCGACATCGGCGGCGTGCTGCTGAACGTGCGTGACGCGGACGCGGCCCGGGCCGGCTTCAGCGAGATCATCGCACGGGCGAGGGCCGCGCACCCCGACGCGCACATCCGCGGGGTGCAGGTGCAGCAGATGGTGGCCGGCGGCCAGGAGGTGATCATCGGCATGAAGCGCGACCCCACCTTCGGGCCGTTGATCATGTTTGGCCTGGGCGGGGTCTACGTCGAGGCCCTGGCCGACGTCAGCTTTCGACTGGCGCCGCTGACCCGCGCGGACGCGGAGGCGCTGATTGACGAGGTGCGCTCGGCGATGCTGTTAGCCGGCCTGCGCGGCGCGCCCCCGGCCGACCGGCCCGCACTCGCCGATGCCATCGTGCGCATCGGCCACCTGGCGGCCGACCACCCGCAAATCGCCGAGCTGGACGTCAACCCGCTGCTGGTGCTGCCGCAGGGCCAGGGAGCGGTCGCCGTAGATGCACGGGTCATCCTATAACAGTGTTGGGTTGCGCCATATCCTGGCACTCCCCGGTTCCTGCAGAAACCGGGGAGTGTTGCCGCAAACAATTATGTACATAGATTTAACAAACCATATACAGAATGATATAGAGGTCGGCCGCTACGTCTTTGTGATCGGCGACAAGGAGCGGCTTGGCGGCGATCCCGTGTTCCGCAGCAAGATGCGCGAGTATTGGACGCCGGTGGCGCAACCGCCCGCAGCACCCGCTGCGGATCGGGCAAAGTCTTGCGGCGGTTACTGACCGATGCTCAGCACGCGCACCCTCCGCAACCCGGCCCTTTACCACGGGCACGGCACAAAATCGCCGTTCTTCGAGGGCTGGTACTTTAAGCTGGTGGATGCCAGTGAGACACATCGCTACGCGGTCATCCCCGGCGTCTTCGTCGGGGACGGGCCGGACGCCTCACACGCGTTCGTGCAAACCCTGGATGGCAGCACCGGCCGGACCGCGTATCACCGCTACCCGTTCGAGGCGTTCCAGGCCGCGCGCGATGCGTTCGACATCCGGGTCGGGCCTAACCGCTTCCGGGCCGACGCGATCACCCTGGACATCGAGCGGCCCGAGGGCCAGATGCGGGGCGAACTACGCTTTGCGGGCCTGACGCCGTGGCCGGTCACGCTGGCGTCGCCGGGCATCATGGGCTGGTACGCCTACGTGCCGTTCATGGAGTGCTACCACGGCGTGTTGAGCTTCGATCACGGCATCGCCGGCCACCTGGCAGTGGATGGCAACACACTTGACTTCACCGGAGGCCGCGGCTACATCGAAAAGGATTGGGGTCAGGCGTTCCCCAAGGCGTGGATCTGGACGCAGAGCAACCATTTCGCCCCCCGTGCGGCGGGCACATCGCTGACCGCGTCGGTGGCGATCATCCCGTGGCTGCGGGGCGCGTTCCCGGGCTTCATCGTTGGCCTGCGGCACGCCGGCCAGCTCTACCGCTTCGCCACCTACACCGGCGCGACCATCGAGCGGCTGGACCTGGCCGACACGCACGTCACCTGGCACATGGCCGGCCGCACCGGGCCCGACGGCGGCCGGTATCGGCTGGAGGTGGACGCGTGGCGGGCCGAGGGCGGCCTGCTCCATTCCCCCGAACGCAGCGCCATGATGCAGCGCGTGCTGGAAAGCCTCACCGCCCGGCTGGACGTCCGGCTTCTGGCGGTGGCGAACGGGCGCGAACGGGTCGTCTTCGAAGGCGCCGGCCGCCACGCCGGGCTTGAGATCGTGGGGCCTATCACCGAAATCCTGGGAATAATGCCCAGGTTAAGAGGACACAAGCGGTCATGAAAGAACAGCTATCCGCGTTCATCCGCGCTCGTCCGCGTCCCCTGGCCGGATCATCCAGCCCCAAGGACAAGTAACCGATGCACACCGAGGGACATGCGCCGGGCCGCATCGCGCTGCTGGGCTCCGGCGAGACATCGCTGGCCGGCGGCCGGGTGTTCGAGAGCCTGGCGAAGGTGCTGCCGACGCCGCTGCGCGTGGCCGTGCTGGAAACCCCGGCCGGCTTCGAGCTCAACACCGACCGGGTGGCCGGCCGCGTGGCCGACTTCCTGGCCGTCCGGCTGAGCAACTACCGGCCGCAGGTAACCGTGGCGCCCGCGCGAGCGCGCGGCACGCCGTTCAGCCCGGACGACCCGGCGCTCACCGAACCGCTGCTGCACGCCGACCTGACGTTCATGGGGCCAGGCAGCCCCACCTACGCGGTGCGGCAGTTGCGCGACAGCCTGGCCTGGGCGCGAATCATCGCGCGGCAGCGGATCGGTGCGACGTTGGCGTTTGCCAGCGCGGCCGTGGTCGCCATCAGCGCGTACGCCCTGCCGGTCTACGAGATCTACAAGGCCGGGCACGACCTCCATTGGCAGCCCGGCCTTGACCTGTTCGGCCCCTACGGGCTAAAGCTGGTTTTCGTGCCGCACTGGAACAACGCGGAGGGCGGCGCAGAACTCGACACGAGCCGCTGCTTCATGGGCCGTGCGCGCTTCAAGACGCTCCGGGACCTGCTGCCCCCTGAAGCGACCGTGGTCGGCATTGACGAGCACACCGCCCTGGCGGTTGACCTGGCCGATGGCACGGCCCAGGTGATGGGCGCGGGGGATGTGACAATACTGACCAGTAGCCCTACCCGCGAAACAACGCAAACCGGAATCGAGGCTTTAGCCGGTCTCCCCCATGACCGCAGCCAACCGGCTGAAGCCTCGATTCCCCAAATTCGACAGGCTATTCACCGTTCACGCACCTTCTCGGCCGGCGACCGCTTCTCCCTGGCCGAGTTGGGCCCCTTCGCCTGGCCCGAACCCGATGCCGGCCTCCCGGTGGGCGCGTGGGCCGAGGCGCTGGCCGCGCACGCGGCGGATGAGGCAGTCCCATCCGCGCCGGCCGAGGTGCTGGCGCTGGCCGCCGAACGCCAGGCCGCGCGCGACCGCCGTGACTGGGCCGCGGCCGATGCGCTGCGGGAGCGGATTCTCACGTTGGGGTGGCAGGTGCGGGATACACCGGAGGGGCCGCAGTGTGTACCGGCCACGTGAATCTGGAATCGAGGCTTTAGCCGGTCACTCGCTCTGAGCGTCAAACCGCCTGAAGGCTCGATTCCGTATGATGGTTGGGTAAACCACCATTTCCGCGTGCCACTGGGACTGATTGACC
>DAOUAT010000364.1:0-38604 GCA_034433275.1 Anaerolineae bacterium
TCGCCCCGGTCGCGCGGCGCGGCCAAAGCATGCGTGCTGCGCAACACGGTGCCCGGCGTCCATACGCTGGCAGACGCTGCAGGTAGCACCGGCTGTGTGATCGCGC
The DNA here is from genome assembly GCA_034433275.1 of Anaerolineae bacterium. Taxonomy (GTDB): domain Bacteria; phylum Chloroflexota; class Anaerolineae; order CG2-30-64-16; family CG2-30-64-16; genus DAOUAT01. Next base: position 107 of record DAOUAT010000364.1, read on the forward strand.
CGACTGCTCGGCCACCCCCTCTCGGAAGCTGATGGTCAGGGCGGGTGTTGTGACAACAGGAGCGCGCACTTCCCACCACAACGTCAACTCCACCGGATCGCCCGGCCGCACGGGGTGATCGGAGATCTGCCAGGCGCGGAGTGCCAGCGAGCCTGCGGCAGGTGCAACAAGCGGCACAAAGGCGGCCGGCAGGTCAGCCCGGCGGAACGTCTGAGTCGCGGCAACCGAGATCTCACCGAGGGTGATCGGCGCGAGGTCCGGCCAATTCTCAAGCGCGCCGTCATCGCGCAGGTAGTAGGGCAGGAGGGCAACGGTGTACGCGCCGGCTGGCGCACCTGATGGCAACCGCAATGCGAGTACCGCCAGGCCCTCGATTCCCGCGCGCAACGTCTCAACCGGGTACCAGCCGATCACCAGTGGCTCGTTGAGGTGCAACACCGGCCCGCCGTCCACCGGTTTCAATGTCAGGGCCAGAAAGGTTGCGCGCGGTAGATCGCGGCGGGCCTGCCAGCAGAAGCGTAGCGCCTGAGCCGCTTTCTCGCGCGGTGAAGTATCCATCTCCCAGGCGTTGATCGCCAGCGGCCACGGCTCAGGTGTGGTAAGGGATTGCGCCAACGGTGGACAACTTGTCGTCTGGCCGGAGGGCAACACGCGGATCAGATTGCCCCACGGGATCACAGTGTAACGCGCTGGCAGGTCTGGCGTCCAGCCGTGCAGCGGGCCAGCCAGATAGAGCGGTCGGTCCGTTGCCAGCCAGGGATCGATCACCGTCTCAGCGCCGGGGGGGAAAAGGCCGAGGATCTCGGGGCGGATGCCCTCAGCGTGCTGCAGATACCACATGGGCGTCAGATCGCTCCAATGGGCCAACAGCGCTGCGTCCGGCTCGATAGGATGCGCCAGGGTCGCGCGCCACCAGCGGCCGGTATCGGTCGCTCGACTTTTGTCGAGTTGGGGGTAACGGATCCAGACCAGCGCCAGCAGAAGCGTCATGGCTCCCAGGCTCAACATCGCATACGCCAGCCGCCTGAAATGAGGATGCTGAGATGTCAGCGCGGCACTGCCTGCCAGAGCCAAGTCGAGTGCGAACGATGCCAGGAACACTGCGACCCATGTTGCGGGTAACAGATAAGCGTCATTCTTACCCTGTTGGATATAAGCGACCACTAACGTCAACGTCACGGCGAACCCTGTCAACGCCAGGACAAGCGACCGGTCACGCCGCCACAAGCGCGCCAGCCCAAGACCGGCCAGCAAGGCCAGCCACCAGGGAGCATCCACGCGCCAAAACGGCGCCAAGTCGGTCAGGCGCTGAAATGCTACGCCGAGGCTCTCCCGCGACATGTTTGTCGTGGTGGTGTTGAGGGTGATGTAACTGCGTAGGAGGTCCCACGTCAACGCCGGCCGATACCAGACATGGGCCAGCCCGCGCAGCGCCGCCTCTGAGGTCTCTACCCCCGGCGCCAACGGCCACGCGCTCAAGGCCGCCCAGCGCCACGGCACATACAAGTAGAGCAGCAACGGCGCCCCGGCCGCCAGCAGCAGCCCAAGCCAGAAGCGCGCATTGCGCCGCGCGGCGGGCATACGCCAGGCCAGGTAACCGAGCCAGAAGGGACCGAGCACGAGATTTGTCGGGTGAATAGCCAGGCTCAGCCCGAACAGAGCAGCCGAAACATAAGCCGGCGCCCGCCGGGCTGATCGGCCCGCTTCCCAGGCGGCCCAGACCAACCCAATCGTCAACGCCAGGTTGATGGTATAACGCTCGGCCACCAGGCTGTATGACCAGAACGTGGGCGCCAGCGTTGTGAGCCCGGCCGCCAACAGCGCGGGCGCGGTTCGCTGTGTTATCCGGCCCACGAGCCCCGCCGTGAGTGCCACGGCAAGTGCGCCACCTACGGCAGAGAGCAGGTTCATGCGCCAGGCCAGTGTGCCCAGGGGCAAATGCGACCACGCCCAGCCCAGGAACATGTACAGGGGGAAGCCGTTGGGGTGCGCCAGGCCCAGTTGCGCAGGGAGGTACTGAAACTCGGCAAAATCGGTGCTGTAGACATCGGGCGCCAGGGCGCCCAGATAGAGCGCCAGCGCCAGGGAGAATGCCACAGCAGGAATGCCGATTCGTCGCCACATGATGTCACATTATCCCCACCCGACCCGAAACGACCAAATCATCGCACCAGCATATACCGCATTGCCGGCCATCTTGTGTTATAATTCGCCCGTGCTAACCTATCTCGAATCCATCTTTTTCCATCCCGATCGGCGCATCGCGCATGGGAGCCGGGCCGCGTTACTGCTGCTCGGTGCACTGGCGGCCGCGCTGCTGGTCGCTCTGGCCGGGCCAATTTACAGCATCGTCGCCATCGTGGTGATCGTCGCTGCCCTGCTGATCCTGCGCGATATCCGCTGGGGGCTGGCCGCGCTGTTCGCGGTGATCGGCCTGCTGCCGTTCGCGGCGCTGCCGTTCAAGATCGGCTTCACGCCGACGTTCCTGGACGTCGCGCTGCTGGCGATCTACCTGGTGTGGGTGCTGCGGATCGCCACGCGACGCGACCGCGAGCTCATCGGCACGCCCCTGGGCGCGGCCGTGCTGTTCTTCTTGCTCATGGCGATCTTCTCCTTCGCCAACGGGCTGCGCTACAGCCGGCCCACCAGCACCGTCATCCGCAACTTCGCCGAGCTGGCGCTGGCCATCAGCTTCTTCTTCGTGCTGGTGAACACGCTGCGCCGCCGGGCCGATGTACACCTGCTGGCGCGCATGGTGCTGTTGGCCGGCGCGGCGGCCGCGGCCATCGCCGTGATCTTCTACGTGATCCCCGAAGCCTGGACGATCCGCGTGCTGGATGCCCTGGCCCGCTTCAACTATCCGGGCGGCGTGGGCGCGCTGCGCTACATCGAAGATGATCCTGCCAACCCCATGCGCGCCATCGGCACCATGGTGGACCCCAACGTGCTCGGCGGCTTCCTGATCCTGGTGGCCGGCTTGACTGCGCCGCAGGTCGTCAGCCCCGCGCCGCTGTTCCGCCGCCGGTGGGTCGCCACCTTCTTGGGCCTTGAACTGCTGGCATTGTATTTGACCTACAGCCGCGGTTCTCTGGTCGGCCTGGCGGCCGGGCTGCTGGTCATCGGCGTGCTGCGCTATCGCAAGCTGCTGCTGGTCGGCGCGGTCGGCGCGGCGTTGCTCCTGCTGCTGCCCCCCGCCCAGGCCTACGTGGCCCACTTCATCGAGGGCATCCAACTTCAGGATCGGGCGACGTTGATGCGCCTGGGCGAGTACAAGGACGCGCTGGCCCTCATCAGCCGCTATCCGGTGTTGGGGGTGGGATTCGCCGGCTCACCAGACGCAGACCTGTATGTGGGGGTCTCGAACCTGTACCTGCTGATGGCCGAGATCATGGGCATCATCGGGGTCGCAGCGTTCCTGGTGGTGGTAATCGGCTACCTGGGCAGCCTATGGCGCGCCTGGCGACAGGTGACCGATCCAAATCTGGAGGCGCTGCTGCTGGGGCTGGGCGGCGCCATCGTGGGCGCGCTGGCCGGCGGCATCTTCGACCACTACCTGTTCAACCTCGTCTACCCGCACATGTCGGTGATGCTGTGGACCTACATCGGCCTGGGTATGGCGACGGCCAGACTGGCGAAGGAGCACTGAGGACAGAAAAACTCCTGCCTGTTAGTTTCTGCTAAACTGGAGTTGTATCCCGGCTTGCTTTATGGTATAGTCTCCTTGCTCACATGAGCCCCGACAACCTTTTTGCGCAGCGCGAGCTTGATTCCCAAAGGAGGCAATCGTTATGGACTTCACGAGCGTCGATCTCAAACGATGTACGCTGGCCCGGATCAGTGGCCGCATTGATGGCAGCGTGGCCCCGGAGTTGGGCAACCAACTGCGTGACCTGATGGACTCAGGTCGCTTCAAACTGATCCTGAACATGAAGGATGTCAGTTATGTCTCTAGTGCGGCGCTGCGCGAGCTGATCGCCACCTGGAAAAACTGCCGGCGCTGGAATCGCGGCGACTTGCGCCTGGCTGAGGTCAACCCGAACATCCAGAAAGTCCTCGAACTCACAGGCTTGAACCGCCAGTTTTTGCTTTTCGATACAGAGGCCGAGGCCGTCGGCAGCTATTAGGCCGGCCAACGGTACTGGCGTATGGTGTGCGAAGCTGGGGGCCGTCGTTCAGCCGACCGCCAGCTTCCCTTCTCTTTATCTGCCTTATCCCCGCCTGAGGATACTATAACGCCGATGCCGCCCTCTCAACGCGAGGCAACTTTTGCCAGCAAGATGACCGTCCTGCCGGATATCCTGGCGTTTGTTGAAGAGGCGTGCGCGACAGCCGGCGTCGCCCCGACACTGCTCTTTGACCTGCAACTGGCGACTGAGGAAGCGTGTAGCAACGTCATCGAGCATGCCTATCGCGGCAAGCGCGGGGTGTTCCGCCTCACGTTTACGGTCGAGAACCGCGACGTGATCATCACGCTGCACGATCAGGGGCGGCCTTTTGATCCTCAAGCCGTTACCAAACCCGACCCGACCCGACCACTAAACGAGCGGCCCATCGGCGGCCTGGGGTTGTACCTCATCTATCAGTTGATGGACGATGTCCGCTTCAGCTTTGACGCCTCGGGCAACACCCTGGTGTTGGTGAAGCGCAACGCGATCGTGGATCACGCAGGCGCCTGCTGCGAGAAAACTGCCGATGCATGAGCCGACTGCTGCTGGCGCCCGACCCGCTCAGGGCCGCACGATGGCTCGCCGGTACGCTGAGCTTGCGACACTGGCCGAGATCGGCCGCGCGATTGTGCAGGCGCCGCTGGATCAGGACGCGCTCTGCGAGTTGATCCACAGCCTGGCCGGCCGCATCGTCCCCACTGAAAGTTTCCAACTGGGCCTGTTCCAGGGTGATCGCTATCACATCAAGGTTTGGTTTAAGGACGGTGTGCGCCAACCGCCCGCAACTTTCACGGTGCCGCCCGGGCAAGGTCTTGTGGGATGGGTGCGCAGCTCCCACCAGTCGTTGTTAGTGCAGGATTTCCAGGTCGAGATGGATCGGTTGCCGGCCCGTCCTATCTACATCAGCGATCAACCGCCCCGCTCGGCCATCTTTCTCCCCATGCTGGTCGGCGACGAGGTGATCGGCGCCGTGTCCATCCAAAGCCCGCAGCCGGTCGCCTTCAATGAACGGCATCTGCGACTCCTGTCTATCCTGGCCAATCAATCTGCCTCGGCCATCAACAACGCACGCCTGTATGCACACGGCCAGCGGCGCCTCAACGACTTACTGGCCGTCGCTGAGGTGGGCCGTCGTCTCACCAGTATCCTCGAGCTGGACCGCCTGCTGACCGAAGTGGTGGAACTGATCCAGTCGCGGTTCGGCTACTATCACGTCCAGATCTTCCTGGTGGAACAGGACGGCCGCGCCATGTTCAAGGCCAGTAAGTCATCGCCCACGGGCAGCGATCACGCGTTAAACGAGCGGTGGCGTAGCGAAGGCCGTTCCATGCACATCGGGGCGGAAGGGATCATCGGCTGGGTGGCGCAACATGGTGAGCTGTTCCTGGCCGGCGATGTTGCGGCCGAGCCGCGCTACGTGCCCGATGACCCGCGGCTGCTGCCCGACACCCGCTCGGAACTGGCCGTGCCATTACGCGTCGAGGATGAAGTCCTCGGTGTTTTAGACGTCCAGAGCACAGCCGTGGACGCGTTTGGCCCGGACGACGTTTTCATCTTGCGCACCCTGGCCGACCAGGTGGCTGTAGCGGTCAGCTCGGCGCGCGCCTACGAAGCGCAACGGGAAGAAGCCTGGGTCACGACGGTCATGCTGCAGGTCGCCGAGGCAACGAGCCAGGCTACCGGTGTGGATGCGGTGCTAGAGGCCGCTGTGCGCGTGACAGCGATGTTGGCCGGCGTCGAATCCACCTCGATCTGGCTGCTGGATGATGAATACGGCGCCTTTTTCTACGGCGCCTCATTCGGCATGAACCTGGCCGATGTGACCGACCCCGCGCTGACGCTGCGCATGATGCCGGGGGAATGGCCGGCCTTGGATCGCTTACGCACCACCCACGCACCCGTTGTTCTCGTCCTGGCTGACTTGCCGGCGCCCTTGCGCGCCAGTTGCCCCGGCGAGGACATGGTGCTGCTGCCCTTGATGAACCAGGGGCAGGTGTTTGGCGTGATGGGCGCCAGTTTCAGCCCGGAGCGCGCCGCGGCCCTGGACGAGCGCCGCCTGGCCATGCTGAGCGGCATCGCCCACCAGGTCGCGGCCGCGGTGGATAACAGCCGCCTTTCGGCCGCGCGGGAGGAAGAAGCCCGCATCTCCCTGGTGCTGCTGCAAGTGGCCGAGGCGATGCGCCGGCTGCAGCCGGTTCAGGTGACGTTGGAACTGGTGACGCGGCTGGCCCCCTCGCTCACAGGCGTTGACCGGTGCGCAGCCCTACTGTTGGATGATGATCGCTGTTTCCATGTGCGCACGGTGTACGCCCGGCGCGAAAACCTGGCCGACGCCTATCAAGGGGCGGTGATTGCGCCCGGCGACCTGCCCTTGCTGGATGACGCCTGTCGCCTGGGCCAACCGTTGGTGGTCAACGATACGGCTGATAACCCCTACATCCCGCCTGCGTGGCGCCAACGGTTCGGCAGCCGCACCATCCTGGTGGTGCCGCTGCTGGTAGCCGACGAGCCCATCGGCGCGCTGCTGGCCGACGATGTGGACGCCACCCACATGTTCAGCTTGCGCCGCGTCCGCATCCTCAGCGGGATCGCCAGCCAGGCGGCGGTCGCCATCGAAAACACGCGCCTGCAGGCGCAAGAGGCCGAGCGCGCGCGGTTGAGCCGCGAGCTGGAATTGGCGCACGCGATCCAACTCAACCTCCTGCCGCAGGTCGCACCCACCGTGCCCGGCTATCAAATTGCCTACCGTTGGCGCTCGGCGCGTGAGGTGGGCGGTGACTTTTTCGACTTCATTCCCCTGGCTGATCGGCGTCTGGGCCTGGTCGTGGCTGACGTCTCCGACAAGGGCGTGCCGGCCGCGCTCTACATGATGTTCGCGCGCACCTTGCTGCGCGCCGTCGCCTTCAGCGGCCGGACCCCGGCTGCCGCCTTGCAGCGCGCCAACGAGCTCATCCTGTCCGATAGCACCTCCGACATGTTCATCACGGCTTACTACAGCGTGTTGGACACCGCGGCCCATCGGTTAACCTATGCCAGCGGCGGCCACAACCTGGCCTTTTATGCGCCGGCGGACGGGTGCCAGGTCGAGGAGATGATCACGGCCGGGATCGCGCTGGGCATCGTGGAGCAGACCGATATCGAGCAAAAATCTTTGGACCTGCGCCCAGGCGATGTGGTGCTCTTCTACACTGACGGCGCGATTGACACGTTGAACGCCGCCGGCGAGGCGTTCGGCGAAGAGCGTCTTCGTGACATCCTGTGCGATCATCGCCACGAGCCGGCCGAGACCATCGCCGCAGCCATTGACAATGCGGTGCAGGCTTTTGCCGGCGATCAGGCGCAGTATGACGATTTCACCCTGGTGTTGGTCAAACGGGATCAGGTGGTCCCACGTGCGACACGGCCGGCCCGCCGCCGATCCACACCAGCCAATCGCGAGCGGAACCTCGCGTAATCATACCCCGCACACAGGGCTGCACCCAACCCTTTTCCGCTCCCTGGCTTCGATATGACCCACATCATTTGTCCGCCTGGCAACTCGTGATAAGTTGTATGTGCACTCACAATCCAGGCCGTATGCACCTTATATTTTAGCGTGGGAGCGCACAATGGCTAAAATTCTTGTAGTAGATGATGATCCCGATTTCGTGGAGATGACCCGTCTTGTGCTGGAGCGGGCTGGCCACCAGGTGTTAGCAGCCAACAGCGGCGACGAAGGCTATACCCGCGCGCGCGCAGAGCGGCCAGATCTGATGATCCTGGATGTGATCATGGATAGCGTGCTGGATGGCGTTTCGACCAGCCAGCGCGTGCATGATGATCCAGAGCTGCAGGGCTTACCTGTGATTATGGTGACATCCATCGCCAATACAGACTACGCCGAGTTGTTCCCGACCGACGAATACATCCACATTGATGCCTTCTTGAGCAAACCCGTCACGCCAGCCTCCTTGCTGCGCCAGGTAGATCGCCTGTTGGCCCGGTAAGGTGACAGATTCGAGATTGCGATGTGGGAGACGGTAAGACGACGAATACGAGACGTCTTCGGCGCACCGTTTCAAGGGGTGCTGGTGATCTCGTTCTCGCTGGTGGCGGCCACCACGATCCTCATCGGCTCCGGCGTCATCTCGCGTACGATCCGTGATTATCTGGCCGAGGCCATGGCCGAGCGGATAAACCGGGACATGCAGCTGGCCGAGGCGCTGTACAACATCCGGCTGCAGGAGATCGCCGGCGCCGCGCACCGACTGGCGCTGGATCCGTTGGTGCTGTCGGGGCTGGCCGAGTTGACCAGCGACCGGGAGCACGCCCTGGCGGTGATTGACAAGCAGATCGCCAACAAAGTCGCGGTGCAGGCGTTGGCGGGCAATCATCTGATTGCGGTGCTCGATGGCGAGGGCAACCTGTTGGCCGGGCGTTTGATCTCGGCCACGGGCGAGCAGTCTACGCTGGCCGGGTCGGCGGTCAGCGTCCACTGGGCCGATCTGCCCATCGTCAAGGCTGCGGTAGCGCAGCAATCCATCCTGGCGGCCACCGAGGTGATGCCGGCCGAATTGCTGGCGAAAGTAGGCCTGGCGGAACAGGCGCGTATCACCGTGTTGGATACACCCCGGGCCGCCGAAACGCTTTTCGATCCGCGCGAGGGCCAGGCCGGCTTGACCCTGATGGGGGTGGCGCCCATCGTACAGGGGGATGATGGCATCGCCGGCATCGTCATGGCGTTTCACCTCTTTAACAACGATTTCACGCTGGTGGACCGCATCCGGGATGTGGCCGGCGTTGATACGGTTACCATTTTCTTCGGAGACCTGCGCGTTTCCACCAATGTGCGCACACTAGACGGTCAACGCGCTATTGGAACCCGCATCTCCGAAGAGGTGAGCCAGACCGTGTTGGGAGGCGGGGTTCCATACGTCGGAACGGCTTTTGTCGTCAGCGAGAATTACATTACCCGGTATGATCCGGTGCGCAATCATGCGGGTGAGGTCGTCGGCATCCTATACGTAGGCGCACGCCAGGCCGCGTTTACGCGCCTGGTCAACACCTTCAACGAGCAGGTAGCCCTGATCGCGCTGGGTACGATCCTGGCGACGTTTTTGCTGGCGATCCCTGTCTCGCGCGCGGTGACCCGCCCGTTGCAAGAGCTGCGCGATCTGGCCGAAGCTAACCGGCGCGTCGCACAGGGCGACATGTCAGTGCGGGTGCCGGTGCGAGCCGGCGGTGATGTTGGTGAGCTCGCCAAGTCATTCAACACAATGTTGGATGAACTGCAGGCTACCCAAGATCAACTGGTGCATTCGGAAAAGCTGGCCTCCCTGGGACAACTGGCCGCCGGTGTGGCGCACGCGTTGAACAACCCGCTGGCCACTGTATTGCTGTTTTCCGATATCCTGCTGCGTGAGTGTGGACCTGACGATCCCAAGCGCACGGATCTGGAGATGATCGTCAAGGAGACCCGACGGTGCAAAGGGATCGTGGCGGCGCTGCTTGATTTTGCGCGCCAGAACCAGGTTGAAGCCCAACCTACGGACCTGAACGCCGTGATCCGGCAAGTGTTGCAGGTTGAGCAGAAGCGTCTGGGCGATGTTCCGATCACCATCGTGGCTGAGTTGAGCCCGCAGCTGCCCGAGATCCAAGCTGATCCGGGCCAGATGCACGAAGTGGTCGCCAATCTGGTCAGTAACGCCCTCGATGCCATGCCGATGGGCGGCAAGCTGACCATCCAGACTTACCCGGGCCCCAACACTATGGTTACGCTGGAAGTGGCCGATACGGGTATGGGCATCACGGCAGAGGATCAAGCGAGGCTCTTCGTGCCGTTTTTTACAACAAAACCGGTGGGCAAGGGCACCGGGCTGGGCCTGGCTATCGTCTACGGCATCATCAAGATGCACCGGGGACAGATCACAGTGCAAAGCCAGGTGGGTAAGGGGGCCACCTTCACGGTGTTGTTGCCCATTCGTCTGTCGCCCGCCACGCAACGTCTGCCCTAAACGAGGCAAGATCAGTAGACGAACTCATGAAGCTGCAAACTAAATTCCTGTTGGGTGTTATTGCGATTTTTGTCATCCTGGCCGCGGCCATGGCTGCGCTTACGGCAAACTTCATTAACACCAACACGATCCGCGAAACCGAGAACCGTGTCCGCATCTATATGCGCGCCGCATGGGAAATCCATGACAGCAAGATCGCACGCACCCGCTCCGCGGTCGAAACCCTGGCGCGCGATTCGGCCTTGACCGAATTCCTGCTCACACAAGGAGATAGTCCGGCGGCCGACGAAGTGCGCACCCTGCTGGAGACGGTGCGACGTGATCAGGGAATGGATATCCTGAACGTGTTGGCGCCGGATGGGCGTGTGCTGTTGCGGACCCGCCCGCCTTACAACAAGGGTGACAGCTTGGCGCAGGATCCATTGATCAAACAGGCGCTCACGTTGCGTCAGAGCAGCGTCGGCAACATTATTTTAGAGCAAGAGCGGCTGGATATCGAAGGCAGCGAGTTGATCGAGCGCTGTCTGGCGGTGGGCAATGAGCCGCGTGGGATGTTCGGCGGCGCGGCGGCCCCAGTCTTCAGTAATGGTGAGCTGATTGGTCTGATCGAGATGGGTTCACTGCTCAACGGCGCGACTGAAAAGGTGGACGCGATCCGCGATGCGGTGTTTGCCAGCGAGATCTATAAGGGCAAACCGGTGGGCACAGCCACCGTCTTCATGGGTGACTTGCGGATCTCCACAAATGTGTTGGACGCCCAGGGGCGCCGGGCTGTTGGCACCCGGGTCTCGCAAGAGGTGGCTGATCGCGTACTGAAAGAAGGGCTTTTCTGGACGGGCCGTGCCTTCGTTGTGGATACCTGGTATCTGGCCCAATATGACCCCATTCGCAACCCTGACGGCAGAGTCATCGGTATGCTGTATGTGGGCGAATTGGAGCAGAAGTACCTGGACCTGCGCACGCGCACGATCGTGTTTGACCTGATCGTGATACTGGCAGGTATGCTGCTGGCCTTTATCGGCGCGCTGTGGCTGGTCAGGAGCATCGTGAAGCCCCTTCACACCCTGGTGGATGCGACGCAGCGGTTGGCGGCCGGCGATCTGGCGTATCGTGTGGACATCAAGCGTTCCGATGAATTAGGCGATCTGGGCGCCTGCTTCAACGCGATGGCCGGCCGGCTGGAAGAACAGCGCCAAGAACTGGAGAAGCGCCAAAGCAACCTGGAGGCGCTCAGCGAGCAATTACAAACCACCAACCGCAACTACATCGAAATGCTCGGCTTCGTCACGCATGAGCTGAAGAACCCGCTCACTTCGGCCATCATGGGGCTTTACACGGTGAAAGACGGGTATTTGGGCGCGTTGAATGCCGGGCAAAAGAAAAGCTTGGAAACGGTGGCCAAGAGTCTGGACTACTTCCAGGACATGGTCCGCAACTACCTGGATCTATCCCGCCTGGAACAAGGCCAGCTCGTGGCCAAGAAGCGGCCGCTCAAACTGCAAGAGGCGGTCATCGAGCCATCGCTGGAAGCGCTGGAGCGGCAGATCCAGGATCGCCGAATCGTGGTGGACAACCGTGTCCCCGACCAGCTCGTCGTCAACGCCGATCCCACGTTGATGCGGGTGATTTACGATGATCTAATCTCCAACGCCATCAAGTATGGCCGGGAGGGCGGCCAGATCGAGCTTGCTGCCGAAGCGACGAATGGCAAGATCACGCTGAGCGTGCGCAATGATGGCGAGGGGATCCCACCGGAGAAGCAGACGCAGCTCTTCAAGCGGTTCAGCCGGCTCGACACGCCCAGCGCGACCGGCAAGAAGGGGACGGGCCTGGGTCTGTACATCTGCAAGGAGATTGTGGAGAAGCACGGCGGTAAGATTTGGGCCGACTCGAAGATGGGCGAGTGGGTGAAGTTCAGCTTTACCCTTCCGAACGAAATCCACGGCGCACAACAACTGTCTGCACAGGCGCAGCAGGGGATGTGACAATGTGACATGGTAGGTTGGCTAAAGGAGGCCATCTGATGACCCAGAAACAACGCATCCTTGTCGTTGACGATGATGTCCAAGTTGTGGATACCCTGGAAACTTTGCTCCAGAGCGTCGGCTACGAAACACTCCACGCCTATCGCTCCGATGAAGGGATGGAACTGGCCCGGACTGCAAAACCGGACCTGATGCTGCTCGATGTCATGTTTTCCGGCCCACCCACGCCAGATGGGTTCGAGACCTCGCGGCTGATCCATGAGGATCCTGACTTGAAGAATATCCCGGTGATCATGCTGTCTGGGATCAAGACTGTGCTGGGTGTCAAGTTCGATGTTAGCCCGGATGACACCTGGATGCCCGTGAAAGCTTTTCTGGAGAAGCCGGTGCGGCCCGCTAAATTACTGCGGGAGATCGAAAAGGTGCTGGGCCCGCGTGAGAAGGTGGCGGCATAGCGCATGGTGACACATGCCAGGATTCTGGTCATTGATGATGAGCCGGGCATCCGTGAGGGCTGTAAGCGTGCCTTGACGCCGCAAGGCCATGTGGTGGATGTCGCGCAGGACGGCGCGGCGGGCTTGGAAAAGGCTAAGGCCACCCCTTATGACCTGGTGCTGCTCGATGTGATGATGCCTGGCATCGGCGGCATCGAGTTGTTGAGCCTCATCCGAGAGCATGATCCGTGTGCCGTCTGCATCATCGTCACCGGCTACGCGACGGTGCAACTGGCGGTCAACGCCATCAAGCGCGGGGCTTACGATTTTCTCACCAAGCCGTTCACGCTGGACGACCTGCTGCTGGCGGTCAATCACGGCCTCGAACATCGGCGCCTGCTGTTGGAAGAGCAGCGCTTGCAGGCGCTGGAAACCGAAACCCAGCAACTGGCCTATGAAAAGCGCAAATTGGAGGAGGTGGAAAAAGCCAAGGCCGCCTTCATCCGCCTGGTCACCCACGAGCTTCAGGCGCCAATAGCCGCGATTCAGGGCTATTTGCAGCTCATCCTGGAAGGCTACGTGGAGTTGGACAGACAGCGAGAGTTGCTCGTGCGCGCTTCCGCCCGCGCGGACGAGCAGATGACGTTGATCGCTGACCTGCTGACCTTGAGTAAGCTGCGCGAGATCAAACAACACGAACACGTGGCGGACGTTCACCTCGATGAGTTGCTGCGGAAGACCGTCGAGCCGTTCCAAACGCAGGCGGCGGAAAAAAGCATCGTGCTAAAGACCGAGATCGCGGGAGACATCCCCCCGATGCACGGCGTCGCCGCGGAGTTCAAGAGCCTCTGGACCAATCTGATCAGCAATGCGGTGAAGTATACGGCGCCGGGCGGCGCCGTGGTTGTCAGTTTACGCGCCGATGGTCAGCACATCATCGGCCGCGTGAGCGACACCGGCATCGGCATCCCACCCGAGGCGCGCGATCGCCTGTTCACCGAGTTCTTCCGAGCTGATAACGCCAAAGCGCTGGCCCTGCGCGGCACGGGGCTGGGGCTGGTCATTGTCAAGCAAGCCATCGAAAATGCGGGCGGGCAAATCTGGGTTGAATCGGAGCTCGGGCGCGGAACAACTTTTACCTTCACCATACCCATTGCACCCGAGGTCAAAACCCATCTGCAAGTTGCCAGTACAGAAGCCAAGAAAGGAGGCCGGATGAGTTTACGGATCATTGACAAAGGCGCAATGCCAGCATTTGTTGCCGGCATGATGCGCGAGTATGAAGTAGTAGGGCCGCGGGCCAAAGAATACCTGCCCAACGGCAAGGCCCAGTTTGCGTTCGGTCCCATCACCGACGCCAGCGAGCTGCGGTTGGACTACAACACCACTATCCTACCGCCGAAGAAGCACCTCTTGCCGCAGGAAGAGGCGTTGTTCACCTTCCAGACGGCAGACCTGAAAGCAACACCGCAGCTTGACGCTCAGCCGCGGGTGCTGTTCGGCGTCCACACTTGCGATATCCATGCCTTGGGGCTGTTGGATGCCGTCTTTGCCACGGGTCAGCGCGATGAGCACTATCTGAAACGCCGTGCCGCGACCCTGGTCGTCGGGATCGAGTGTCTGGCCCCGTGCGACGAGCACAGCTTCTGCAAGAGCATGGGCACGCTCACCGCGGACAAAGGGTTTGACCTGCACCTGACCGACCTGGGGCACAGCTACGCCGTCGAAATCGGCACCGCGGATGGTGAGGCGCTGCTGCGGGAGCACGGCGCGGCCCGCGTCGCCGAAGCGCGCGACGTCGAAATGCTCAACCAGGCGCTGTCCGAAAAGTGGCCTCGCTTCCCCTATCGGCTCGACCTCGATGGCAGCGAACTGCCCAGCCTGATGGCCCTCAGCTATAAGGATGCGCTGTGGAACGAATTGGGCGAGCGCTGCCTGGCATGTGGGTCGTGCAACCTGGTGTGCCCCACCTGCTACTGCTTCAATGTGACAGACCGGGTGGCCCTGGATGGCCAGACCGGCGAGCGGGTGCGGATCTGGGACAGCTGCCAGTTGGATGAGTTCGCCCGTGTCGCCACCGGCGAGAACTTCCGCCACAAACGCGCCGAACGCCAACGCCATCGCTTCTTCCGCAAAGGCAAGTACATCTTCGACATGCACGGCGAGTTGGGGTGCGTGGGGTGTGGCCGTTGCGCCCGCGCTTGCCTGGTGGATATCACCCCGGTCGGCGTCTGGAACGCACTGCACCAGGCGCACGCCAGTTAGGAGGCTGCTATGGCAATCCCAACCGTCGGTTCGATCTACATCCCCAGCCCGGCGCGCGTCGCAAAAGTCGAGCCGTTGACCGCGCTGGAAAAATTATTCACCATTGAGCTGCCGTGGGGGCAAAGCCTGGGCCATGAGCCGGGCCAGTTCGTGGAGGTGAGCCTGCTGGGCATCGGCGAGGCGCCCATCTCCATCAGTTCCTCCCCCAGCCGCAGCAATGGCGCCTTCGAGCTGTGCGTGCGCAAAGTGGGCGACGTGACCGCGGCTATGCACAAACTGGAGGCCGGCGCCACCATCGGTGTGCGCGGCCCCTTCGGCCACGGCTTTCAGATTGACAAGATGCGCGGCAAAGACATCCTGTTCGCGCCCGGCGGCCTGGGCCTGGCCCCGGCGCGCAGCCTGATCAACCAGGTGCTGGACGAGCGCGGCTCCTTCGGCCGCGTCATCATCCTTTACGGCGCCCGCAATCCCTCGGAGCTGCTGTTCAAGGATGAGCTCGAGGTCTGGAGCGCACGCTCCGATATCGAGTTTCATGTGACCGTGGATCGCCCAGACCCGACCTGGACCGGTAATGTGGGGGTGATCACCACCCTGTTCAAGAAGGTACACGTCAACCCGCGCAACACCGTGGCTGTCACCGTCGGCCCGCCGATCATGTATCGCTTCGTGCTGATGGAGTTGCTCGGCAAGGGCATCCCCGAGACCCAGATTTGGATGTCATTGGAGCGGCGCATGAAGTGCGGCGTGGGCAAGTGCGGCCATTGTCAGATCAACAATCTGTACTGCTGCCAGCAGGGCCCGGCCTTCACCTATGCCCAGATCAAGGGCATCGAGGAGGCGATTTGATGAAACCCAAAGTAGCGTTTTTCGATTTCACCAGTTGTGAAGGCTGCCAGCTCACCGTGGTGGACAGCCTGCAGACCCACCCGGAGCTCCTGGACGCCGTCGAGATCGTGCAGTTTCGCGAGGCCATGACCGAAAAAGGTGAGGATTACGCGGTCGCGTTCGTGGAGGGGTCCATCAGCCGCGCCAGCGATGAGCCGCGCTTGAAGCAGATCCGGGAGCAAGCCGCGGTGCTGGTGGCGCTGGGCGCGTGCGCGCACCTGGGCGGCGTCAACAGCATCCGCAACACACAACCGCTGGACGATGTGCGGCGTTACGTGTACGGCGATAAGGCGGAGTGGTATGAAACCTACCCTGCCCGCCCCATTAGCGCGGTAGTGAAAGTGGACGCCTTCATTCCCGGCTGCCCCATTGACCGCAACGAGTTCCTGGAAGTGGTCAAGGCGGTGCTGCTGGGCAAGAAACCGCCCATCCCGGATTACCCGCTGTGCGTGGAGTGTAAGCTTAAAGAAAACGTCTGCCTGTTCCACAAGGGCGGCTTCTGCCTGGGGCCCGTCACCCGGGCCGGCTGCGACGCCATCTGCCCCACTTACGGCGACGGGTGCGAAGCCTGCCGCGGCCTGATCCCCGATCCCAACCGCAATGCGATGAGCAATGTCCTGGTCGAAAACGGTCTGACAGTTGAAGCGATGTTAGCCCGCTGGACGATGTTTGGGACGTACCAGCAGATGGAAATGGCGGCGAAAAAGTAGGAGTGTCTTATGGCAAATGTAAGTATTGAAGTCCATCACGTCACCCGCGTCGAGGGTCACGGCAACATCGTCGTCAACGCGAAGAACGGCGTGCTAGAGGAGTGCCGGCTAGAGATCGTCGAGACCCCGCGCTTCTTCGAAGCGATGCTGCGCGGCCGGCCCTACACCCAATCCAGCCACATCACCAGCCGCATCTGCGGCATCTGCGCGGTGGGCCATGCCACGGCCAGCCTGCGCGCCACCGAGAATGCGCTGGGCATCACACCGTCGGAGCAGACGGTGCTGCTGCGCAAGCTCAACTTCCACGGCGAGATGCTGGATAGCCACGTGCTGCACGTCTACATGCTGGTGGCCCCCGATATGCTCGGCGTCGGCTCCGTCATTCCGCTGGTGAAGATCGTGCCGGACGTGGTGTTGCGAGCCTTGCGCATGAAGAAACTGGCCGGTGACATCTGTGCGGTGATTGCCGGCCGGCACACGCACCCGATCGCGATGGCGGTCGGTGGCTTTACCCACTTCCCCACGATCGCCGAGCTGAAGGCGCTGCGCGCACGCCTGGTGGAGGCCCGCGCGGACGTGGACGAGACGGTTAAGCTGGCCAAGACGCTGCCCTGGCCGCAATTCACCCGCGAGACAGAGTACGTCGCGTTGCGCAAAGAGGATGAGTACGCGTTCATTGATGGCACGGTCACCACGACCGACGGCGGCAAGTACGCCATCAAGGACTACCGCCAGGTGACCAATGAACGGCTGGTCCAGCACTCGTCGGCCAAGCACTGCGCGCACAAGCGCGAGTCCTACATGGTCGGCGCGCTGGCCCGCTTCAACGTCAACTACGACAAGCTTCACCCGCGCGCCAAGGCGGCCGCCGAAGAGTTGGGTCTCAAGCCGATCTGCGCCAATTCATTCCTGAACACCGCGGCGCAGGTGGTTGAGATCGTCCACTGCGTCGAGGACGCCATCGGCCTGATTGACGAGCTGACCCAGCGCGGCGTCCGGGCCGAGCCGCTGCCGGCGTTCCCCGGCAAGGGCGGCGACGGCGCGGGCTCCTGCGAGGTGCCGCGCGGCATCCTGTTCCACAACTATCAGATCGGGGATGATGGCCTGGTGGCGGGCGCGAACTGCATCATTCCCACCGGCCAGAACCTGGCGAACATCGAGGCGGACATGCGCAAACTGGTGCCGGAGATCCTGGATCGGCCCCAAGACGAGATTCGCCAGATGATGGAGATGCTGGTGCGGGCGTATGACCCGTGCATCTCGTGCTCGACGCATTTTCTGGAAGTGAAGTTTGTTTGACGACGGACGACAGATGAAGGATGAAGGACGAAGGACGGACGAAACCGTTGGTCATTCGTCATTCGTCATTCGTCCCGTCCTGGTTCTAGGCCTCGGCAACCCATTGCAAGGTGACGATGGCGTCGGTTGCCAGGCCATCGAGGTGTTGCGCCAACTCGCGCTGCCGGATATGGTCGAAGTCGTAGATGGCGGGACGCCAGGCATCGGCCTCATTCACCTGTTGGAAGGTCGCAGCCGCGCTATCCTGGTGGATGCGGCCGAGATGGGGCGGGCGCCGGGTGCGGTGGTCCGCTTTCGCCCGGATGAAGTGACCTTGACGGGCGCGACCGAGCGTTTTTCGCTGCACCGCAGCGCGGTCAGCGATGCCTTGGCGCTGGCCGCCGCGCTGAACCTGCCGCTGCCGGAAATCGTGTTCTTCGGCGTGCAGCCGGCCAGGGTAGAGTGGGACACCGCGTTGAGCCCAGCCGTGGCAGATGCGCTGCCAGGGCTGGTGCAGGTCATTCTGAGTGAAATCGCAGACTCAGCACGGGAGGTAAATATGCTCCAGACCACAGACTCGGCTCAGACCTTGGGCCTGATTTTGATCGTTGATGATGACCCGGACATGGCAGAAGCATTGCGGATGCCATTGGAAGCGCACGGCTATACCGTGGCCCATGCCGGCAGCGGTCGCGTTGGTTTGAATATGGTGAAAGAACTGACGCCCGACCTGATCATCCTGGATGTGATGATGGAGTCCGCTACCGAGGGGTTCCAGGTCTCGCTGGCGCTGCGCAGTCCCGATTCGGACTCCGCGTATGCCGCCTACAGCCATATCCCCATCCTGATGTTGACATCCATCCATTCGACCACGCCGCTGCGGTTTGGTCCGGATCAGGACTATCTACCGGTGGATGCGTTCATTGATAAGCCGATTGACCCTGATGAGCTGCTGGCGAAGGTGAATGAACTGATACACAAACCTGTTGCCTGATGACTCAGTGCTCCCACTGCATCAAGATGCTCAAGTACAGCATCCTGAGTGGAGGGCGGTAGCCCGGGGTCGTCCTTCGACTTCGTTGCCCTCCGCTCAGGAGCTCCGGAGCGATCTTCAAGCCAAATCGCATCCTTCGACTTCAGCCGGCGCACTGATGTCGGCTTCCGCCAGGATGCCGGGCCTTGTCTAAATGGTCAAGGCAGCGACCGCAACCCAGATTTCTTGTTGTATGTTTTCCCGCGATATGACGCGTATCATTGCATCATGCTGAAGCTATCCTAGACTTTGTAAAGATGGCGTTTGCCCATTTCTGCCAGAAGCAGCGCAGCTGCACATGCCGTGCGCGGCGCCACGGCCCCTGAAAAAGCCAAATCAGGTAAATCAGGCCGATCTGCGTCCGCTCTTTCCGGGTTAGTTTTTCATGCCGCGCGCGGCGCCACGGCCTATGAAAACGTAGCGGAGCATCTTGAGCGGAGGGCCGCAGCCCGTAGTCGAAGGATACGGAGCGGTCTTTTGGGCAGGGCCGCATCCCTTCGGCTTCGCTCAGGGCAGGCTCTTCGACTGGACGCTGTTCGTTAAGCACGTTGACTTGCAGACCCGCTCAGGATGCTTGCTTATTTTCAGGGCAGCACTGTAATAGTGCCAGAGCTGACCGACCGCGGCCAACCAGGCCCCAGAGCGTATTGAGCCCGGGCCATTCTAAGTTACGCAAAAGGATCGCGCATGACCGAACACACGAATACGCTTGATCTGGCGCCACTCGACCGGATCCTGGGGCAATATGGCAACCAGAAGGACGCTGTGATCCCGATCCTGCAGAACGTCCAGGAAGCTTACGGCTACCTGCCCAGGGAAATTCTGACCCAGATATCCAAACGCACCGGCATCCCTGAGGCCCGGCTGATGGGGGTGGCGACCTTCTACGCCCAGTTCCGGCTGAAGCCGCGCGGCAAGCACCTGATTCGCATCTGTGATGGGACCGCCTGCCACGTGCGTGGGGCGCCTGGCATTGTCAGCGCTATCGCAGCCCAATACGACGTGCTCCCCGGAGCTTCGTCATCCGACTACAAATACACACTCGAAGTCGTGTATTGCGTGGGAGCGTGTGGGCTGGCCCCGGTCATCATAGTTGACGATCAAGTGCATGGCAATCTCTCCCCAGATGCTGCTATCGAAGCGTTGTGTCATATCGAGTGAGGCCGTTCCACTAGGAGGAATTGATGCCCCGACTGAACTCTGTCCGTGACTTGATGAGCCTGCGCGACAAGGCGATCTCCGATTTAGGCACACGTGCTGAAGGGGCGAGTCAGCCTGCGTATCGGAACGATATTGTGGTCTGTGGCGGAACAGGATGTCACTCTGCGAATTCCCAGCGGGTCCTGGAGGCTTTGCGCACACAGATCACTGAACGCGGGCTTGAGAAGGATATTCGTATCATTTCAACCGGATGCCGTGGGCTGTGCGCCATGGGGCCGGTGATGCAGATTTTCCCGCTAGGCATTTTTTACAACCGAGTTCAAGTCACCGATGTGCCGGAGATTGCCGAGAAGACGCTGATCAACGGCAGTATCATCGAGAGGCTTTGTTTCCGCGATCCAGTGCGGAAGGTCAGCCTGCCACGCTACCTGGATATCCCATTCTACAGCCGCCAGATCCGCATCGTTCTGCGCAACTGTGGCCTGATAGACCCTCAGAACATCGAAGAATATATCGCCAATGATGGCTATCGGGGGTTGGCCAAAGCATTGACCGAGTTGACACCCGATTCGGTCATTGAAATCGTAAAGGATTCGGGATTGCGTGGGCGCGGTGGCGCCGGCTTTCCCGTCGGCGTCAAGTGGGAGCTGTCTCGGCGGTCCGCAAATCAGCCCAAATATGTGATTTGCAACGCCGATGAGGGTGATCCGGGCGCGTTCATGGACCGATCCATCCTGGAAGCTGACCCGCATAGCGTCATTGAGGGCATGATCATCGCTGC
This sequence comes from Anaerolineae bacterium, assembly GCA_034433275.1. Taxonomy (GTDB): domain Bacteria; phylum Chloroflexota; class Anaerolineae; order CG2-30-64-16; family CG2-30-64-16; genus DAOUAT01. The sequence goes on from DAOUAT010000364.1 coordinate 20,798, forward strand.
CTATGCAATCGGTGCACAGGGGGGATACGTCTATGTGCGAGCCGAGTATCCGCTGGCAGTCATTCATCTCAAGAAAGCTATCGCTCAGGCGCACGATCACGGCCTGCTCGGCGAGAATATCCTGGGCAGCGGCTTTTCCTTCGATCTGCACTTGAAGGAAGGCGCCGGCGCGTTCGTCTGCGGCGAGGAAATGGCGCTCATCGCCTCGATCGAGGGACGCCGCGGTGAGCCGCGGCCCAAGCCGCCTTTTCCGGCCGTCGCCGGCCTGTGGCGACGGCCCACCGTTGTCAATAACGTCAAAAGTTACGCTATGACGCCCCCAATCCTGTTGAAGGGGCCAGAATGGTTCCGCACCATTGGCACACCCCGGTCGCCGGGCACGGCCGTCTTCGCCCTCACCGGACAGATCAAAAACACCGGCCTGATCGAAGTGCCCATGGGCATCACCCTGCGCGAGATCATCTACGATGTCGGTGGTGGCATCCTCAAAAAGAAACGCCTCAAAGCGGTGCAGACCGGTGGCCCGTTGGGCGGCTGCCTGCCCGATTCAGCGCTCGATACACCCGTAGACTTCGACTCTCTGACCGCGGCCGGCGCGACGATGGGCTCCGGCGGTATGATCGTGGTAGATCAGGACACGTGCATGGTGGAGTTTGCCAAGTACTTCCTGACCTTTGCGTCGGCTGAATCGTGCGGCAAGTGCGTGCCCTGTCGCATCGGCGGCCAACGGCTGCTGGAAGTGCTGATGCGCATCACGGAGGGCGCAGGGAAGCCAGGCGATCTGGATGAGATCGAACGCATCTCGCGCAACATGCGTGAGGCGTCGCTGTGCGCGCTGGGTCAGCTCACCCCCGGCCCGGTGATGTCGGCGCTCCGCTTCTTCCGCGCGGAATACGAGGCCCATGTCCACGACAAGTTCTGTGCTGCCGGCGTGTGCAAGGGTCTCTACGATCTGACTGTGGTGGCGGACAAGTGCGCCGGCTGTGGTCTGTGCAAGAAAGCCTGTCCGCAAGACGCCATCTCCGGCAATCGCAAGGAACCCCATGCGATTGATCTGCTCAAATGTATCCAGTGCGGCGCGTGCGTGGAAGCGTGCAACCTGGACGCCATCGTCGCACAGCCCCGCTCCAAGGGCGTGCATGCGATTACGTTGTCGTAACCTGGGCAAGAGGTAGCCAATGCCAACAGTCAACATCACGATAGACGGCCGCAAAATCCAGGCCGAGGCCATGCAGACCATCTACCAGGTGGCGTCAGCTAATGGGGTCTACATTCCCGTCTTGTGCCACCACCCGGCGCTGCCGCCCGAGGGCGCGTGCCGGGTCTGCCTGGTGGAAATCGAGCGCCAGCGCGCGCTCCAGCCAGCCTGCACCTTCCCCGTCACCGAGGGGCTGGTGATCCACACCAACTCCCCCAAGGTGCGGGAGGCGCGTAAGTTCGCCCTGGAGTTGATCATCTCCGACCACCCGCTGGACTGCATGACCTGCGAGGCGACGGGCGATTGCCGGTTGCAAGACCTGGCTTACGAGTACGATGTCAAAGGCGATGAATATACCGGCGGAGTGAAGCATAGTTATCCGGTGGATGACCCGAATCCGTTCATCCAGGTGGATCGTAACAAGTGTATCCTGTGCCGCCGCTGTGTGCGGGCGTGCAACCATATCAACGGTGTCGAGGCAATCAGCGTGGTCTATCGCGGGTTCAACGCCAAGATCGCCTTCGGTATGGACTCCACCATGGAAGACAGCCCGTGTGAGTTCTGCGGGAGTTGCGTCGAGGTGTGCCCGGTGGCCGCGTTGTGGCCCAAGATGAGCCTCGGCAAGGGCCGGCCCTACCAAACTCGCCAGGTGGAGACGGTCTGCTCGTACTGTGGCGTGGGCTGCAAGCTGATCCTGCACCTGCGCGGCAATGAGATCGTCCGAGTGAGCGGCGGCAATGGTCCGGCCAACCACGGCTTCACCTGCGTCAAGGGCCGCTTTGGTTACGACTACGTCAACCATGCTGACCGGCTAAAAAAGCCGTTGGTGCGGCGTTATCTGCTGGAGGGCAAGCCCAAGCCGCGACCGCACGCGCCCGAAAGCGGCAACGGACACCATGAAGCAGCCGGGGCCGATCTGGATTGGGTTGAGACCTCCTGGGAGGAAGCCTTGGGGGTGGTCGCCCGGCAATGGATCGCGATCAAGCGGACCTTCGGCGGCGACGCGTTTACGGCCCTGTGCTCGGCCCGGTGCTCCAACGAGGAGAACTTTCTGACGGCCAAGCTGACCCGGCAACTGATGGAGACGCACAACATAGACCACTGTGCGCGGTTGTGACACAGCCCCACCGTCTCCGGTCTGGGGACTTCATTTGGCTCCGGGGCCATGACCAACACGTTCGATGACATCGCAGAACACGCGAAGTGCCTGTTCATCATCGGCTCCAACACCACCGAGCAGCATCCGGTGTTCGGCATGCGGCTGCGCCAGGCAGTCAGGCAGCGCGAGGTGCCGCTGATCGTGGCCGACCCGCGGCGCATCCCGATCACGCAATTTGCGACGATCCATCTGCGCCACAAGCCCGGCACTGATACGGCGCTGCTCAATGGCCTGATGCACGTGCTGATTGCTGAAGACCTCTACGACCACGACTTTGTCGCCAATCGCACCGAAGGATTTGAAGATCTGAAGGCCAAGCTGGCGGAGTATCCGCCGGAGCGGGTGGCTGAAATCTGCGGCGTGCCCGCCAACGACATCCGCCGGGCGGCGCGCCTGATGGCCGCCAACAAACCCACCGCGATGATGTACGCGATGGGCATCACCCAGCACACCAACGGCCACGGCAACGTGATGAGCTGCGCCAATCTGCAAATGCTGCTGGGCAACATGGGCGTGCCGGGCGGCGGCGTCAACCCGCTGCGGGGCCAGTCCAACGTCCAGGGCGCGTGCGATATGGGCGGCCTGCCCAACGTCTACTCCGGCTATCAAAACGTGGCGTTGGAAGCCACGCACAAGAAGTTTGAGGCGGCCTGGGGCGCCGTGCCGCTGCAGGACAAGCCCGGCTTGACTGTGGTCGAGATGATGAACGCAGCCATTGATGGCAAAGTCAGGACGATGTACGTTTTGGGCGAGAACCCGATGCTATCGGATCCAGATCTCAACCATGTGCGCCACGCGCTGGAATCGTTGGACCTGCTGGTCGTGCAAGACTTGTTCATGACCGAGACCGCGCAGATAGCCGATGTGGTGCTGCCGGGCGCCTCGTTTGCTGAGAAGGATGGCACCTTTACCAACAGCGAGCGTCGGGTGCAACTCGTCCGGCGGGCGCTGGACCCCTTGGGCGATACGCGGCCCGACTGGCAGATCATCTCGGAGTTGGGCCAGCAGCTGCTGGGGGCCGGCGTCCTGGCAGAACGCACGGCGGCCGTAGAGGCCGCCCCTTACGGTGCGTGGGACTACCTGAACCCGGCCGAGATCATGGACGAGGTCGCGGCGCTCACGCCGAGTTACGGCGGCGTCCGCCATCAGCGCCTGATGAGCGGCAAGGGGCTGCAATGGCCGTGCCCCGATGACAAGCATCCCGGCACGCCGATCTTGCACGTGGGCAAGTTCACGCGCGGCCTGGGCAAGTTTGCCCCGGTGGACTTCTTAGGGCCGGCCGAGCTACCGGATGACGAATATCCACTGCTGCTGACCACCGGCCGCGTGCTGTGGCACTATCACACCGGCTCTCTCACCCGGCGCGCCCAAGGCCTGGCGGCCATCTATCCCGAGGGCTTCATCGAGATGCACCCCGAGGACGCGGCGCGGCTGGGCGTTGCCAGTGGCGAGCTGGTAGAAGTCTCCAGCCGCCGTGGCCAGGTGAACGTGAAGGCTGATGTCACAGAAAAGATCCAGCCCGGGGTGGTGTTCATGACCTTCCACTTTGCCGAGAGCGCGGCCAACCTGCTCACCAATTCTGCCTTCGACCCGGTGGCCAAGATCCCCGAACTCAAGGCGTGTGCGGTGAAGGTGGTCAAATTGCCCGAAACCGTCTGTGAGGCGTGTTAACCGGAATAACGGCAGTAACCGGTCTATCGGGATGACGCGCCAACCGGCATTCCGAGGGGTTTTCTGACGAGGTGATCATTTTCTTATGCCAAATGGAGAACTAACAATTGATGCCTTGATGCCGCCGCAGATGGCCGATCGGGCCGAAGCGATTGGCATCAAGAAAGCGAACACGGACTTCTGGACCATGTTTGCGTTAGCTGTGCTGGCCGGCGCATTCATCGGCGCTGGCGCGATGTTCGCAACAGTTGTGACAGCCGACGCGGCCGGCAAGTTGTCTTACGGCGTCGCCCGCTTATTGGGTGGCATCGTGTTTGCCGTCGGCCTGATCCTGGTCGTTGTTGCCGGGGCGGAGCTGTTCACGGGCAACAACCTGATCGTGATGGCCTGGGCAAATCGCAAAGTCAGCACCGGCAGACTCCTGCGCAACTGGGCCATCGTGTACGTGGGGAACCTGGTGGGGTCCGTGGCAAATGCCATCCTGATCTTCTTGGGCCGCCAGTATACGTTCGGGAGCGGCGCAGTGGGCCTGCAAGTGCTCAATACGGCCGCATCTAAAACGAGTCTGAACTTCGTCCAAGCGTTAGCGTTAGGGATCATCTGCAATGCGCTGGTATGTATGGCTGTCTGGTTGTGCTACAGCGCCCGCAGCACGACAGATAAGATCCTCTCGATCATCTTTCCGATTTCAGCGTTCGTAGCCGGTGGCTTCGAGCATAGCATCGCCAACATGTACTTCAGTAGACACGCTGACGTGTCTGGCAGTCGAGTAACAGTCAATCGTCGGCAAGGCGCAGGGAGGTGTGCCATGAAGCTTAACAATGTCCTGCAGGCCATAGACGGTAAGCTCATCACCAAAGAAGCAGACCTGGAGCTGGAAGTGCAGATGGGGTGCGGCGCCGACCTGATGAGCGATGTGCTGGCGTTCACCCACGCAGATACGCTGTTGCTCACCGGGCTCACCAACCCGCAGGTCGTGCGCACGGCGGACATGGCCGGGATCAGAGCGATTGTTTTCGTGCGGGGGAAACTTCCTCCCTCCGAAACGATCGCCCTGGCCGAGGACAAGGGCATCCCATTACTGGCCTCGAAGTACACGCTCTATGAAACTTGTGGCAAGCTTTATCGCGCAGGCATGCCGAGTTGTGGCCTGTTTGAGCACAGCGTCCGGCGTTGGGAGCAGTACTTTGAGGGCAAATCATGATGCTCCGTAAGATCCTCATCGTTGAAGATGATCCCGATATGGCGTTGGCGCTGCGTATGCCGCTGGAGGCCAGTGGCTACGAGATCATTGAAGCGCGTTCGGGCCTGGAAGGACTGCAAAAGCTCCAGGAAGTGCAGCCCGACCTGGTCATCTTGGACGCGATGATGGAAACCAGTACGGCCGGGTTCCAATTCTCCCTGACCCTGCGCAGCCCTGATCCGCGGTCGCCGTATGCGGCCTACCGTCATGTTCCCCTGCTGATGGTTACAGCCATCCACACGACCACATCGCTGCGCTTTGGACCCGATGAGGCATACTTGCCCGTGGATGATTTTGTAGAAAAGCCGGTTGACCCTGATGTGCTCGTACACAAGGTGCAGACGCTGCTCAGTAGCGCGTGACTGCCCCCAGCAATTCATGATAGCCAAGCAAAAGGAGGCATATAATGGCTAAAAGACAGCATATTCTGATCGTTGACGATGATGTTCAGGCCGTAGACACGGTCGAGACGCTGCTCCAGAGTGTCGGCTATGAAACATCGCACGCGTACCTGGCCATGGATGGCCTGGAGCTTGCCCGGCAAGCGAAGCCGGATCTCATCCTGCTGGATGTCATGTTCGCGGGACCGCCCGGCCCCGACGGCTTCGAGGTCTCGCGCGAGCTCCATGAAGATCCGGAACTCAAGGACATCCCGGTGATCATTCTATCGGGGCTCAAAAAGGTGATGGGCATCGCGGCCGATTTCACGCCGGACGAGACCTGGATGCCCGTCAAGGCCTTCATGGAGAAACCGGTCAAACCGGCCGACCTGTTGGCCCAGATCGAAAAGGTCATCGGCCCGCGGCCGCAGGCGGCGTAAGCACGCTTGCGGACTCCGTTGGGGCGCGCGAGCGCGTGTGCTCGCGCGTATGATTTTGGTCGCGATCTGTCCTGGGTCGCGGCCAAAATCGTTATAGTCACCAGTCGGCAGGAGGGGTCTGTGCCATGTCAGGCACGACTGAGGCGCTGGAGTCGTTGAGCGCGGCGGTGCGGTGCATCGTGCCGCCCGGCGCCATCTCCGCGTGGGAGCTAAACCCATCGGCGGCCCAACTCACGTTGACATGCCCCCAGGGTTCCCCAACGGCTATCGTGGCCTGCGCCGTAACTGATAGCCCGCTGGCCCAGAAGGCGTTGGCTGACGGCAGTGCATCAGCCGCGCCCGATCCCGCGGTGGCTGACCCACTCCTGACGCACCTCGATGGCATGGCCCTGGCCCTGCGCCTGGGGACAGTGGAACAGCCCCGGGGCCTGCTCCTGATCCACACCGCCGCGCCGCACACCTTCACCCCCGAGGAGATCACGACCCTGCAAGCGCTGTGCCGACTTGGATCGGTCGCGCTGGGGGCAGCGCAGCGCGCCACCGAGTTAGCCCGGGTTGACGCCGGTCGGGATCAATTCATCCACGTCACCACGCACGAGCTCCGCTCGCCCCTGGCCGTCTCGCAAACACTGATCCGCAACGTCGTCAAAGGCTATGCCGGCCAGCTGACCGATAAACAAAAGGATGTGTTCACACGCATCTCCGGCCAGCTCGACCGGCTGGAAGGACTGGTCAACGACCTGTTGGACCTGGCCGCCAGCCGGGCCATCGGCGCCGAGGCGCTCATGTCAGTCATGCTCAACGCTGCGGTTGGCAGGGCAGTGCTGCTACTGAGCCCGCACGCAGAGGAGAAGGGGGTAGTGCTCGTCCTGCAGCCCTGTCGCGAGGAGCTTGTGGTTGCCGCGACGGAAGATGGCCTCGACCGCATTTTCGTCAACCTGGTGGGCAACGCCATCAAGTACACCCCCGCCGGCGGCCAGGTCACCGTGTCAGTGATTCGCTCCGAAGCGCAGGCGGCAGTCACCGTGGCTGATACCGGGCTCGGCATCCCGGCCGAGGCTATGACGCACCTGTTTGAGGAATTCTATCGCGCACCCAACGTGCGCGCGGCCAATATCACGGGCACCGGCCTGGGTCTCGTCATTGTTAAGGAGCTGGTGGTGCGGTTTCACGGGCAGATTGATGTACAGAGTGAGGAGGGCAAAGGCGCCTCTTTCACAGTTCACCTGCCACGGTTCCGCTAACCAACACAAACCAGTCACCTTCGACCATCCATCATCAGGCCAAGTTGTATGATATTCGTCATATCCCCATTGGCCGTGAGTAGTTATACTCATGAGGGTCATTTTTGCGCCTATCATCACAAAACATGATCTGTGTGAATTGGGTCTAACCTAATTCACGCTCATCGGTAACCTTGTCCTCTCGACAACGCTGACACGGCAGATTGCAAGGAGGCGTCTCGTGGCAACCCATGAGGTCATTGTGCTCACTGACGTCAAACGCGATATGGCGTTTGGCGACCGCCTGACCCCCGCCGGGCTCGAGCTTCGTACTTGTATTCAATGCGGCACCTGCACGGCATCCTGTCCGTCAGCCTCCGCGATGGACATCACCCCCCGCAAGATGTGGCGCATGGTGCAGTTGGGCATGGTCGAAGAGGTGCTGAAAAGCAAGACCATGTGGCTGTGCAGCATCTGCTATCAGTGCCAGGTGCGCTGCCCCCGCGGCATCCCCCTCACCGAGGCCATCGCCAAGCTCAAGCAGCTTGCGATCCAGCAGCAGGTCAAGCAGTGGCGTGAGAGCACCACGTTCTACCTGGCCTTCAGCGACGTGATGCGGCGCTATGGCCGGATGCGCGAGACCGAGTTCATGGCGCGTTACTTCCTCTCCACCAATCCGCTGGAGGCGCTGGGCTACGCCGGAATGGGGCTGACCCTGCTGCGTCGTGGCAAGCTGCGCCCTGAGCTGCCGCGGTTAGCAGGCGAGGGCAAGCTGTCCAGGCTGTTCGATCGCGTGGCGGAACTGGAGGGTCGCAAATGAAACGCTATCTGTTCTACCCCGGCTGCTCCATGGACGCTTCGGCGCTGGAGTACAAGAGCGCCATGCTGGCCGTGTTTGCCGCCCTGGGCGCCGAAGTCACCGAGCTAGAGGATTGGACCTGCTGCGGCGCCAGCGTGGCACCGGTGATGAGCGACTTGCTGGGGCTGGCGTTGCCGGCGCGCAATCTGGCGATCGCCGAGAAGATGGGCAACAGCCGGACCATGGTAGTTGGTTGCAGCGCGTGCTTCACCAGCTTTGCCCGCACCAATGCGGCCGTTGCCGCTCCCGCCGCCTTGAGCCGTGTGAACCAGGCGTTGGTGGTGGAAAACCTCCAATACAACAACACCATCACGGTCCGCCACATGCTGGACGTGCTGGCCAACGACTTTGGCCCGGCCGCAGTGGCCGCGGCTGTCAAACGCCCGTTGACCGGCCTGAAGGTGGCCCCCTACTACGGCTGCCAGACGGTGCGGCCGTATGCCTCGTTTGATGACGGCCAGCAGCCGTGGTCTATGGTGGCCCTGCTCGAGGCCTTGGGCGCTACGGTCTACCACCACCTGCAGGAGGCGACCTGCTGCGGCACTGCGCTCTTAACGACCAAACCGGAATTGGGGCTGCGCATCGCCGGCAGCATCCTGGAGGCTGCGCAACCGGCCGACTGCATCGCCGCCGTGTGTCCCATGTGCCACATGAACCTGGATAGCTATCAAGATAAAGTGTCCAAGGTGTTACGCAAACCGATCAAGATCCCGGTGGTGTTCCTGCCGCAGCTGATCGGCCTGGCGTTTGGGCTCGGAGAGAAGGAACTGCTCTTCAAACGACACGTGGTGCCGGTTGCTCCGGTGTTGGACAAGGCGCCCGCCTGATGGTTGGAGGGACCATGAAACTATCCGAGATCGTCCAACAGCTTTCGTTGGAAATCAAGGCCGGGACCGAGAAACTCGATGTCGAGGTCACCGGGGGCTATGCCTGCGATTTGTTGAGCTATGTGATGGCAAACGGCAAGGCAGGCGATCTCTGGATCACCATCCAGGGGCATCCCAATATCATCGCCGTCGCCAGCCTGATCAACCTTGCGGGGATCATCGTGGTTGAGGGCGCCAAGATCGATCCGGCAACCGTGGCCAAGGCCGACCAGGAACGCATCCCCTTGCTGGCAACCAACGAGACGACCTACAACGTGGCTGGCAAACTGTACGCCTTGGGTGTGCATAGCGCGTAGCCCCATGCGTGAGTTGAGCCTGCACATCCTGGACATCTTGCAGAACTCGGCCGAAGCGGGCGCGACCCTGGTAGCGCTCACCATCGAGGAGGACCTGGCAGCTGACTGGTTGACCATCGTGGTGTGCGACAACGGTCGCGGCATCCCGGCCGATGTCTTGTCACACGTATTCGACCCGTTTTATACCAGCCGAAAAACGCGGCACGTGGGCCTGGGATTGCCTCTGCTGAAGGCGGCGGCCGAACGCTGCGCAGGCGATGTGGTGATCACGTCGGAAGTGGGTGTGGGAACGACGCTCACAGCCACCTTTCGACATAGTCACATCGATCGGGCCCCGTTGGGCGACCTGGGAGCAACGCTGCTGTCGTTCATCCTGGGTGGGACGTGCGATCTGCACTATGTACACCGCGTGACCGGCAGATCAGAAGATGGTAGATTGGCAGACTGGGATGTGGGCGCTGAGATCGGGGAATTCGAGTTTCATACCGTCCAGATCAAGGCCGCGTTAGGGGACGTGCCTCTGAGCCATCCGGCCGTGCGGGCATGGCTGCAAGAATTCATCACCGAGGGCGAAGCTGAGCTCAGGGGGGCTTAGAAGCGGGATCAGGAGCATCCCTTCTACGCCACCCAGCCTGCAAGCCCCCAATCTACCAGTCTACCAAGTTGCCAACCCATGGCCTTTTTTGCCGCCGACCTGCACCTGCACACCGTCCTCTCGGCGTGCGCCGAGAGTGAGATGCTGCCCGCCCTGATCCTTGAGCGGACGGCGGCCTTGGGGCTGGATATCATCGCCATCACCGACCATAACTCGTCGGAGAACGCGGCCGCGATGATTCAGGCGGCGGAAGCTATGGGGATCGTCGTCTGGCCGGGCATGGAGTTGCAATCACGGGAAGAGGCGCACCTGCTGTGCCTGTTCGACACGTTGGCGCAGGCGCTGCAATGGCAAGCGCTCGTTTACACCAGCCTGCCGCCTTTGAAGAACAAGCCGGCCGTCTTCGGCCAGCAGGTTGTGCTGGCGCCGGACGGCGATCCGGTCGGCTACAACGACCGGCTGCTGGCGACCTCGTCGGCGCTTTCGGTGGATGAAGCCGTCGCCGGCGTGCGTGCGCTGGGCGGCCTGTGCATCCCGGCGCACGTTGACCGACCGATGTACAGCATCATCGCGAACCTGGGCTTCGTCCCGCCGGAACTGGACGTCCCGGGCGTGGAGATTTCGCACCTGTTGGGCCCGAAGGAGGCGCGGGCCCGGTTTCCCCAATTGGCGCGTTATGGGTTGATCGCCAACAGCGATGCGCATCGGCTGAGCGAGATACGCAAACGCACCACCCTGAAGCTGGCCGCGCCGACGGTGGCCGAGTTGGCGCTGGCATTGGCAGGCCGGGAAGACCGAGGCGTTTGGATTGATGGCTTGCGCGCCAACCGTGAAGGCGCCACTGAGCAGTGGCACAGCCTATGACACCGCCCAAGCTTTGGATCGAAACCGCGCACGAAACGTGGCCCGGCCCGGCCGACGAGGGAACCGGCATCATCATTCGCACCTTATCAACTGAGGACCGCTTTCTGGCGTTGTTGGCGCATGGGAACGGGTGGGCTACCCCAGATCCTCGTGCCGCGCTGCTGGCTGCCTGGGAGGCGTTGGCCTGGGGGGCTGAGTTCACGCTCACCGGCGAGCGCCTGCTGGCGAAGTTGCCGGTCGGCATGCACCTGCCGTGGGCCGCGCTGGAAGCGGGGCCGGCGAGCGCTGCGGGGGGCGGATCAGGGCAACTGCTGGAGTGCGACGCGCCACCGATGTTCTATGCGCGGCGCGGGGAGGTCGTGCTGCTGCCCGTCATCGAGGAAGAGGCGCACGGCCGGTTGTTACGTCGCTGCGACTTCGACGTTCGGGACGGCGACCACCTGGCGTTGGTCAGCGAAAACTACATTCGCGCCAAAGGCGGCGCCCAACCGTGGTGCTGGCGCGATATCGCTGTATCCATCCGTCGCTTGATAGTCACGGGGGGCAGCGCGGCGGAACTGGCGGGGGCATTGGCGCGGATAGCGAATCAGCGAATCAGCGAATCAACGAATCAGCGAATCGGTGAATTCGCCATTCGCCATTCACCATTCGCCATCCTTGCCATGCGCGTCCGGCCCGTGCGCAGCGTGAGGGTGTGGACCGGCCCGCCGGCCGAGCGGAAACGGGATCAGGCGGCGTTAGCGCAGCTCTTGGCAGAGGAGGGTCGCCGCGTCATCTGCGGTGACACGACGGCTGAGATCGCGGCCCGACTGCTGGGCGGCAGACTGGCGATGGACCCGCCGCCGCCGGAGGGTTGGGGCGAAGTGCCGCCGACCTTGCGCCTGGCCGGGGCCGCCGAGCGGGTGGATTTGATCACCGAAGGCGCGGTGACGCTCCATGTGGCGCAGCAACGGCTAGCCGAGACGCAGCGGCCGCGCGACCTGGCAGGCCGCAGCGATGGCGCTTCTCAGCTGGCAAAGCTGTTATTGGAAGCGGACAAGGTCACCTTTCTGGTCGGCCTGGCTGTGAACCCGGCTCAAACGGAGCGGGATGGAACGCCGTTGCGCAAGGCCGCGGTCGAGGATCTGGTGCAGAGGTTGAGGGCACGCGGCAAGATCGTGTCTGTGACATTTTTCTGATTTCTTATCAGGGGAAGATTTGTATACGCGATACCCCACCGAAGGAGGGACTCGTTCATGGAAAAACCCAAGATCGGCGTCTATGTCTGTGACTGTGGCGTGAACATTGCGGCCACAGTCAATGTCCCCGAGGTCGTCAAGTTCTCGGAGGGGCTGCCGAACGTGACCGTGGCGCGCGAGTACAAGTATATGTGCTCCGATCCCGGCCAAAAGATGATCAAGGAGGACATCAAACAATTCGGGCTGGACCGTGTCGTCGTCGCAGCATGTACGCCCCGCATGCACGAACCGACCTTTCAAAACGCCGTCAACGAAGCTGGCATGAACCCGTACCACTTCGCCATGGCGAACATCCGCGAGCACGTCTCCTGGGTGGTCAAGGACGTGCCCGCGGGCACCGAAAAGGCTAAGCGCCTGGTCAACGCCACTGTGATGCGCGTGGCGCTGCAAACCGAGCTGTACGCGCGCAAGGAACCGGTGACGCCGGCCGCGCTGATCGTCGGCGGTGGCATCGCCGGCATCCAGGCTGCGCTCACGGTCGCTGATGCAGGCTACAAGGTGTACCTGGTCGAGCGGGAATCGTCCATCGGCGGGCACATGGCCCAGCTGGACAAAACGTTCCCCACGCTCGACTGTAGCACCTGAATTCTGGGGCCCAAAATGATGGATGCCGGTCGGCATCCCCAGATAGAGCTCCTGACCTACAGCGAAATCGAAGAAGTGTCGGGCTACGTGGGTAACTTCAAAGTGAAGGTGCGCAAAAAGGCCCGCTACGTGGACACCGAGGCGTGCACCGGTTGCGGCTTGTGCTGGCAGGAATGCCTCACCGTGCGCATCCCGCAGCTCAAGCTCATCAAGATGGGCGAGATGAGCCTGGGTGAAAGGAGGCCCGGCGACCGATGAACGAGTACAGCACGCAACGCGTCGAAGAGATCATCCGCAGCTACAACTCGGACATGACCAACGGCCTGGCCATCCTCCAGGATATCCAGCGTGAGTATAACTACCTCCCGCGCCAGGCACTTGAACTGGTTGCCGAGCGCGTGGGCCTGCCGCCGGGGCACGTCTATCGCCTCGCCACCTTCTTCAAGGCGTTCAGCCTCAACCCCAAGGGCGAGCACCAGTGCAAGGTCTGCCTGGGCACCGCCTGCCACGTCAAGGGCGGCGCGTTGATCCTGGAGACGTTGGAGAAGGAGCTGGGCGTCAAGGCGGGCATCACCACGGCCGACGGCAAGTTTTCGCTGGAAGGGGTGCGCTGCCTGGGCGCCTGCGCCCTGGCGCCGATCGTCGTGATTGACGATGAGCCGTTGGGACAGATGACATCGGATGCCGCCGCCAGCAAACTGCGCGACCTGCGCGCCGGCAAGGCGGTGCCCGTGCCGGCCCAGGTGGCGCCCAAAGTTGCTGCCAAGACGCCGGTGGACCGCTCAGCCGTGCCGCCGAAAGGATAAGCCAAGATGCCTCAACTCAAAAGCTTAGACGAACTCCGCTCCTTGCGCGCGCGGCTGCAACAGGATATCAAAACCCGCACCGAGACCAGCACGACTATCACCGTCGGCATGGGGACGTGCGGCATCGCGGCCGGTGCGCGCGAGGTGATGCAGGCCTTTTGGGACGAGCTGGCGGCCCGCCAGATTGACGCCCATGTCGTCACCACCGGCTGCATCGGCATGTGCTCCAAGGAGCCGCTGGTAGACATCCAACAGGGCGATGGCCCGCGCATCACTTACGGCAACATAGACACAACCATGGTGCCGCGCATCATCGAAGAGCACATCATCCAGGGGCATGTGGTGAGCCCGTGGGTGGTGGGCCAGGCGGCGAGGGGGTAAAGATGGCAGATCCTTCGACTCCACTCAGGATGCACCGAGCCGATGTCCTGGTCAGTTGTCTGCACGGCCGGGCCCCCGAATTCATCCCCACCTTGAAAGAGGAGATCGCCCAGCGCGGCCTGGCCGAAGAGGTCAGGGTGGTTGAGACCGGCTGCCGCGGCTTCTGCAGCATGGGGCCGGTGCTCACGATCGAGCCCGGCGGCGTTTTCTACGCCAACGTACAAGCGGCCGACGTCCCCGAACTGGTTGAAGAGACGCTGGTGAAGGGCCGTGTGGTGCAGAAGCTGTTGTACAAGGAGCCGGTGGGCCGCAAGGCCGTGCAAAAGTACGAGCAGATCCCGTTCTACGCCAAACAGATGCGCATCGTCCTGGGCAATTCCGGCCGCATCGAGCCGACCTCCATTGAAGAGTACATCGCGGTCGGCGGCTACGAAGCCCTGGGTAAGGCGCTGGCTTCGCTGACACCGGAGCAGGTGATTGACGAGGTCAAGAAGTCCGGTCTGCGCGGGCGCGGGGGCGCGGGGTTCTACACCGGCCGGAAGTGGGAGCACACCCGCCACGCGGCCGGAGACGTGAAATACATCATCGCCAACGGTGACGAGGGCGATCCGGGCGCGTTCATGGATCGCGCCTTGATGGAAGGCGATCCGCACGCGGTGCTCGAGGGGATGATCATCGGCGGGTATGCTGTGGGCGCACACCAGGGCTACATCTACGTGCGCGACGAATATCCCTTGGCGGTGAAGAACCTCGGCATCGCGCTCGGCCAGGCGCGCGAGTTCGGCCTGCTCGGCGCCGACATCCTGGGCTCCGGCTTCGATTTCGATATCAAGATCGTGCGCGGGGCCGGCGCGTTTGTGTGCGGCGAGTCCTCGGCGCTGATGCAATCGCTGGAGGGCAAGGTTGGCGAGCCGCGGGCCAAGCACGTCCACGCCACCGACCGCGGCTTGTGGGATCGGCCCTCATGCCTCAACAACGTCGAAACCTGGGCCAACATCCCGCACATCATTAACCAGGGCGCGGACTGGTTCGCCAGCATCGGCACCGAGCACAGTAAGGGCACCAAGGCATTCTGTCTGGTGGGCAAGGTGCGCAACCCCGGCCTGATCGAAGTGCCCATGGGGATGAGCCTGAAGAGCATCGTCAACGACATCGGCGGCGGGCCGCCCAAGGGCCGTAAGATCAAGGCGGTGCAGACCGGCGGGCCGTCCGGCGGCTGCATCCCGGCCGACAAGCTCGACATCCCGGTGGACTACGAAACCCTGACCGAAGCCGGCTCCATGATGGGCTCCGGCGGCATGATCGTGCTGGATGACCGGACCTGCATGGTGGACATCGCCCGCTACTTCCTGGAGTTCCTCAAGGACGAGTCCTGCGGCAAGTGCTCCACCTGCCGCGAGGGCATCAAGCGCATGTTGGAGATCCTGACCCGCATCGCTGATGGCACGACCAGGCCGGGCGACCTGCCGATGTTGGAGGCGCTGGCGAAGACAGTCGCTTCCTCTTCGTTGTGCGGCCTGGGCAAGTCGGCGCCGAACCCGGTCATCAGCACCCTGCGCTACTTCCGCCACGAGTACGAGCAGCACATCAACCAGCAGTTCTGCGAGTCCGGTGTGTGCCGCGATCTGGTGGCGTTCGTGATCCTGGAGGACAAGTGCAAGGGCTGCGGCTTGTGCATCAAGGTCTGCTCGCAGGATGGCATCTCCGGTTCGCTGAAACAGCCGCACGAGATTGACCAGGTGAAGTGCATCCAGTGCGGCGCGTGCTTCGAGGCGTGCAATCTCAACGCCATCCAGATCGTGCCGCGGTCGACCGTGGTGGTCGGCCAGACAACCGTGCCGGTGCTCACGCAACCGACGGCGGGCGCCGCCGGTCGAAAGGCGCAAAGCGGCGGCAACGGCAACGGCCGCAAGGCTGCGGGGAGGTGAAGACATGGCAAAATCAACCCTGACGATTGACGGTCAGATCATCCAGGCCGACGGCAGCATGACCATCCTGGAGGTCTGCCGCAAGAACAACATTCACATCCCCACGCTGTGCTACCATCCGGTGCTGGAACCGTACGGCGCGTGTCGCCTCTGCACCGTCGAGGTGACCCGCAAAGGCTGGTCGAGCCTGCACACCTCCTGCACGCATCCGGCGTGGGACGGGATCGAGGTGAAGACCAACTCGCCGGAGGTGCGCGAGGCGCGCAAGATGATCATGGGACTGATGCTCTCGCGCACCCCCAACGTGCCGATCATCCAGGAGTTGGCCGCGGAGTATGGCGTGGCCGAGCCACCCTTTGCCGTGGATGACCCCAACGAGAAGTGCATCCTGTGCGGGCTGTGCGTGCGGGTGTGCAACGACATGGTGCAGGCCCACGTGCTGAACTTCTCGGATCGGGGCGTGGATCGCAAGGTTGGCCCGCCGTTCATGGAGAAAACACGGCAGTGCATCGGCTGCGGCGCATGCACCATCGTCTGCCCCACCGGCGCCATCGAGATCGTGCTGGAGCAAAACGGCATCTATGCCGAGAAGCCGCTCGGTCCCACGGCGGCCATCTACGTGCCGTCGCTGCAGGCAGTGCCCCGCGCGCCGGTGATCGACACCGACTCGTGCATCCGCTTCCGGCAGTACGACCGCTCCAACGGAGAGATCGCCGACGCGTGCGGCGCGTGCCAGCAGCTCTGCGAGGCGAACGCGATTGACTTCACCCAAAAGGACGAGGTCATCGAGCTGGACGTGGGCGCCATCATCGTGGCCACCGGCTTCCAGATGTGGGATTCCAGCAAGCTGAGCCAGTACTCTTACGGCAAGTCACCCAACATCATCACCGCGCTGGAGTTCGAACGGCTGTCCAACGCCAGCGGCCCCACCGGCGGCCAAATCGTCACCGCCGACGGGAAGACGCCGGAGCGAGTCGCGCTCATCCACTGCGTGGGCTCGCGCGACAAAAACGTCAACGCGCACGAATACTGCTCGCGCATCTGCTGCATGTACTCGCTGAAGCAGGCCCACCTGGTGCGCGACAAGACGCACGCCGACGTGTACGAGTTCTACATGGACATGCGCGCGTTCGGCAAGGGCTACGAGGAGTTCTACGAGCGCGTCCAGGAAGAAGGGGTGGTGATGGTGCGCGGCCGCGGGGCCGAGGTGCAGGTGCTGCCCTCCGGCAAGCTGCGCGTGACGGGCGAGGATGCCAACCTGGGCAAACTGGTGGCCGTGGACGTGGACATGGTGGTGCTGAGCTCGGCCATCGAGGCCCCGGCCGACGCGTCGAAGGTCGGCTCGCTGTTCGGCCTCTCCCGCACCTCCGACGGCTGGTTCGCCGAAGCGCATCCCAAGCTGAAGCCGGTGGAGACCAATACCGACGGCGTGTTCCTGGCCGGCTGCGCGCAGGGGCCGAAGGACGTGCCCGACACGGTGGCGCACGCGGGCGCGGCGGCCTCTCAAGTCCTCGCGCTGTTGAGCAAGGGCGAAGTGACCATCTCGCCGCAGGTTGCGATCGTGGACGAGAAGCTCTGCTCCGCGTGCAAGACCTGCCTGTCAGTGTGCCCGTATGGCGCCATCGGCTTCATCGTGGACGCGAACAGCGCGCGCATCAACGAGGCGCTGTGCAAGGGCTGCGGCACCTGCGTGGCAACCTGCCCGGCCGGCGCGATCACCGGCCAGCACTTCACTGATGAGCAGATCTACGCGCAGATCGAGGGGCTGTTCCGGCTGCCGGAGCGGGTGGAGGTGGTAAGATGAGTACTAATGGTAAATTCGAGCCTCGTATTGTAGGCTTCCTCTGCAACTGGTGTACCTACACCGCGGCCGACACCGCCGGCGTCTCGCGCATGGAGCAGCCGCCCAACGTGGACATCATCCGCTTCATGTGTACGGGCCGCATCGAGCCGGCCTTCGTGCTGAAGGCGTTCGCCGAAGGGGCCGATGGCGTGATCATCTCCGGCTGCCATCCGCCCGGCGATTGCCACTACACCAACGGCAACTACAAGAC
>DAOUAT010000365.1:0-1586 GCA_034433275.1 Anaerolineae bacterium
CGCGATTTGCAGACCGGCGCCTATACACTGTACCTGCAAGGGCAAACCTACACGCTGACCGCCCACAACGGCGCCTGGTTTGCCCAAGAAGATCCGCTGCTCAGGCTCACCCACGAAAGCTATACTGATGCCCTCATGCCTGAGGATCGCCCCAGCTATGTGCGGTGGACGGTCACGACACGCACGGGCGTTCGCTACACGTTCTACGGCAGCGTCGGCCGGCGGGGCAATAGCCTGCTGTATCACAGTCCGCTGAACTTCGTCTGGAACTGCACGGCGGAAGGTACCCCGGCCGTCTGGCGCAAACTGGAATGGGTGCGGGCGCCGTTGACGCAGATCCAAGACGCCCAAGGTAATCAAATTGACTTTACCTGGGACTACGAAGAAAACGTGGGCGCGCAGACCATGCCCTATGACTGCTATCCGGCGGATGAAGGTCTCCGCAGACATATCCGGGCCGTGCGGCTGCGTGAGATCCGCTACAACGGCGGCCTGAATCGCCTCAGCTTCAGCTACGACTTCCGGCACGATCGGCCGGCGAAACCCGTAGCGGGGCTAACCTGGTATTTTTTCACCGAGCGCCGGCTTACCGCGGTGGCGGTGCAGGCCGTGGCCGCGGGGCAAACGCAGCCCACGACCGTGCGCACATACGCGCTGATTCATGCGCCGCAAACAGCGGCGGAAATTGTCAAAGAGACGTTGGCGCTGGTGCGACTCGAGGAACAGGGTGGTGCGCAGACGCGAGCCACGGAATTCAGCTACAACGAAGATCCCCTGCAGAATCCGAATTCCTACGGCTGGCTGCGTCGGATTAGCAACCAATATGGCGGATCAGTAGAATTTGTGGTCGAGGGCAACAGCGAAAACAACTTCCCGAAGGTCAGGCAGCGCACCGAGCGGGATCAGGCCACCGGCTGGGCGGCGACCTGGACGTATGGCGGGAGTGAACCGGACACCAACACGTCGGGATATAGCAAGGTGTGGGTGATGCCGCCGGCGGGAGCCGCGTGCGAAATCCATGAGTTCCACCAGCAGACGAGCATCAATGGCCAGTGGCGGAACGTCTTGACCGGCCGCGAGCACAAGCTGACCGCCTGTACGGGCTGTGATGCGAGCGGCAGCTGCACCGGTACGGAGTTGCAACGTATCGAGACCACCTGGACCTATAGCAGCGCCAACCTGCCGCTCGCGGACTACAGCGGGCTGGCCGCCCAGGATCAGCCGCGCTTCGTTTATGCAGCCGAGACGCGCACCTGGGCGTTGGGGCAACAACTGGCGCGGCAGCAATACGAGTATGATGTGTACTGGCAAGACCGCTGTGGCAGCGGTGGCATCCAGTATGGCAACGTCACACGCGTGGCGGAATATGCAGGGCTGGCCAGCAGCGCGACGCGCACGACGCTGCACGGGTATTGCCCCAACACCGCGGCCTGGATCGTCAGCCGGCCGGCCTTCACCAACGTCTACACCGGTACGATCCCGGCGCCGCCGGCCTGGCCGGATGCCAGCCAGGTGGCAGCGTCCACCTGGTACATCTACAGCGACGACCAGACGAACCCGGCACCCAACTGGAATCAGCCGGTGGG
>DAOUAT010000366.1:0-8612 GCA_034433275.1 Anaerolineae bacterium
CGACGACAACCGTGAGACCGCGGCCGGCCAGGCGCACCTGCGGCTCGTCCACGCCGCGCCCGACGCGGGGCTGGTGGATGTGACCCTGGTCAGCTACGAGCCGGCCTTCACCCGCTTGGGCTTTGGCGACGCCTGGTCGTATGCGCCGGTGGCCGCAGGCGCGTATGACCTGCGGGTCGTCCCGTCCGAATCTGAGACGGGCGCGCCGGTGTTGCAGATCAGCGGCCTGGCATTGGCCGAGGGCCATGTCTACACCCTCTTCCTGATGGGTATGGCCGCGCCGACCGGAGGCCAGCCGGCCCTGCGCGCCGTGCTGAGCGCTGACGCCGCGCCGCCGGCTCGGCTGCGTTTCCTCCACGCGGCGGCGGATCAGGCCCGCCTGGATGCCCGGTTGGACGGCGCGACCCTGTTTGCCAACGTGCCCTTCTCGTCCACCGCGGCGGCCGGCGCGACCACTGACTACGTCGAAATCCTGCCGGGCGAGCACCAGGTCGAGATCGCACCCGCGGGCGGCGGGCCGGCGCTGGCTGTGCTCCCGCTGAACGCGGCGGCCGGTCGCGACTACACGGCCGTCGCCCTGACCGGCGGCCGGCTGGCAGCCTTCGTTGATGACAACGCGCTGCCTACGTTGGGCCTGGCCCGCGTGCGCCTGCTCCATGCCGCAGCGGATTACCCGGCGGTGGACCTGTTCGTTAATGGCGCCCTGGCACTGGCGGATGTGCCGCTGGATACCATCTCTGCCTATCTGACGGTAGCGGGCGGTGTCTACGACTTGCAGATCCGGCGGAGCGGCGCGGCCGACGTGCTTGCGACACTCCCAACCGCCCCGCTACACGAGGGCGATGTGTATACGTTGGCCTTCAAAGGTCGTTCGCCTGCGTTGCAGGCCGAGCTGGCGGCCGACCTGACAACCCTGAAGACGACCCAGGCCATGTACATCGTCTCCCCGGTCGAGCCGGGCAATTGGGGCATCAAACTGAGCGGTGACTTTGGCCTGGAGGACCAATACCTGCTCACGGTGTTGGGCCGCGTGCCCGTCCCAGCTCTGACCGGCTTGACCGTCGCGCAGACCGGCCCCCTGAGCGCAGACGTGAGCTGGCGGCTGACCTCGCCGGTGCTGGCGACGCAGGTCAGCATCTACGCGAACGCCGGCCCCATCACGGCCACCCAGGTCATCACGCACACCGACGCGACGACCGAGACCGTAACCTCCGACCTCTTCACCGGCCAGCCGCTGGTCACCGGCCTCACCGGCAGCGGGACCGATTGGGTGGACGGCAGCCTGCACACCCAGGCGGTGGACCTGTCCGGCCTGCCCAGCGGCAGCTACCGCATTTGGGTGGAAGCGACCGATGGCGGCAACGCGCCCGTGCGCGCCTACGCGCCTGAATCGGTGGTTGTGGCTCGCGCCTGGCCTGAGCTGTGGGCCGCCGGCCTGACCGTCACGCCCGGCTACCGCCGGCTGGCGATCGCCTGGCAGCCGGGGCCCAACCCGGACGTGGCGCGCTACCTGCTCCACCTGGGGCAGCCCGCCACCGACACGTTGACCTTCGATGTTGGCGCGCAGACCGATTACGCACTGGCTGTGTTGACGCCCGGCCAGCCCTACACCGTGACGGTGGAGGCCATCCCCGCGGGCGACACCGATGGCACAGCCACGCCTGCACGCTCTGAATCCGTCGTCGCGATTCCGCTGGGCGCGGCGTTCGGTCTGACTGTGGACCCAGCGCAGATCTCGCTCTGGCCGGGCCAGGCGCAACCGGTGACGGTGACCGCGGTCACGGCGCTGGATCCGTACCCGGACGCCGTGGGCCTCTATGCTGGAACGTTGCCCGATGATATCCTGGTAGGGTGTGCGGCCGATGTCATCACCCCAACGCTGGCCGGCGCGCAGGCGACGGTGGTCATTTCTGCCACTGAGGCGGCGGGCAGCGGGACGTATGTCGTGCCCCTGGTGGCGGCCGGCGGCGGCGTCAGCGTGACCAGGACTATCACCGTCAACGTGCAGGCGCCAGCCCTGGCCTTGATGGCCCGGCCCGCGGCCGTCTTTCTCGCTGCTGGTCAAACCGTCAGCGTCACCCTCGATGTCGCGGCCCACGGCGTCTTGGCTGACGACGTGGACTTGACGCTGTTCGGCGCACCGCTCGGGCTGGGCGCTCGTTTTGAGCCGGCGCGCCTGGCGCCGGGTGGTCAAGCGACCCTGATTCTATCGGACACGTCGCTGCTGCAGGGCGGCTATTATGAGCTGGTTGTAGCGGCCGCCAGTGCTGCTATCGCGCAACGGTTGCCGCTGGTTCTCAGTGTCAACAAGCCGGGCTTTGATCTGTGGAGCGAATTCGTGACCCTGGTCATTCGACCGGGTGAGCGTGCGATTTTCCCCGTGGAACTCACCGGCCTGGACTGGGCGCAGCCGATCAGCCTGACGGTCGTGCCCGGCCAGGTCATCACCGACAGCGTATTGGGCCTGTCGCTGTCGCCGGAGGGCCCGCTGCACGCCGGCCTTGAGCTCATGGCGCCGACCACAGCCTACCTGCGCGCCGAGACGGGGACGACAACGCCGCTCGGCCGTTACACCTTGCGCGTGCTGGCGAAGTCTGGCGGTCGCGAGCGTATGCTGTCGCTGACCCTCGGGGTCGTTGCTCTCGCCGCCGCGGCCGACCTCTACGTGACCCAGCGTCCTGTTGCCCGCGCGAGCGCGGGCGAGGCCTTCACGCAAACCGTGACCGTGGTCAACGGCGGGTCGCTGCCGGCGTCTGGCATAGTGTTCACCGACACCTGGCCGGCCGGGGTCGGTTTCGTCTCCGCTTCCTATCCGGCCGGCCAGGCTAACTGCTTGCCGGGGCTTGGCCGCCTGGTGTGTACGCTGGCCGACCTGGCCGCGGGCGAGCGGGTGGCGATAGCGGTGGTCATGACCGCACCGGCCGGGGCCGAGCACGGCGCTGCCCTGGTCAACGTGGCTGAGGTCTGGGCCAGCACAGTTGACGACGATCTCGCTAACAATCGCAGCGAACGTATCATCCCGGTGGCCAGGACGCCCAAGCTCGTGCCTCATCTCTTCCTGCCCCTGGTGCTGGCCGGGATCGAGCCGGTTTGCACCGAGGCGATCCGCAACGGTGGGCTCGAGCAGAACGCGGCGTGGACCTTCCCCATCACCGCCAGCACGGCCGGCTACAGCACGGCGCAACAGCACAGCGGGCTGCGTTCGGCGCGGTTCGGGCTGCTGCCCGGTGCCGCGGTCGTCAGCGCGGTTGGGCCGCAGGCGCCGGAGCGCAACCTGGCCGGCGAGTACGCGCCGTTGGGCGCCACCTACTCCAGCGGCTACCAGACTGTCCACATCCCGGCCGATGCCAGAACGGCAACCCTCTCATTCTGGTACCTGGCCGGCAGCGAGGATCCGGCCAACGACTTTCAGCGCGTCATGCTGCTGCGGCCCGGCTCCTACAGCCTGCTCAAGGTGTTGATGCGCGTCGCCGAGGACGAGCGGGTTTGGCGGCAGCGGACCTTCGATCTGAGAGCGTATCGGGGCCAGGATGTGGTGGTTTATTTCGAGGTGTACAACAACAGCACGAGCTCAACTGGGCGAAGCTGGATGTACCTGGATGACGTGAGCCTGGCAGCGTGCCGGTGAGCTGGGCGCGAACGTGCAACGACAATTAATGGCCGTTACCTTTGGCGCGATGAAACGTCTACTTTATAAAGTGATGCCGGCCGCCTTGAGATGGAGGCGCACGGTTTCGGGGTCAACGGTGATGCCGGTTTGTTCGGCGAGATAGTTCGCCAACAGCGGGGCTGTCCATGCCCGGCGGGAAAGCCCGGCTTTCGCTGGCGGCAGCCCTGCTGTTTCGATGAGTTTGGCCAGGTACTCGTCGGTCACCTTTCGCGGTCCGCCGGGGCGGGCTGCGTCGTTCAGGCCGGCGATGCCCTCGGCGGTGTAGCGCTTGAGCCACCGGCGCACCGTCTGTTCATCGGTGCGCACGATGCTGGCGATCTCGGCCGCGGCCATTTGTTTCTCGATGGCCAGGAGCACGATCAGGGCTCGGGTGCGCAGGCGCACGTCGCGCGTCGTTCGGTACAAGCGATCCAGTGCTTGCAACGCTTCGCTGTCGGCTTGAGGCACTTGTAGGCGTTTCATGAGATGCCTTCAAATAAATATCGCTACAATCCTGTATTTGTCTTTTGGCGGCCAAGTCATCAGATAAATAGTATATTCTTTTGGTGAATTTTACACAAGCGATCGGTAGTGGGCACGAAGAAATTATGCATATTTTTTTGGTTAACGCAAATCTGGCGCTGCGAACCGACGGGGTGGTTTCAAAGAAAATTGTGACAAGGCGCGCGAACGCTCAGCTCGCGCACATGACTACTGCACTTCGCGTTGCGGAGGGATTCAAGGATTGTTGAGGGTTCCAGAGGATGAGGGAGGCAGATTCCAGTTGGCCCACGGAGGCATCCATGGACCAACTGGAGAGGCAGAAGGTCTGCTCATTGTCCCGTGATCATCCGCTCGACCTCGATGTCTGCCACGTTCGGTTCGAGCTTGGTGAACAGCGCTTTCGGTTCGCGCAACGCCTGGCCCGGCGCCAGGCTGCTGACCGCCCAGGCGCCCGCGGCCGCGCCGGCATCGTAGCGCATGGCCACGTGGGTGCGCTCGGTCTCGGCCAGCTCCTCCAGATACGAGCGGCCAAACAACTCGCCCTCGTAGCCTAGATAGCTGTGCAGTCGTTGGCAGGTGAGGGGCAGGAACGGCGCGAACAGGACTTTCAGCGTGTCAATCACTTTGAGGGCGACGTAGATCGTGGTCGCCGCGGCAGCCGGGTCGGTCTTGATCTGCTGCCAGGGCTCTTTGAGGTTCAAGTAGCGGTTGGCCTCGTGCGCCAGCGCCATCGCCTCTTGCAGCGCCTGCTTCAGCTTGACCCCCTCTAGAAGCTCGGTAACGCGCGCAAAGGCCGGCCCGATCTGATCCAGCAGCGTTTGATCGGCCGCGTCCAGCGCGCCGGGCGCAGGAACCTGGCCGTTGAAGCGTTTGTACGCGAAGCCCAGCACGCGGTTCGCCAGGTTGCCCCAGGTCGCCACCAACTCATCGTTGTTCCGCCGGACGAACTCTTCCCAGGTGAAGTTGATGTCTTGCGTCTCCGGCGCGCCGGCCGCCAGCGCGTAGCGCCACGGGTCGGGGTCGTAACGGTCCAGCGCGGAGGCCATCTCGATCATCCAGCGCCGGCTCTTGCTCAGCTTGCGCCCTTCGACGTTCAGGTACTCGTTGGCCGGCACGTCGTAGGGCAGGTTCAGGCTGCCGTCGTAGCCGATCAGCAGGCCGGGCCAGATGATGGTGTGGAACTCGATGTTGTCTTTGCCGATGAAGTAATACGTCCGCGCCGCCGGATCTTGCCACCAGGCGCGCCACGCGTCCGGGTCGCCGATCACCTTGGCCCACTCTTTGCTGGCCGCCAGATAGCCGATCACCGCGTCGTACCAGACATAGATGCGCTTGCCCTCGTAGCCGGGCACCGGAATGGGGATGCCCCAACTGATATCGCGCGTGATGGGCCGGCCGCGCAGCTCGCGGCTCTCCAGCCGCGCGCGCGTCGCGTTGAGCACGTTGGCCCGCCAGTGGTCGCGGGGCTGGCCGTTCAACCAGGCCAGCAGCGGCTCGTTCAGCGCGGCCAGATCCAGGAAGAAGTGCTCGGTCTCGCGCACCTCGATGTGGCTGCCGCCGCAGTTCTTGCAGCGCGGCTTCAGCAGCGTCGTGGCGTCGTAGGTGCGGCCGCAGCTGTCGCACTGATCCCCCCGCGCGCCATCAGACCCGCAGTGCGGGCAGGTCCCTTCGACATAGCGGTCGGCCAGCCATTTGGTGCAATCCACGCAGTAGAGCTGCGCCATGGTGTCCCGGTAGACGTATTCCTGCGCCAGGTGCGTCGTGAAGATCTCCTGCGTGACCGCCCAATGGTTCTCGGTGTCGGTTTCGGTGAACAGGTCGAAGCTGATCCCCAGCCGGCGCATCATCTCGGTGTTGCGCGGGTGATAGCGGTCCACCACCGCGCGCGGGGTGATCCCCTCTTCTTCGGCGCGCATGGTGATGGGCGTGCCGTGCGTGTCGGAGCCGGACACCATGAGCACGTCGTTGCCAGCCAGGCGGTGGTAGCGCGCGAAGATGTCGGCGGGCAGGTAGGCGCCGGCAATGTGGCCGATGTGCATGTCGCCGTTGCTGTAGGGCCAGGCGACGCAGACGAGGATCTTTTCAGGCATAGGATCGCTCCGACGGATGAGTGCGTGTTGCGTGACACGTGGCGGATATTGTAGCACAGGCGACGGATAGCCCCAAGCCTGTATCTTCGATCTCGCTCAAGACACGCTCACCGACCCCACGCCGGTTTCCAGCTCGATCTCCACCTTGTTCGCCGCGGTCGCGTAATCCGGCGACTCGAAGCGGCTGCCTGAGCCTAGGAAGCGGGTTTGATCCACCCGGACGCTGGCCAGGCCTCCCTTGGCGACGATGCGCGCGGCCACGCCGCCGGGCACACGCACATCCACCGCTGCCGCGCCCGCTTCGATGTCCACCCGGGTGAAGCCGGCCCGCGCGGGCAAGGTGAGCGCGGTCGCGCTGGCACCCGTCTCGATCTCCACCTCCGTCACCTTGAGGTCGGTGAGGTCAATCTCCGAGCGGCTGGCGCCGGTCTCAAACTTCAGGGCCAGCGGCACATCTTCGCTCAAGCGCACCGTCCAATCCAACGCGCCCGGCGACCAACTCCACGGGAAGATGAAGCCCGACCGGCTCGGCACGCCCATCTTGACCTTGAGCGTGTCCCCCTCGCGTTTCGCGCGGTAGTCCAGCCCGCCCGCGAACGAGCCCGCGGCCACCTGCCCGGCGGCCGCGCCTCCGCCCAGGGTCATCCGGCCCGCGCCGTGGCCGATCTTGATCTCGGCGCGCGCCGCGCCCTCCAACGGGATCGCCGCCTCCTGCACCGTCACCGGGCCAGGGCCGGCCAGGGTATTGAAGATGAACCAGCCGCCCAAGACGATCAGGAACAACGGCCAGAGCAGGCTCCAGACGTTGATCTCCAGACGATCGAACAGGCCGAAGTTGCCGGCCAGCAGCAGGAGCCCGGCCAGGATCAGAAGGATGGCCCAGAAAAGCGTGTCACGCCGCATCATTACCTCCTCGCCGTGATCGGACGAAGTATTGCACCAGGTTGATAAGTCCCAACAGGATCAACAAGACAGGCCAGTAGCGGCCGATCTGCCAGGGCGCGCCCAGGAATGAACCGAAGATGGCAAAGAGGATCAGGCTGACCAGCACGGTGTTCGCGCCGTCGCGCACGTCCTTGCCCTTGCCGCTGAGCAAGCCCATGAGGATCGTGCCCAGGCCGGCAAAGCCGGGGATCAGCGCCCAGGCGTAGGCCCAACTGGCCCAGTCGCCGGTGCGGTTCTGCCAGTACAACAGGCCGCCGATGCCGCCCACGATGCAGGCCGGCACTGCCAGCCCAGGCACGCCGGTCAGCAGGCCGATGACCAGCAGCAGCGCGCCGACCCCAACGATGATCAAGGGCCATGAAAACGTGGTGATCCACGACCGGAGCTCGGGGAACATCTGTCCGACGAGGAAGATCAGGCCCAGCAGGATGAGCACGACCCCGCCGGTGATAGCAGATTTGCGAGATGTGTCCATGTAGACCTCAGAAAGTCACCTGAGACGGAATCGAGCCTGTGCGCAGCCTCCTTTAGGATCAGGCGGTTTGGTGCTCAGACAGAGCAACCGGCTGAAGCCTCGACTCCAATCTCTCAGTTACTGGCTTTATTCGGCTGGCGGCTCAACAGGGCTGCCGCCGCTGGGTTCCAGCGGCATGACGATCGCCAGGACCACGTAGATCAACAGGCCGGAGCCGACGCCGAAAAAGACCAGCAAGGCGAAGATCAAGCGGATCAACGTGGCGTCAATCCCCAAATACTTACCCAAACCGCCGCACACGCCGGCGATCATCTTGTCGGTGCTGCTGCGATACAACTTTTTGGATTCCATAGTGCCTCCTTGTAACTCCTTATGCGCTATCTCTGGCGCAGGGATGTCAACGATGTTCTCGCCCTGCTGTCCAGATTACGCTTTACTCTACGCAAGGATGCCGATTTGGTTGCAGGGTGGCGCTTCTTGACGTGACCGGCGCACGACCGATGAAACGTCGCCCATTCGGAGCCGAGGCTTCAGCCGGTCTGATGCTCAACGCGAGTGACAGGCTGAAGCCTCGATTCCAGCAACGGCTCGCAGCATTTCGAGCGCAGTATCCATGTCGCAGGCGACACAAGCGGAGATGCAAACACGGTCATCCGCGTTTATCCGCGCTCGTCCGCGTCCCATTCTTGGGTTAGTATGAGGGACTCCTTCACGCCTCAGGCCGCGTCCGCCGGCTCACATACACCACATCGTGGCGCTGAAAGCCCAGCGCGGCAAAAAGCGCCTGGGAATCGTGGTTGTAACCCTCGATCAGCGCGGCCCAGATCTCCAGCCCCACGTCCTCCGTGAACCAGCGCTCTGCCTCGGCGATCAGCCGCCGCGCCAGCCCCCGGCGCCGAGAGGCCGGCGCGACCGCCACGCGGTTGATCCACCCCTTGCGGCCGTCGTG
>DAOUAT010000367.1:0-5087 GCA_034433275.1 Anaerolineae bacterium
AGCGATTGTGCGGCCTCTTCTGCGCAACCTGGAGGTCAGCAAGTAATACAGCGCAGCCAATCCCGCGGGATAGTAGGTCATCACCAGGATCATCAGCACCCCATAGATGATCAGGTGCAGGCCGGGCAGCGCGGTCAGGTTCGACCGTAGATACTCGATGAAAAAGACAAAGGGGAAGGCGACCACCATGCCTCCCCACAGGCTGCCGCGACCGCCGATGTAAGCCAGCGCCAGCACCTCGACCGTCTTGGAGGTGTGCATCAACGTCTGCGGAGTCAGTGAGCCGTAGTAATGGGCGTAGAATCCGCCTAACCAACCCGCGAAGATGCACGACAGGGTGAAGTTCAGCACCCGGTAACGGGTCGGGTTGATGCCCGAGGCGCGCGCCGCGTCGTAGTTCTGGCCGATGGCCCTGAACGCCAGGCCGATGTGCGAGCGGGTCACCATGCGCAGCGTGATATACACCACCAACATCATCGCCAAGATGATGTAGAAATAAGGCCGGTTGGAGGTGGTCTCCAGCAAGCCTTGCGGGCTCATCCCCAACGGGCCGCGGGTCAACGACACCAGGTTACGCGCCAGGCCCATCAGCGCAATCCCCACGAACCAGGCCATGACCGCGGCGTAGATGCCGCGCAAACGCAACGTCAGTATGCCCAGGCCGAAACCGACCACGCCCGCGACCGCCGCGCCCACGAAGATGCCGATCCAAGGGGAAATGCCCGGCTGGACGGCCAGCACCGGCGAGGTGTTCGCCAGGATAGCCGAAGTATAGGCGCCCAGGCCCAGGATGGCCGCGAAGCCAAAGTTGACCACGTTGATGTAGCCGGCGGTGAAGTCAAACGCGCACGCCTGCGCCGCCAGGAACGCGCCCATGATCAGCCAGCGCAGGTAATGCTCCTGGTTGAAAACCGGCAGCCACGGCAACGCGGCCACCACAAGGAGCAGCAGCAGGCCTAACGGGGTGAAGCCGATGCGTGCCAGCGCCGAATTGAAAGCCGCCCACCAACGGCTGGACCAAACCAGGTTTCTCGGAGAAACCTGGTTTGGTCCCACCGAAGTATTATTCGTCGTCATTCTCCCACTCCTCCCGACCTCACTGCTCTTGGATGCCTTTGACCTCGGACCCGAAGATGCCGGAGGGCACGAGGATCAGCACGACCACCATCACGACAGTGGGAACCACATCTTCCCAGTTGATGCCAACAAACTGCTGGGTGGCGGTTTGCAGCAGCGCGACAATGAAGCCGCCGACCGCTGCGCCGGCGATGTTGCCCAGCCCAGCCAGCATCACCACGTACCAGGCGAAGTAGAGCGGCTTGAGGCCTACCGTGGGATAAGCCTGGAACATAAAGAGCAGCGATGCGCCGGCCAACGCGGCGGTTGCCGTCGCCAGCGCGAAGGTCAATGAATAGATGAAGTTGAGATTGATGCCTACCATCTGCGCGCCGGCCTCATCCTGAGCTACGGCACGGATCGCGCGGCCGGTGCGGGTGTTACGCAGGAATAGCCATAAGGCCGCAATGGTGAAAATAGCGATGGCCAGGGCAATCAAGCGATCTATCGAGACACGGATACCCAACATTTCGATGGGCGCCACGTTCCAGTAGCGCGGGATGCCGCGGAAGTTGGGGCCGAGTACCAGGGTCGCGCCGTTGGTCATCACAAAAGAGATGCCGACCGTCACCAGGAAGGCGTTCATGATCCAGCCCGATTTGGTGTTCTTACGTAATGGGTAAAAGATGAGCCGCTCAAGGATCAGGCCCAGCACGAAGCCGGCTACGGCCGCGGCCAAGATGCCCGCAAACGGCGCCAGCGCGCTGAGCAGGGCATTCGGGTTAGCCCGTAGGGCCTTCTGAATCGGCGTAAAGACGAAGAAGGCGACATAGGCGCCGACCATGAAGGACTCGCCGTGCGCGAAGTGCGGGATGTTCATCACGCCGAAAACCAACGCCAGGCCGACTGCCAGCAGCGCCCACATGCCGCCGGTGACGAAGGTATTGATCAGTTGCGCGGGCCCGGTCTGGATACCCAGGAAGACGGCCAACACCAGCGAACCGAGCAGGACGGCCACGGCGGGCTTGTTGCGGGTCAGGATGACCTTCAGGTTGCGATCGGACCTGACCTGCGCCACCCGAATGGGACGTGTTTGTTCCATAGCGAATCTCCCTCCCGTTTGGGCCGCGCTCAAAAGCCCAGGTACGCCTTGCGGACGTGCTCGTTGGTCTTGAGCTGGCTGCTGGGACCCTCAAGCGCCACGCGGCCGTGTTCGAGCACATAGGCGCGATCGGTGATCTCCAGGGTCGCGTTGACGCGCTGCTCCACCAGCAGGATCGTGACCCCGCGCTCCTGAAGCCTCCTGAGCGAGTTGAAAACATCGGCTACCAGGTAGGGCGCCAGGCCCAGGGACGGCTCGTCTACCAGCATCAGCTCCGGGCTGGACATCATGCCGCGGGCGATGGCCAGCATTTTGCGCTCGCCGCCGCTCATGGTGCCCGCAAGCTGGTTCTTGCGCTCGGCCAGCCGCGGGAACAGGTCAAAAATGAAAGTCAGGGCTTCGAGTTGCTTCTGCTTGTCCTGCACCGTGTAGGCGCCCAAGAGCAGGTTCTCGCGCACTGACATGTCCGTGAAAAGGTTGAGGCTTTCGGAGACATAGCTGATCCCCAGGCGGCTCACCTTGTGAACGGGCAATCCACCGATGGACTGGCCCTTGAAGAGAATCTCGCCGCCTTTTGGCGTCAACAGGCCCGCGATGCTGCGCAAAGTTGTGCTTTTCCCTGCACCGTTGGGGCCGATCAGCGCGACAAATTCGCCGGCCGCGACCTCCAGGGAAACACCCCAGAGGATCTGCAGGAAACCGTAACTGGCATCGAGGTGGCTGATCTTGAGCAATCTGACCTCCCAACGCTTGGAATCGAGAGCGATCGAGGCTAATGGCCCAGTTCGCTGGTGCCGAGATAGGCTTCAATGACCACCGGATCCTGAAGCACAGCGTCGGTGCTACCTTCGGCGATCTTGGTGCCGTACTGCAAGACAAAAACGCGGCTGCAGATGCCCTTGATAACCCGCATGATATGCTCGACAACGATGATCGCGATCCCCTGTTCGCGAATCAGACGGATGATAGCCATCATGTCCTCTAACTCGCTGGGGGTCAGGCCCGAGGCCAACTCATCCAGCAGCAGCAACTTGGGGCCGCACGCCAGGGCGCGCGCCAGATCCAGGCGCTTGAGCTGTACTGCGTTGAGCTGCTCGGCCGGCGTGTCTAGCGGCAAAGGAAAATGGACGAATTCCAACGCCTCGCCCGCGCGCTGCCGTGCGGACTTACCATGGAGATGCTGCGCGCCGAACACCGCGCCGACCATGACGTTCTCCAGCACGGTGAGCTTGGGAAAGGGCAACGGGATTTGGAAGGTGCGCGACATGCCTTTGCGGCACATGACCTCGGCCGGCGCGCCGGTGGTGTCCTCGCCAGCAAAAATGGCGCGGCCGCTGCTCGGCTTAAAGCTGCCAGCAATGGAATTCAAAAAAGTCGTCTTGCCCGCGCCGTTAGGCCCGATCAGGCCGACGATTTCACCCGGCTCGACCTTAATGGATACGTGGTTGACGGCGGTCAAACCGCCGAAATTCTTAACGATCTCTTGGGTCTCAAGCAAGCTCAAGAGTCACCTCCCTTATAGGCCACCGGTCGTTGGCGCCATCACAGACCAGGTTTCTTCGAGAAACCTGGTCTGTGATGCCTTTACACTACGGCTTCGGCTGGACCTTCTGCTCAGCCCATTCGGGCGGATAGACGATCTTGCCCTCGCCATCGAAGTACTGCAACACCGGGAAGATGTAGTAGCCTTTGCCGACGACCGGATCGGGCACGGTCTCAGGCGTGGCGGAATAGTTGCTCATGACGATGCCGTCGGTGTAGGCCCACTTGCCGGTCCACACGTTGTCCTTGACAAACTGATGGATCAACTCGCTGGAAAGCTTGTTGTTTTGCTTGTAGATATCCTGAGCCAGGGCAATGAAGAAGTTGGTGCCATCGTAGGCCAGGCCGCCGGATGACGGGCTGGGCGTGATGCCCCATTTCGCTTCGAAGTCCTTGGCGAAAGCCCTGGCCTTGTCCGTGGCCCAGCCAGGGATCTGATCCAGCACATAGTTCGAGGATGCGCCGGTCAAGTCGTACCACTCGCCCACCCAGCCCAGGCCGTCGGCGATGATCAGGCTCTTCAGCCCCACCTCGTCAGCCTGCTTGATGAACGCAGAGAAGGACGGGGGCGCGGTGCTGGTGCCGGCGATCAGGGCGGGGTCGAGGCCCTTGAGTTTGTTGAGGAACGGGTAGAACTCGGTCTGGGCGATGTCGAAATACTCCTCACCGACCGTCGTCCAACCGTTGGCCTCCAACTGCCCCTTGATCGCGCCGCCGAAAGAGCGGCCCCAGTCGGTGTCTTCGCCGTAGATGGCGACGGTCTTGGCGGCCGGGGTCCAGGCCCCGGTGGCGATAGCGTCCTCCAATGCCTGCACGTAAGAGACGCTCAGTTTGGCCGGCGTGGGCCAGCCCTTATACATCCTGTAGCCGTACTTCTCAGGATCGGACGCAAACTTCTCGTTAACCACCTCGGTGGCGCCGAAGCCTAAGAAGTGCGGCACCTTGTACTTGGCGTTGATCTCCATCACGGCGACGGCGACGGAACTGTGCCAGTTGAGGATGCCGGCCTGGATCTTGTCTTGCACAACAGCCTGCTCATAGGCCTGGGTGGCCTTAGCCGGGTCCGACTGGGAGTCAATCCAGACTGGCTCGATCTTGTAGTGCCCGATCTGCCAGTTAATGGCGTCGAAGGCCATCGTGGCGGAATTCTTGAATTCCTGGCCGGTGCGGGCACTGGGACCGCTGAAGGGGCCCAGGATGCCCAGCTTGAACACCTCGGTCGGGCCGGCGGCGGCAGGGGCCTTGGGCGGCGCGGCGGGGGCGGCGGTCGGTGGGGGCGGCGCGGCCGTGGGAGCGGCCGGCTGGCCACAGCCGGTGATCGAAACGACGAGCGCGAGGAGTACCAGCAGGGGGAGAAGCTTCTCAACCCTGACACGTCGGTTGCTGT
>DAOUAT010000368.1:0-6044 GCA_034433275.1 Anaerolineae bacterium
GAATCCGCCCGCCCAAGTTGCAGCCACATCGTCCGGGCGCAGCGAAAGCGTGTGGGCGCTGCTGCGGGGCCATCCCCGGTTCGCCGCGTTCACCGCGGTCGCGTTCCTGTGGAACATCTCCTTGATGGTCGTCGGCCCGTTCTTCAGCGTGTACCTGGTGCGCAACCTGGGCGCGACCCCATTTCAGATCGGCCTGCTGGCTGCGGTCAACAGCCTGACCAATATCATCGGCCAGCGCATCTGGGGGCGGCTCAACGACCAGCGGGGCGCAGCCTGGGTAATGCGCGTCACCGGCCTGCTGATTCCCATCGTCCCGCTGCTCTGGTCGGTCGCGCCCGACCCGTGGTTTCTATTGCTCGTCGAGGCCCTGGCCGGGTTCCTGTGGTCGGGCTACAGCCTGTCCAGTTTCAACCTGCTGCTGGGCCTGACGCCCGTTGACCGCCGGCCGCGCTTCACAGCCATCTACCAGATATCGGTGTTCAGCGCCGCGTTCGTCGGGCCGCTGTTGGGCAGCTGGCTGGTGAGCCTGATCAACATCCGGCCCCTGTTCTGGCTCTCGACTGCCGGCCGCGTCGTGGCGGCCGTGTTGTTCATGTTCACGGTGCGCGGTGACCAGGAGGCGGGTGCAAGGGTATAAGCCGAAACGCACCTGCGCCCCTTGTCACACCGCTTCGTTTGTGCTAACATACGCCTGCTTGAATCACACCTTTTCTGCGAGGACGCCCATGAACTGCACGAAATGCGGACAGTGGAACCCCGACGACAAAAACGTTTGCTGGCGCTGTCAGGCGGAACTCCCCAAGCCAGTTGAACCCAAGAAGAAGAAAACGCCGGCCGTGTTCCTCGGCATGCCGGTATGGAGCTGGATCATCCTGGCAATCTTCTTCGTCTTCTTATTTGCCGGCCAATGCCTGGGCCCGCTGCTGCTCCAGGGGCAGTAAGAGTAAGCAGCAGCCTATCTTTTATGTCTACTCGTTTCCTTCCCGCCCCGGAGGCCATTGCGCACGCATTGATCGCCTGGATCGCAGCCGGCCGCCGCGATCTGCCCTGGCGTCGTCGCCGCGACCCCTACGCGGTCTGGATCTCCGAGATCATGCTGCAACAGACGCAAGTCGCCACGGTCATCCCCTACTTCGAGCGGTGGCTGGCGCGCTTCCCCGATGTGGTCGCGCTGGCCGCGGCGCCATTGGACGATGTGTTGAAGGCGTGGGAGGGGCTGGGGTATTACAGTCGGGCGCGCAACCTGCACCGGGCCGCGCAGCTAATTGTCGCGCAGGGGGGCGAGCTGCCGGGGACGCGGGAAGGGCTGCGCCGACTGCCCGGCATCGGAGACTACACCGCGGGCGCCATCCTCAGCCTGGCGTTCGGCGCGGCCGAGCCGGTCGTAGATGGCAATGTGCGCCGGGTGCTGTGCCGGGTCTACGATATCACTGAAGATGTGGGGCTGCCGGCGACGATCCGCCGTTTGTGGGCGTTGGCGGGTGCGCTGGTGGCCGCCGCGCCAAGTCAGGCCGGCGACCTGAACGAAGGGCTGATGGAACTGGGCGCGCTGGCCTGCGTGCCCAAGACGCCCGACTGCCCTGCTTGTCCCCTGGCCGGGCTGTGCCTGGCGCGCACCCACGGGAGGGTGGCCGAGCGGCCGGTCAAAGCACCCAAGCCCCGCACACCCCATTACGATGTCGTCGCGGCCGCGATCCGGGACGGTGAAGGCCGCTACCTGCTGGCCCAGCGGCCGGCCAACGGCCTCTTGGGCGGGCTCTGGGGCTTTCCAGGCGGTGTCGCCGAGGCAGACGAAGACCTGGCCGCGGCGCTGATCCGCACAGTGGCCGAGCAAACTGGTGTCGCGATCCGGACCGGCGCCACGCTGTCGGCCATCAAGCACGCGTACACCCACTTCCGCATCACATTGCACCCGTTCCACGCCGAACACATGGCGGGCGAGGCGCGCCCCATAGGCTGCGCGGCCGTGCGCTGGGTGGCCGGCCCCGAACTGATAACCTACGTCTTTCCCGTGACCGATCGTAAGATAGCTGCACAACTATAGGCACCTAATCGGCGCGTTACCTCCTCGGGTCAGTAGCGTCATCTTTATATGCGAAGCTGCACCAGGGATCAAGGTTATGTTCGCGCGTTACTACCTGTTCCGAATCGCTCTGCTGATTACTGTTGCCCTGGCCGGCGTCTTGCCACCTATCGCTGCGGCCGGCGCCGATGCGGTCGCCAGCGACGCGTTCGGCCCGCAGCTCTTCCTGGTGAGCCCGGCGGCCGGCCAGATGGCCGCGCTGGCGGAACTGCCGGGCGTCGTTCACGCCGCGCTCTATGCCGGCGGGCCGGAGCGCTACCTGGTCAGCGGTCCCGCGACCCTGTCGCTAGACGCGGCCGCGGCCGGCATCCCCGCGGAACTGCTCGACGCGGACACCGTGGGGCAAGTCTACTACTTCGTGGATGCCCAGGCGCCCGACGCGGCCGATCAGTCCGCGCGCTTCGGCCGGATCCTCTACGCGGATGCGTGGCAGATCGTGCTGGCCGTGCCTGCCGAGCGAGAAGCGGATCTGCTGGAAACGTTGCCGGCCGCCGGCATCGGCCTGGCGCTGATCCCTCCGGAGCCTTTGCCCCTCGACCAGCAGCCTCTCGCGGCCGCGCCCGCGGCCGCCTCCGCAGCCGGCGATCCCGCTGTCGCCGCCATGTTGGGCCAGGTCAGCGCCACGGCCATCTCCGACGCCATCGCCGACCTGAGCGGCGAGCGGCCCGCGATCATTGACGGCGCCTATGTTACCCTGGCCACGCGCTACACCTTCGCCTCAGCCATCCGTAACGTCGAGAAGTATCTGGCGCAGCGCTACCTGGCGCTCGGCCTGCCCGTCACCTATGCCAACTGGACCTACGGCAGCTATTCAGGGCGCAACGTAGTCGCGGAGTTGCGAGGCACGGTGAATCCAGAGCGCATCTGGCTGGTGGGCGGTCACTTCGACGACACCTCGGAATCGCCCTACAACCTGGCGCCGGGCGCGGACGACAACGCCTCGGGTTCGGCCGCCACCCTGGTGCTCGCCAGCATCTTGAGCCAGCAGCGCTACCGCGACACCATTCGCTTCATCCACTTTTCGGGGGAGGAGCAAGGCCATTGGGGCAGCATCGTCTATGCGCGCAACCTGAGCGCGACCGGCGCGCAGGTGATGGGCTTCATAAATTTGGATATGATCGGCTGGGACAGCGACGGCGACCGCACGCTGGAGGTCCACAGCGGCGCCCGTGCCAACTCGATTGACCTGGCCGGCCGCTTTGTCACCGCCAATCAGAACTACAGCCAGGGCCTGCGACTGGAGGTCAAGCAGAGCACAGCCAGCCGCTTCTCCGATCACGCTTCCTTTTGGGACTATGGCTACGCGTCCTTCATGGCCATCGAGAACTTTTTCGACGACGCCATCCCGCGCGATCGCAACCCCTGGTATCACAACACCGGCGACCGACTGAGCCGGGTGAACCTGGACTACGTCGTGCGCACCGCCCGGACCGCGCTGGCAACCGTGGCCGAGGCCGCGGGCCTTTACACCGGGCCTGTTCCCACCGCCACCGCGACGCGCACCGCCACCCCCCTACCGGCATGCACCGACCTGGTGACCAACGGCGGGTTCGAGGCCACGGCCGCCTGGACATTTGCTGCGACCGCGACGCCGGCCGGCTACACCACCGCGCAAGCGCACACCGGAGAGCGCTCGGTGCGGCTGGGCATTGCGCCGGCAACCACCGCCGCCAGCGGTGCAGCGCAGTTCATGGGCAGCCAGAGCAACCTGCTCGGCGAGCTGGCGCCGCTGGGGGCCAGCTACTCCACCGCGTATCAAACCATCACCGTCCCGGTGGATGCGACCAGCGCGACCCTATCGTTCTGGCTGCGTCCCGGAACGGATTCGACCGGCGGGAACACGGATTTCCAACGCGTGCTGCTGCTAAAACCCGGCACTTACAGCCTGCTGGCGACAGTGGTGAAGATGCTGGCGAACGCTACGGCCTGGCAGCAGGTCACATTCGATCTGACGCCCTACCGTGGCCAGAGCGTGGTGCTCTACTTCGAGGTCTACAACGACAACACCGCGGCCGCGCCGCGCACCTGGCTCTACGTAGACGATGTCAGCGCGTTCCCGTGCGCGCCTTCCGCCCCCCCGACCGCGACGAGCACCCCGCCGGCCGTCACCGCGACACCCACGCCATCCCCCACACCGACCGCGCCGCCCGCGCCGGTGACGCCCACCGCCACGCCAACGCCCACCGCCACGCCGGTGACAGCATGCACCGAACACGTGGGCAACGGCGGCTTCGAGGCCAATAGCAGTTGGTTCTTCGCGCAAACCGCCAATCCCGGTGGCTACACGACGACGGTCGCGCACTCCGGCCTGCGCGCCGGCCGCCTGGGGGTTACGCCGGTGATGACCGCAGGCGAGGGAGCCGCTGCATCAGGATTGGAGAATACGAATCTGTTGGGCGAGCAGGCCCTGGCGGGCGCCAGCTACTCCACTGCCTACCAGACGGTAACCCTGCCCACGGACACCGACGGCATCACCCTGAGCTTCTGGCACTGGCCGGGCACGGCGGCCACCACGGGCAACGCCGATTTTCAGCGCGTGCTTTTGCTCAGGCCAGGCACCTACACGGTGGTGAAGACGCTGACCAAGATGCTGGCGAACTCCGGGGGGTGGCGCCTGGCCCAATTCGACCTGACCGCCTATCGCGGCCAAAGCCTGGTGCTGTATTTCGAGGTTTATAACGACGACATCAGCGCGGGGCCGCGCACGTGGATGTACGTAGATGACGTGCGCATCGAGGCGTGTAACCCGATCAACGGCGCCGGGGAGCCGGGCGCGGGGCGGCGGGTGTACCTGCCGGCCGTGCTCAAATAGGCGGACAAACGCGCAAACGTCCACAAGGCCAGCATGAAGCGTTGAGATCGAGGCTTCAGCCGGTCAGCCGCGCGACGGCGCCAGCCCTGAAACCGGACGGCGCAGCTTGCCGTGTGCGAGGCAAACCCCAGCGTCGGCCTTCCAGCGCAACCGCCACTACGCCCGGCGCCGCACCACCGCCAAAAACAGCACACCTGCGCCCGAGCCGATGAGCAGCAGCGGCACGATGATGCGGCCGAACCAGCCGCCGGCAAAGCCACTGATGTTCAGCACCAGCTCGAAAAACACACCGAAAAACAGGAAGATCGCCAACCCGATCGCGGCGACTATCCCACCGGCGCGCGCGGCCCGCGGATCATCGGCCCACAGCCCCGTAATGGCGATGCCGACCCCCACCGCGGTCGGCGCGATCAGCGCCCAGGCATAGGCCCAGCTCGACCAGTGCCCGGTGATCGCTTGATAGAGCAGGATCAGGCCGACCATGGTCACGATGCTGCCCGGGATCGCCAGCGGCGCGCCCGTCTTGCCCAGGGCCACCATGCCCAGGAAAAAGAGCTGCCCCGGCCCGATGATGAAGAAGGGCCACAGCACGGCCCACACATTGAAACGGAAAATCTGGCTCAACAAGAACAGGGCGCCCACCCCGATCAGGCTGACGCCGATCAACAGCGCGCCCAAGCCCTGGATCCGTTTGCTTTCCATCGCCACACCCCTCAACTGCGCTGAACGCCGTTGAAACCGGCGCCCAGACGGATATCTTTCTGTCCTTTACTACGTAAGCCGGGCGGCGAAGTTTCAGGTGCTCTCAACCTGGACTCGAGGCTTCAGCCGGTCTCTCCCGTTGCGCGGCAAACCGGCTGAAGCCTCGACTCCAACATGGCAACGGGTTCTTTACACCCGCACCGTCACTTCCCCACACAGGCTCCGGCCCATTTGCGCCTTCACTTCATCCGGCGCAAGGCCGGCGCTGAACAGGGTGAACAGCTTGCACAGCGCGGCTTCCGCGGTCATATCGTAGCCGCTGATGACGCCCGCGCGCGCCAGCGCCGCGCCGCCCGCGTATTCCCCCTGGTGTACCGAGCCGCGCACGCACTGCGTGCAATTGACGATCACCACGCCGCGCTCGCTTGCCGCCCGGATCTCCCCCAG
>DAOUAT010000369.1:0-9475 GCA_034433275.1 Anaerolineae bacterium
CGATCAGCAGCAGGCGGCCGCCGGCGCGGCTGGCGAAGGCCGCGCGGCCGGGGCCCGGGGCCAGCACGTGGAGCGCGCCGGCGGGCAGCGGCCGGCCGTCCAGCAGGCACTCCCCTTCGAGCACCAGCAGCCCGTGTTCGAAAGCCGGGTTCAATGGGATCTCCACCGTGGCGCCGGGATGCACCGTCACATCCGCGCCCACCAGCGGCGAAAAGTGCGGCGCGGGCGAGCGCACGCCGCCCAGCGCGCCGGCAAAGACCCGCAGGAGGCCGCCCGACAACTCGCAGCAGGGGGTCTCGGCGAGGCCCGTGAAGGCTGGCTCGGCATCCCGGTGGGCGGCCGGCAGCGCGACCCAGAGCTGGACGCCGTTCAGTCGGCCGCTGTGGCGGGCCGGGGTCTGCTCTGCGTGGCTGATGCCCCGGCCGGCGGTCATGATGTTGACGCCACCGGGCCGCACGATGGCCGCGCAGCCCAGGCTGTCGGTGTGCAGCACCTCGCCCTCCAGCAGCCACGACACGGTTTGCAACCCGATGTGCGGGTGGGGCGGGACGTCCATCGGTTGACCGGTGGTGAACGCCAGCGGCCCGAAGCGGTCAAGGAAACACCAGGGCCCGACTGTGCGGCGTTCTCGCCGCGGGAGCGCCTGGCTGATGGGCAGATCGCCGAGCCGTGTGTCCCGGCTCGGGTAGGAGGTGAACGCGAGGCTGTCCGCCTCGGCCGCAGCAGGTGTTTTCATCGCCGCGCGCTGCGTGATGGCCTGCCGGTTGGTGCGTGCGAAGCCGGTGCGCTCCAGGTCGGGGGTGTTGTAGCTCGGCATAGGCTTGCCCTGCAGGGGCTACCTCCCGGCCTGCTGCGCCAGGTGCGCCCGGATCGCCCGTTCTGTGTATGCGTCCATCGGCAGGCACAGCGCCTCGTCCACCGTGAACCAGGCGTATGCCTCTGCCTCGTCGTTCAACCGCACTTCGGTACGGTCGGCTCGGCAGGCATAGTCGAAGAAGATGAAGTGCCGCGGCTGCCAAAACGCCGGGTCGTAGATGAACTCCTGGGTGCAGACGAGCCGGATGTCGTGGATGGCGAGGCCCGTCTCCTCGGCCACCTCGCGGCGCAGCGCGGCCTCCAGCGTCTCGCCCAGCTCCACGTGGCCGCCGGGCACGACATAACGTCCACCCCACTTGTGGGAGCGCATCAGGAACAGGCGGCCTTCCGGGTCGAAGATCAGCGCGCCGACGGTGGGCTCGGGGTAGTGTTGGGCGTACGGCATCAAGGTAGTACCTCCATGTCCCGATCATACCTTGAAAATCCCGCAAGTCAAGCGGGATTTTCAAGGTGTTTGTGTTACTGCCACAGCCACCACAGTCACCCAATACCTGGCCGAACTGCCGGCCGACCGGCGCGCCGCGCTCGAGGCGGTCCGCCAGACCATCTTGACCAGCCTGCCGGCCGGTTACGAGGAGGCGGTGAATTGGGGGATGATCGTCTATCAGGTGCCGCTGGCGCGCTGCTCCGACACCTACAACGGGCAGCCATTGGCCTGTGCGGCGCTGGCCTCGCAGAAGAACCACATGGCGGTCTATCTGCTGGGGATCTATATGGATGACCAGGTTCGGGAGCGCTTTGAGGCGGCTTACCGGGCGACGGGCAAGCGCTACGATGTGGGCAAGTCGTGCGTGCGCTTCAAGAAGCTGGAGGATCTGCCCCTCGCGTTGATCGGCGAGAGCATCGCCTTGTTCAGCGTGGATGAGTTCGTCTCCAGGAACCACGGGCTGAGGGCCATGAAACGCAGGTTGAGCATTGGATCGAGCGTGCCTGTGCCCGCGGCCTCCATGGCCGTGCGGACGGATGCGTCCAGTGACGGTTAGCTGGCGGCCAGGCGTCGGATCTGGTGCAGGTCGGCGCTCAATAGATCTCCTGCGCATCCTGCGGCAGCAGCCGCACGTGCCGCAGGTGTGCGCTCACCCGCGCGTCGTCGCCCTGTGGATAATCGTAGCCGAAGTGCGCGGCCACGCGTTGGGCCGTGAGCCGGAACAGATCGCACATGGCGAGCAGCGCCTCCCAGGTGCGCTCGTAACTGGCGTCGGCGTAGGTCTTCAGCAGCAGCTCCCATTCCTCCGGCGGCAGGTAGCGCTGGAGATACTTGCCGAATTTGCCGGGACTGGCCGTGAACCCGGTCTCCACACCCGTCGCCCAGTTCAGCATTTTCATGAGCTGGTCGCGCACGTAGTGCTCCTGCACCTGTTTGGCGTAGGGCAACTCCGCGCGCCACAACCCCTTGGCCACGTAGGGGCAGACCCACCAGAACTCGTTGCAGCAATCGGCGAACGACTTGGCGGTCGGCGGCTGGGGCAGGTAGTCGCGGTCGCTGGCCGGGGGCAGCGGCGGGACGATCCCGTCCTTGTCCAGGAGCACGATGCTCTGGCTGTCCCTGACCAGTTCGGGGAGCATGGCCGGCGGGTCAACCCCCAGGTCAATGCGGTTGCCGTCGGCGAACTGCATCAGATAGGTGAAGCCGTCTGGGTTGTCGGACGGCGGATCGTCCATCTCATCGGGCATCTGCAGGATCATCAGCTCACCGAAGCGCCGGATCCAGTCCAGGTTGTGCCGGAAGGGCGCCACATCGGTTACGATGTAGACGATGTCGAAATCCTGGAAGCGGTCGCGCGGCGCGTTGGGGTTGGCGCGCGAGCCGTTCAGGATCACGGCTCGGATGCGCTCATCCTGCCGCGCGGTGTCCAGGATCAGGTCGAGCATCTCTTGTTCGCTGCGCACGTCAGTCTTCACCCTTATCCGGGCCGGCCAGATCGCGTTCCGGCGGCACGCGCACGCAGCCGAAGACAGCCCCGTAGAAGCGGGCCAGCGCCTGCCACTCGGCCGCGATCAGGTTGGTGTGGACATAGCGGGCTGAAAGAGCGGGGGAGTGGGCACAGTCCGGCGGCGCTTTC
The DNA here is from genome assembly GCA_034433275.1 of Anaerolineae bacterium. Taxonomy (GTDB): domain Bacteria; phylum Chloroflexota; class Anaerolineae; order CG2-30-64-16; family CG2-30-64-16; genus DAOUAT01. The sequence goes on from DAOUAT010000369.1 coordinate 2,940, forward strand.
GGGAAAGTGTGTGTCATCGCTTCCCGGCCTCCAGCGACTGGTCATCCTGGCCGACCCAGGTGACGATGTATTCGCCCGTGCCGCCCGCCGGTGGCTCGGACGGCCGGCGCACCGTCCACTGCCCCGCCAGGCCCAGCTCCTTGGCGGTCAGCTCGAAGTGGCACATGGCGATCCCGATGTCCACGCGTTGCAGGTCGGCCAGGCCCAACAGCGTGAAGGGGAGCCCCCGTCCGTACCCCGGGGTGCGTTGCAGGTAGAAATGGTGCGCCGACCCATCCTGAACGACGCGCCAGGGCTGGCGGTTGCTGGCCGATGGCGCCAGGCGCAGCATCGCCAACGGCGTCGCGTACGGCCCGGCGATTGATTCAGCGAGGGGCGTGACGCAGTCAGAGGCGAAGAACAACGCGTCCCACGGCAGGCGGGTGTCGGAGCGGGCCATGCGGCGCAGCCGGTCGCGCGCACGGTTGTTCTCGGCCGCGTTGCCGACTGCGGTCACCGCCGGCACGACCTCGGCGTCGGTGGCGTTGATGCGTTTGGCGAAGCTGCTCCTGGTGAAGCTGCCGCCGAGCCAGCAAGTCCCCAGGCCGAGGCTGGTGGCGTGCAGGATGATGGCCTCCATGCCGTAGCCGAAATCCTCCAGGTTCCGCTCGCCCGGCCCGGCCGCGCCGATGATGAAGCCGGCCGGGTTCTTGATGAAGCCGTAGGTGCCCAAGCCCCTGAGCGCCCGGCTGTCCCCCGGCGCAGCAGCCACCACTGTGAAGTGGAGCGGTGTGCCCAACGGCCCGGCGTTGACCGCGGCCGCGCACCGGGCTAATTCCTCCGCCTGCTCGGGGGCAATCGGCGCCGTGGCATAGGCGCGACATGAATACCGTTGCTCGATGATCTCGGTGATGGGGGTCAAGTAGTTCACCTCAAGAAGGAACGCACCGCGATGGCGAAGATCTCCTGGCTGTACTGATACCCCTTCGCTTTGGGCGGAAACTGCCTGTCGAAATCTTCCACATCGCTCTCGCTGCACTCAAAGACCGGGCTAGTCTGAAAGCGCCAACGGTGTCCGGCGAGCGCACCCAGCTCCAATTCCAGGGCCAGCAAGCCGTGGGGATAATCCCCGCTACCGTCGCTGATGCCCAGGTCTTTCCCGTTCCTGAAGCCGTGCTTGCAGTAATTGTGCGGGTCCCCGTAGATGGCGACGGCCTTCCAGCCGAGCGCCTTGGCGGCCTGGAGCGAATGTTGGATCAACCCGGAGCCGATCCCCTGTCTCTGATACGCGGGCAGCACGCTCACGGGGCCGAAGGAGGCAATCTCCAGGGTCTCGCCATCTTCACCGATGAGGGCGGCCCGGGTGTACATGATGTTGCCCACGATTCGCCCGTCAACCAGCGCGACATAGTCCAACTCGGGGATGAAGTCCTGGTGTTGGCGTATGACATGCACGATGTAGTGTTCACTGCAGCCCGGCGCATAGAGGTTCCAGAAGGCTTCCCGGGTCACCTCTTCAACCGTCCGGGCCTCTTCTGCACGCTCGTTTCTGATCACGACTTCCATGAATGATCCTTTCACGGGGATCTTGGGCTCGTCGGCGTGAGGACAGTATAGCACGGCTGCCGTGCGAAGGCCAGGCGCCGCGATCCCCGTTCGGGCATGTCCGGCGCATAGCCACAGGCTGTGTCTCGGCTATTTGTCTCCTGCTCATCCGGCTGCCCACTCTGCACACAGAACCTCCGCCTGCTCCAGCACCGTCAGCGTAGCCCGCTCCTGCTTATCGGGCGGATACCCGTACTTGCGCAGGATGCGTTTGACCAGCACGCGAATTCGGGCGCGGACGTTCTCGCGCAGCGTCCAGTCAATAGTAACGCTGTTGCGAACAGTCTGCACAAGCTCACGGGCGATGCTCTTGAGCGTATCGTCACCCAGAACCTTAACTGCGCTATCGTTGACCTCCAGCGCATCGTAGAACGCGACCTCGTCTTCGGTCAGGTTGAGCTTTGCGCCGCGTTGGCCGGCTTCCCGCATCTCCTCGGCCAGGGCGATCAACTCCTCGATGACCTGTGCGCTTTCGACCGACCGGTTCTGGTAACGCCGGATGGCTTCTTCAAGCATTTCGGCAAATGAGCGCGCCTGGACGACGTTGCGCCGGCTGCGCGCCCGGATTTCGCCGATCAGCAGCTTGCGCAGCAGCTCGACGGCCAGGTTCTTCTGCGGCAGCCCGCGCACCTCGGCCAGGAACTCGTCGGAGAGGATCGAGATGTCGGGCTTCTTCAGGCCCGCGGCCGCGAAGATGTCCACCACCTCATCGGAGACGATGGCTTTGGAGACGATCTGGCGGATCGCCTGGTCGAGAGCTTCGGCATCACGGCCCTCGCCGGGCGCGGGCTTGGCCAGCACCGCCCGTACGGCCTGGAAGAAGGCCACGTCATCCCGGATCGCCATGGTCCGGTCGTGGGGGACAGCCAGCGCAAAGGCGTGCGAAAGCCCCGTGACCGCATCGAGCAGCCTGGCCTTGCCATCCTCCTGTTTGAGGATGTGCTCCTGTGCCGCAGGCAGCAGGCTGAGCCGTTCCTGTGGGCCGCCGGCCCACTTCGACCAATTGAAGCCGTAGAACAGCCCGCAGCACACCTCGTACTTCTCAATCATGGCCGCGACGGCCTGCTCCTGATCCACCGCGGTCTCGCCCGCGCCGCCGCTCTCGGCGTAGGTCGCCAGCGCGTCGCGCAGTTCCTCGGCCAACCCCAGGTAATCCACCACCAGTCCGCCGGGCTTGTCCTTGAAGACGCGATTGACCCGCGCGCTGGCCTGCATCAAACCGTGCCCGCGCATCGGCTTATCAACATACATGGTGTGCAGGCACGGCGCGTCGAACCCGGTGAGCCACATATCGCGCACGATGACGATGCGGAAGGGATCGTTGGGATCCTTGAACCGACCCGCCAGCCCCTGCCGCCGCGCTTTGTTGCGGATGTGCCCCTGCCAGTCGAGCGGATCGGTCGCTGAGCCGGTCATGACGATCTTGATCGTCCCCTGCGCATCCTCGTCGGAGTGCCAGTCTGGGCGCAGTTTGACGATGGCGTTATAGATGTCCACGCAGATGCGCCGGCTCATGCAGACGACCATCGCCTTGCCCTCCAGCGCGGCCAGACGGTTCTCGAAATGCTCCACCAGGTCGGCCGCCACCAGCGCCACGCGGCGCTCCGCGCCGACCAGCGCCTCCAACTGCGCCCAGCGGCTCTTCAGCCGCTCCTTGTGCTCGAGCTCCTCGCCCTCGGTCGCCTCCTCGAAGTCGGAGTCCAGCCTGGGGCGCTCGGCTTCATCCAGCAGCAGCTTCGCCAGCCGGTTTTCGTAGTAGATGGGCACCGTCGCGCCGTCAATCACCGCCTGCCGGATGTCGTAGATGCTGATGTAGTCGCCGAAGACCGCCCGCGTATTGGCGTCGGTGCGCTCGATGGGCGTGCCGGTGAAGCCGATGAACGAGGCGTTGAGCAGCGCGTCGCGCGTGCGCCGGGCGTAGCCGTCAATGAAGTCATATTGGCTGCGCTGCGCCTCGTCGGCGATCACCACGATGTTGCGCCGTTCGGAGAGCGCGCCGCCGGCCGCGCCGTTCTCCTCGAAGAAGAACTTCTGGATGGTGGTGAAAATCACCCCGCCGGCCGCCACGCCCAGCCTGGCCCGCAGGTCGGCGCGGCTCTCGGCCTGCACGGGCGGCTGGCGCAGCAGGTCCTGGTCCAGGCTGAAGTTGTCGAAGATCTGGTTGTCCAGGTCGTTGCGGTCGGTCAGCACGACGACGGTAGGATTCGCCATGGCGGGGTGCTGGATGATCTTGCCGACGTAGAAAGCCATGGTCAGGCTCTTGCCGGAGCCTTGCGTGTGCCACACGACGCCGATGCGCCGGTCGCCAGGCTGGCGCGCGCGGCCCTCGTCTGGCCTGCGCACCAGGTAGACCCTGCGCAGCTCGCCGATGCGTTGTTCTTCTGGCGTGGGCGCGCACGCGCGCAGCGTCTCCTCGACCGCCGCGTTGACCGCGTGATATTGGTGGTGCCCGGCCATCTTTTTGATCAGCGCGCCGTCCCCCGCGTCCTCGAAGACGATGAAGTAGCGCACGAGATCGAGGAATCGGCGCCGGTCGAAGACGCCCTGGATGAGCACCTGGATTTGGGGGAGATGGTCGTCGTCAAGCCGTCTGCCATCAATGGTGCGCCAGGGCATGAAACGTTCGCGGTCGGCAGTGAGGGCGCCGATGCGCGCATGGATGCCGTCGGAGATGACCAGCGCCTCGTTGAAGGTGAAGAGCGCGGGGATCTGCTGCTTGTAGGTCTGAAGCTGGTTGAAGGCGGCCCAGATGGTGGCCTTTTCATCGGCGGCGTTCTTCAGTTCCATCACCGCCAGCGGCAGACCATTGACAAAGAGCACCACATCGGCGCGGCGTTCGATGCGGTTCTCGACCACGGTGAACTGGTTGACGGCCAGCCAGTCGTTGTTGTCAGGATCGTTGTAATCCAGGACGCGCACCAGATCCCCGCCCAGCGAACCGTCGGGCCGGAAGTACTCCACCGGCACGCCCTCCACGATCGTGCGGTGGGCCGCGTGGTTGCTGGCAATCAGCGTGGGCCGGTCGGGCCGCGTGAGCTTGCGGAAGGCTTCGTCCAGCGCGGCCGGCGGCACGTGCGGGTTGAGCCGTGCCAGTGCATCTCGCAGCCGACCGGCCAGCACCGCCTGGCCGTAGTCTTCTCGTTCCGCCGCCGGCTCGCCCGGCGCGATGCTCGGCCCGAAGCGCACCGCGTAGCCCAGCCCCGCCAGCCAGGCCAGCGCGGCCGCCTCGACGACCGATTCGTTGAACGCGGTCATGGTTTACCTCGCTTCGCCGCACTGCGCACGCGGTACAGCCGCTCGGTGAAGCCGCCCTCCCGCTCGAAGGCGGCGGCTTGGGAGGAGAGTTGGCGGTCCAGAAGATAGCAGGTCACATTTAGAAGGGAAAGCGCGGCATTGGCTACCAGTGTCGGAGGGTAGAGGGGGCCACACGGACTAACACCGACGGACACGGGTGTTCGAGCTTCGACAGATTGTCCTTGTATGTCCGTGTTTGTCCGTGTGCGTTTCACTTCCTCCGCCACCCAAGATTGAACATCCTCCAGCTTGGCGCAGCGCTTCGCCTTGAAACGCATCAATATCGGATGGCTCGGTTCCCATTTAGGCAGCCCTCTCTGCCTCAAAAAATCCTCATAATCCAGCCTCAGCTCCTCCAAACTGCCGCGCGCTACGTTCGTCAGCTTCATCTCCATCTTCTTCGACGTCCCCGAATCCATGCTGCCCTCCGCGATGTTCTGGACGCCGCTGCGCGCGGCCTGCACCATCTGATCGTGCGTGCGGCTGCGCTTTTCGATGTAGCGGTCGCAGAAGCGCACCGTGACGTCGTAGATGAGCTGCGCGATCTGGAAGGTTTTCAGGTTGCGGTAGCCGCCGTGCTTGGGGATGAGGGGCTCGGACATCTTCGCTTATCCTTGTTCGCCGGTGTTCCCTTGTTCTCTCAGCCGTTCGATGCGATCGTGAAGCTGACGCAGCGCCTCGTAGCCTGGGCCTGACCTGTCCGGGTATTCGGTCGAAGTGGCTAGCGCGTCGGTTATGACGTCCACCAGGCAGTCCAAGTCCCAATCGTACAGGGTGATCGGTCGCTGGCCCTGGTACAACGCGATGCGCCGGTCGAGGCCGAACGCTTCGGCCATCATCCAGGTGTGTTTCTGGAGCTCCTCCAATTCGCGCCCGGTGATCAGGACGCGATAACGTCTGTCTTTCGGCCCTGGTTTCATACGATCGCCTCCAAGAACCGTTTCGCCGCCTCCCCCACCCGCACCGCGCCGGAGATCAGCTTCGGCACCGGATATGTCCATGCTTTGGACATGATTCAGGTGACATGTCCAAGAATTGGCCCATTTTGGACGTGTCTGGATGGAGATGTTCAGCCAAACATGTCGTCCGCGACGACATATCGCGGAAATATGTCGAAGAAACCGCTTTTATTCGACATATCGTCGGCCGCTCATTCCGATAACCCATACCCCAACCCCTCTAAATTCGCCGCAATCGCCGCGTCCAGCCGTGCGGCTTCGGCCTGCTGCGCCCGCAGCGTCTCGACCAGTCGCACCATGACCGCTTCGAACGGCTCGCCGTTCTCCTCGACTGCCTCCGCGCCCACGTAGCGGCCCGGCGTCAACACGTAGTCGTGCGCCCGCACGTCGGCCAGCGTCGCCGCTTTGCAGAAGCCGGGGATGTCGGCATACCCCCCTCCCCTCGCAGGGGAGGGGCTGGGGGAGGGGTCGCGCCACGCATGATACGTCCCCGCGATCCGGGCGATCTCCTCGTCGGTCAGCTCGCGGTGTACGCGGTCGGTCATCGCACCGAGTTTGCGCGCATCAATGAAGAGGATCTCGCCGCGACGGTCGCGGCGCTGACCCCCACCCCGGCCCTCCCCCTGTGAAGGGGAGGGAGCTTTGCTGCGCGCGATGAACCACAGGCACACGGGGATCTGCGTGGAATAGAAGAGCTGG
>DAOUAT010000370.1:0-6171 GCA_034433275.1 Anaerolineae bacterium
GTCAAACGGCTCGCCCGCGCGCAGAATGGCGCGGATTTCGTCGTCCGTGATATCGTAGTCCCAAAAAAAGTAGGGACGCTGACCAACACCCGCAGTCGCACTCATAGGTCGCCTCAATCGGCATTTTACGCGCTTCCCATGAAAATGACAAGTCGCGCGACTCGAACGGTGACTGAGGAGAACATCCGTTGGAACTTTCAGGATTTTTGACCGCATGAAAAAACAACCCACCTCCCGCATGTGCTTCGTCTGCGGCGAGAGCAACCCTGCGGGCATCCACGTGCGCTTCTATGAGCAGGAGGATGGCTCGCTGCTGGCGCGCTTCACGCCGGAGGAGCAGCACCAGGGCTACCCCGGCCGCATGCACGGCGGCGTCATCACCGCGGTGCTGGATGAGACCATCGGCCGCGCGATCATGATCCGCTACGGCGAGGCGATCTGGGGCGTGACGGGGGAGATCAGCGTGCGCTTCTGCCGGCCCGTGCCGCTGGGCGTGGAACTGACCGCCGTGGGCCGGATCACCCGTGAGACCAGCCGCCTTTTCGAGGGCACGGGCGAGCTCCACCTGCCTGATGGCGCCGTCGCCGCCGACGCCAACGGCAAGTACATCAAGCTGGACATCAGCAAGATCGCCGACTTCGACGCCGAGTGGGAGCAGTGGTATGTAAGGCCGGACTAATTGGAAGTTAGAGGTTGGATGTTAGAGGTTAGAGGCCTCTTCCAACCTCCAACCTCCAACTTCCAACCTCCAAAGAGGAACCATGACCATCAAAAAAATAGACCACATCGCCATCGTCGTTGAGAACCTGGACCAGGCATTGGCGGTTTACCGCGATGCGCTGGGGATGACCGTGACCGACGTGCGGGAGATGCCGGAACAAGACGTCAAGATGGCGTTCCTGCCCAGTGGCGACTCCGAGATCGAGTTGCTGGAGCCGCTCAGCGCAGACTCAGGCATCGGCAAATACCTGGCCAAGCGCGGAGAGGGGCTGCACCACATCTGCCTGGAGGTGGATGACATCGAAGCGACCCTGGCCGACCTCAAGGCCAAAGGCAGCCAGCTCATTGACGAAACGCCCAAACAGGGCGCCTACGGCAAGATCGCCTTCATCCATCCCAAAGGCGCGCACGGCGTGCTGGTGGAGCTGGTGGAGCGTGATGCGTGATACGTGATGCGTGATGCGTGATTACGTGATGCGTGATTACGTGGTGCGTGGTGCGTATTCCGTCATTCGTCATTCGTCATTCGTCATTCGTCATTCGCCATTCGTCATTCGTCATTCGTCATTCGCCATTCGCCATTCGCTGATTCGCCATTCGCTGATTCGCTCATTCACCCTATGCCACTCAACCGCCTGAACCCCTTCCGCCGCCCGCCTGACGCGCCGTCGACCCCGGCGCAGGTGGAGGCCAACATCCGCTACCTGGTGTGGGAGATCACCTGGTTCGGCGTGGTGTGGGGCGCGCTCGTCGCGTTCTTGCAGGTGTACATCGTCCGCCTGGGCGCGTCGAGCCTGCTGGTGGGCGCGATCACCTACGGGCCGGCGCTGGTCGGCGTGCTGTGGCAGATCCCTGCCGGCCGGTTGATCACCCGTACCGGCCACCGCATGGCCTGGGTGATCGGCAGCGGGCTATGGTATCGGCTGCTGTTCCTGCTGGTCGCACTGGTGCCGTTCATCTTCGTTCAGGCCCGGGCCGAGATCACCGCGCTTATCTGGGTGCTGGGTGCGTTCGCTTCCAGCGTCAGCAACGTTGCCTTCCTGTCCATGCTGGCCGATGCGGTGCCGGCCGATCGCATGACGCAGGTGGTGGGCTGGCGCATTGCCGGCTTCGGGCTGGCGAGCACCATCACCACGCTGCTGGGCGGTCAGTTTTTGCGACTGCTCCCTTTCCCACTCAACTATCAGGTCCTCTTCCTGATCGGCTTCACGGGTGCGATGATCAGTTGGGTTTATGTGCGGCGCATCCACGTGGCCGATCCGCCGCCTGTCGCAGGCCCGCAGCCGGCGTTCTGGCCTGAGCTCGGCCGGATGTTGCGCCATCCGTGCTTCGGCCGCTTCCTGGTCGCGGTGGGTGTAGTGCAGCTGGCTTTGGGGATGATCGCGCCGCTGCTGCCGCTGTATTGGGTGCGCAATCTGGGCGCCAGCGATGTCCAGGTCAGCGTGGTGATGACCGTGGCCTCCGGCACGATGGTGATCGGTTCTCTGCTGATCCGTCGCCTGGTAACCCGGATCGGCCGGGCGCACGCTTTGGCGGCCGGCGCGCTGGGGTACGCGCTGTATCCCTTGTTGACCTCGATAACCCCTGCGGCATGGTGGCTGGTCCCCTGGGCCGCGTTGTCCGGCCTGTTCAACGCGGCTATCGTCGTGACCCTGTTCGATAACCTGGTCTCCGTCACCCCGGCCGAGGATCGCACCAACTACATTGCGGTCTACAACGTGGTCGTGAACATCGCCCTCTTCATCGGGCCGATCCTGGCCGGCCTGGTCGCGCGCGACGCGGCCGGCATCGTGCTGGCGCTGCAGGTGTCTGCCGGTGTGTGTCTGGTCGCAGGGGCGCTTCTGGCGCTGCACAAGGGGAACTGATCGCGCCGTGGTTGGGTGACAAGCGCTACTCCGGCGACTGCGAGCTCGAGAACCTGCTGGCTGCCGTGCAGATGGGCCTGATCTACGTCAACCCCGAAGGGCCGAACGGCCAACCGATCCCTCTCGCCTCCGCCCGCGATATCCGCGAGACCTTTGCGCGCATAGCAAGGTGATGAACCTGGACCGGTTTGACCTCGCCTAAAGGTAACTACCGACCTCGTGCCTTGATCTGTTTTTAGGCGATAAGCGCGGCGATGTGATCCAACAGTTGAGCCAGGCTCATGGGCGAGCCTGGCTCAACTGCGTTTACGCTGCCGATGTGGCAATGATCAGGAAAGCCTCCACGGACATGGCTCACTCCCGTAGCTGGCCGCGCAAGGTCTTCACCGCACTGGCAAGGCGAGTGTGCATCAGATACAGCGCGTTCCATTCAAAGACATCCGCGTCATCGCCCATCTGGCCCGCCTGGCACCGAATGTGGAAATCATCTGAGTTCATGGCGTAGCTCTGTTCAAAGCGCGTTAAGTCTTCGCGCAGCTCGGCCAATTGTGCTTCATCTTTTTGGATCTGGTGCTCCAAGAGCTTGCGAACTGTCAAATCAACGACTTTGTCCGTGTATCCCTGGGAATAAATTCGTTCCAACGCCCGGAGGCGACCGAGCGTTGTGGCGACAGCGGTCATGATCTTACCTCCATTCAACCAGGTTCACACAGCACAACGTAGCATTAAGGCTATTCTAATAATAAGGCAAGCGGTTGTCAAAGGCTTTTGGCCGGAGCTGGATGGCCTTGCGCACCTGTGTCTTCGCTTCTTCCGAAATATAACCGCCCCTGCGCCCGCAGCGCCAGCCCCAGCTTCTGCCACCGCGTTGTCGTGGCGCGGCGGGTGAAGACGTCGTAGCCGTTGCGACGAATGGCGTTGTGGATGCCGCGGTAAACCTCCAGCCCGGCCATGACGCCCCAGCGGCCCGTCTTCAGGTTGCGCACGCCGATCGCCGCGTGCCGGTAGTACGCCTCCGTTCGCTCGAACTCGTACTCCAGCAGCGCGGTGAACGCCGGCGTCACCCGGCCCGCGGCCAGGTCCGCCTCGGTCACGGCGAACCGCGCCAGGTCCTCACCCGGGATGTACACCCGGCCGATGCGCCAGTCCTGGCCGATGTCCCGCCAGAAGTTGCTGAGCTGCATGGCGACCGACAGGCTGTCCGCGTGGGGTAACGTCTGCTCCACGGTGTGCGGGGGCCGCACGCCCAGGATGTAGGTCATGGCCCGGCCGACGACGATGGCGCTGCCCTCCATGTAGTGGTGCAGATCAGTGAACGCCAGGAAGCGCGTGATGGTCAGATCCTCCCGCATGGCGCGGAAGTAGGGGGCCATCACCTCGGCCGGGATGCCGCAGGCGCGCGCGGTGTCCAGATAGGCGCGCAGCACCGGATGGGCGCTGCGGCCGGACTCGAACGCCTGCCAATAGGCGCGTTCCCAGTCCGCAATGGCCGCGGCGCCCGAGCTGAAGCCCTGGTGCGACACATCCACCCGGTCATCGCCGACGCGCAGCAGCGCATACAGCGCCTCCACATGGCGCAGCACGCGCCGCGGCAGCAGCCGGCTGGCGAACGAGTAGTTCCTGCTGGCCCCGAACATGATGCGCCGGCACTCGGCGTAGTCTTCGGGGGTGGCGATAGGTGAATTGGGGTGGTCAGACATCGGTGAAGGTTTCCCTGTGTGAGCAGCGCATAGTGCGAGATACGGGATCGCTCAAGCAGGCCGGGTGTCGCCGCGCAAGACGTAGAGGAAGTGCAGGCCGTCAAGGATACGCACGCCGTCAAGGATACGCACGCCCCGGTAGACCTCGCCCAGGGCGTGCAGATGGGGGTCGTAAGTGACCAGGTGCGTCGCTCGCCCCACGATGGCGCAAGCGATTACGACATCGTCGTCGGGGTCAGCAGGGATGCGCGGGATCAGATCTTCTCCTGTCAGCGGTATCAGATGACCTCGTTGCTTCAGTCGGGCGAGGAACCCTCTCGCCCTGGACGGATCTACCTGTTTTTCTCGGAGTTTCTCGGCATACTCTGCGCGTAAGTCATCAGAATAGAGCCAATCAAATTCATCGTTCTCCCACCGCTCCAACAACTCCCGCGTCGGGCTGTGCAGATTCCTGGCCTTGAGCCCCGCTATGACAACATTGGTATCCACCACAACCCGCAAGCGCCGTTTAGTCACCGATCGCCGCCTCCGCAGGATCATCAATGGCCGTACCGTCAGCGATGGCTTGGGCGCGGATTGCCTCGACCGTCTCGCGGAAGCGGCGCTTCTGCTTCTCGACCGGCCACTGACTCTGGCGTTGTGCCATCTTATCTGCCAGCGCTAACTCCTGAATAATCTCTTCGGAGTGTGGTTTTATCAGCCGCTCGCGCACGGCCAGCACATCGCCGGACGTGATGACGTATTCCTCGCCCTCGACATCGTAGGTCGCCACGACCTGATCGAGCGCCTGGACGACCTGGCGCACATCGGCGCGCAGCGCGGCGGCTTCGCTTTCCAACGCTTGCGCCCGTCGCTGCAAGCGTTCCAGCAACGGCCACACAGCCACCATATCCACCGTCATCGTGCACCTCCGTTTGCATTTTACTGCTATGCGTTGGGCTCGTCAATCAGGCAGCCGGCGTTCACAACTTGGGGTCACGACTGAAACCACTCGACCATCGTCTGCGCGGGCGTGCGCGCAGCAATGCTCGACGGCGCCCGTTCGCGTTGCTGGCCGTCCAATGTGACCAAAACAGCCTGCTCAAGATCGGCTAACGCGACATAAACTGCATCGCAGCCACGAATGCGCTGCCTCGCTGCGATTTCTGTCGCATGGTTCCCCAACGTTGTGTCAACCGTCATCTGACGCAGCCCGGCACGGGTGGCGTATTGCGCGACGACCGCCAAAGCTAACCTCTCGTCCCCTGTGCCGCGCGCGATGGCGGCCGCTACTTCTGCAAAGGCGATGGTCGGTAAGAATACGTACAGGCCATCGTCCAAGAGGTGTTTCATCAGCGTCTTTGCGTCAGGATGGAACGGCTCGTTGGGGAGTGCAGCCGCCACCAGAACGCTGGCATCCAACACATAGGCATCGGGTGACACTGTTCAGCGCCTTTGGTCTTCGACTAATTGCACACCGGTGCTGTCGCTTTGCCATTTTGCGGCAATCTCTGCGCCCAGCGCCTCCATGCGTTCCCAGAAGGCGGCATTGTCGCGGGCCTTTGCCGCGGCGCGCGCAGCCTCAGCTTCCGCCCATCCTTCGTCTACGGGCACGATGAAAGCCACCGGCCGGCCTCGCAGCGTGACCACGTACTCGGCGCGTTCTTCACGCACGGCCCGGATAATCTCCGACGTGTCGTTTTTTAGCTCGCGAATCCCGACCTGTGGCATAGCGTCCTTCCCTCCCAGCTTGTAGCCAACGATGTAGCTACATTATAGCCGTGGTCAAACGTCAGCGCAAGTCGCTCTCTCGGCTCAATCGCTCCGCCAGCAGCCGCGCCGACAGCATCACCATGGGCATGCCGATCCCCGGATACGTCCCCTGGTAATCATATGCGATATTATCT
>DAOUAT010000371.1:0-1843 GCA_034433275.1 Anaerolineae bacterium
CCTGACCCCTGACCCCTGATGCCTGACCCCTGATGCCTGACCCCTGATGCCTGACCCCTGATGCTTGAAACAGTTGCGGCGGGCTTTGACGACCGAAGTGTTTGTTGTTATAATGCCCTTGGTTTCGTGGCGGCCCGGCAGGCACGGCCGGGAGTTTTCATGGATCGGTGCAGCGCAGCCCGGTTTCCGCGAAGGGGACCGGGCTGTTTATCCGCACGGGAGCGATCGCGGCAGGGGGCTGGCATGGTGCAGGGGACATGGACAGGAGAGGGGCAGGGGCGCCGGCGGGGCGAGGCGGGCCAGGACCTGGTGGAGTTTGCCCTGGTGCTGCCGCTGCTGGTGCTGCTCTTTTTCGGGATCATCGAGTTCGGCCGGGTGATCTTCACGTACAACACCCTGGCCAACGCCGCGCGCGAGGGCGCGCGATTCGGGATTGTGGTTCCGAACTCGAACGGTGATGGTTTTTGCCCTTCGACGGCGGTCAGACCGCCCACCACCATCCTTGAGGCCGCGTGTGGCCTCACATCGGGTCTTGTGCCAGGTGACATTACTGTGGTTACATCGCGCATCGGAAACGAGAGGCTTACGGTCCAGGTGAGCTATCCGTTCCGCTGGATTGTTGGGCCCATCGTCGCAGCAGCCGGCGCGCCCAACCCCATGACTTTGACTGCACGGTCATCTATGCAGCGGGAGCAGTAGAGCGGGGCTGCGGCGTTCGCCGGGAACGCGGGGTTTGTTGTCATGCTGAGGCCAGGTCCCGAATCTGCGTCGTAGCGCCAACTCGGTCAGGCCGAAGCATCTCTCCGCTGACGCGGGAGACCCTTCGCTGGTGCTGAGCTGTTATCAGTGTTGTGTTGTTGACCCGCTCAGGGTGACAGAGGAATAGCGCTTATCCGCGTTCATCCGCGCTCGTCCGCGTCCCATTTGCGGGTCAGTAACAGGGTAAAAAGGAGCCTCATCTATGGCACGTATGCGTGGGTGCATCTGGCTGGCGGCCGGGCTGGTGGTCGCGCTGCTGGCCGGCGTCATCGTTTTCATCACCCTCACCCGGGCCACCGCCCGGCCCGCGGCCGGGCCCGCGGCGGCCGGGCCTGCGGTCAAGGTGCTGATCGCGGCCGGGTCGGTGCCCGTGCGCACCGCGCTGACCGCGGAGATGCTCCAGGTGCGCGAGATGCCGGTGGAGGCCGCGCCCCAGGGCTACCTCTCCGACCCCGCCCAGGCCGTGGGCAAGATCACCACCGTGGAGCTCTACCCCGGCGAGGCGATCCTGCCACTGCGGCTGGTGGACCCCAACGTGGCCTCGGGCGACGGCCGGCTGGCGCTGGTGCTGGCGGCCGACGAGGTGCTCATGGCGTTCCCGGCCGATGACCTGCTGAGCCGTGTGGGGATCCTGAAGCCCGGCGACCGGGTGGATATCCTGGTCTCGCTGGACTTCCCCACCGAGCGCGCGGCTGGCGCTGAGGGGGGCGGCGAGGAACAGGCCACCTTCAACGTGCTGCAGAACGTGGCCATCGCGGCCGTGGTGGGCGGGGCCGCGCCCCAGGCCGCAGGCGGCAACGCCCTGACCGGCGGCGGCGCGGCCACGGCCGGTGCCGCGCCCCAGGCGCTGCTGCTCACCGTGAGCCCCCAAAACGCCCTGATCCTGAAGTACGTCCGCGACGCCGGCGGCCGGGTTGACTTAGTGCTCCGCGCCCCCGGCGTGGACCAGACCTTCGAGGTCGATCCCGTGGACATTGACCTGATGATCCAGCGGTCGCGGATCCCTATTGAGATCGGGCGGTAGGGATGTACGATGTGGAATGTGGAATGTGGAATGTGGAATGTACGATGTACGATGTGGAAT
>DAOUAT010000372.1:0-8575 GCA_034433275.1 Anaerolineae bacterium
GGCAAGCTCGACCCGGTCATCGGCCGCGACGAGGAGATCCGCCGCACCATCCAGATCCTCAGCCGGCGCACCAAGAACAACCCCGTGCTCATCGGCGAACCGGGCGTGGGCAAGACGGCCATTGTCGAGGGGCTGGCGCAGCGCATCGTGCGCGGGGATGTGCCCGAGGGGCTGAAGGAGAAGCGCGTGGTCGCGCTGGATATGGGCAGCCTGGTCGCCGGCGCTAAGTACCGCGGCGAGTTCGAGGAGCGGCTCAAGGCGGTGCTCAAAGAGATCACCGACGCGGCCGGCCAGGTGATCCTGTTCATTGACGAGCTGCACACCGTCGTCGGCGCGGGCGCGGCCGAGGGCGCCATGGATGCCTCCAACATGCTGAAGCCGATGCTGGCGCGCGGGGAGCTGCACGCCATCGGCGCGACCACACTGGACGAATACCGCAAGCACATCGAGAAGGACCCGGCGCTGGAACGGCGCTTCCAGCCCGTGTTGGTGGACGAGCCGACTGTGGAGGACACGATCTCGATCCTGCGCGGGCTGAAGGAACGCTACGAGGTGCATCACAACGTGCGCATCACCGACGCGGCCGTCATCGCCGCGGCCACGCTGTCGCACCGCTACATCAGCGACCGCTTCCTGCCCGACAAGGCGATTGACCTGATTGACGAGGCCGCCAGCCGGCTGCGCATGGAGATCACCTCCGACCCGGCCGAGTTGGACGAGATCAAGCGCCGCGCCGTGCAGCTCGAGATCGAGCGGGAGGCGTTGAAAAAGGAGAGCGATGCGGCGTCGAAGGAGCGGCTGGCGACCATCGAGCGCGAACTGGCCAACCTGGGCGAGGATCGGCGGAGCCTGGAGGCGCGCCTGGGCCGCGAGCGCGAAGTGATCGAGCGGGTGGCCGGGGCCAAGCAGGAGATCGAGGCGGCCCGGCTGGAGATCGAGCAGGCGCAGCGCCGCTACGACTATAACCGCGCGGCCGAGCTGCAATATGGCAAACTCGTTGGGCTGGAACGCGACCTCAAGGAGTCGGAGGCCGAGCTCGCGCAGATGCAGGGCCGCGGCATGTTGCTGAAAGAAGAAGTCGGCGCCGAAGAGGTGGCCGAGGTGGTGTCGATCTGGACGCACGTCCCGGTCAGCAAGCTGCTGGAAGGGGAGATCGCCAAGCTGTTGCAGATGCCCGAACGGCTGCACCAGCGGGTGGTCGGCCAGGACGCAGCGGTGGAGGCCGTCGCCGGCGCGGTGCGCCGCGCTCGCGCCGGCCTGCAGGATCCGAACCGGCCCATCGGCAGCTTCATCTTCCTGGGCCCGACCGGCGTCGGCAAGACCGAGCTCGCCCGCGCGCTGGCCGAGTTCCTGTTCGACGACGAGAGCGCCATGATCCGCATTGACATGAGCGAGTACCAGGAGCGCCACACCGTCAGCCGGCTGATCGGCGCGCCGCCCGGCTACGTGGGCTACGACGAGGGCGGCCAGCTCACCGAGGCGGTGCGCCGCAAGCCGTACAGCGTCGTGCTCTTCGACGAGATCGAGAAGGCGCACCGCGAGGTGTTCAACACGTTGCTGCAACTGCTCGACGATGGCCGGCTGACCGACGGCCACGGCCGCACGGTGGACTTCAAGAACACCGTGATCATCATGACCTCGAACATCGGCAGCCAGTTCATCAACGACCCTGGGCTGAGTGAAGGCCAGCGCTCAGAGCGCGCGCTGGCCGCGCTGCGGGGGGCGTTCCCGCCGGAGTTCCTGAATCGCGTGGACGAGATCGTGACGTTCCACAGCCTGACGCGGGAGCACCTGGAGCAGATCGTGGACATCCAGCTCCGCCGGCTGGACAAGATGCTGGCGGGCCAGGGGCTGAGCCTGCGGCTGACCGACCGGGCACGCGCCTTCGTGGCCGAGGCCGGCTACGACCCCGCCTACGGCGCGCGGCCGCTCAAGCGGGCCATCCAACAGCTCGTGCAGGATCCGCTGGCGCTGGCGCTGCTGGAAGGCAAGTTCGGGCGTGGAGATGCGATCGCGGCCGATCTGGAGGGCGGGAGGATCGTGTTCGCCAAAGAGATCACAGGCGAGGTGGTGGCGCCCTAACCGTACAAGCCAGGGCGTCGGGGTGCGAGGCTTTAGGCGGTTGCAGAGGCCAGCAACCGCCTAAAGCCTCGATTGCTATATGTCTTCCGTTCCGATCTTATCCTCGTAACGTCGCGCCCAGCTCGCGTTCCAACCGGGCCACGATCTTGGCCCGCACCTTCTTGGTGTCCTCGTCGGTCAGGGTGCGGTCGGCCGCCTGGAAGGTGAGCGCGTAGGCCAGCGACCGCTTGCCGGGGGGCACCTGACCGCCCCGGTAGACATCGAACAGCCGGACGCCGACCAACAGCTTGCCGCCGCTCTGGCGGATCAGCGCCTCAACCTGGGCCGCGGGGACCGCCTCATCCACCACCACGGCCAGATCCTCGTAGACCGCCGGCTGCGTCGAGATGGGGGCCATCTCGTGCTCCGCGCCCCAGCCCGCCAGCAGCGCATCCAGGTCGAGCTCCATCACCGTCACCGGCTGGTCGGGCAGATCGAACGCGGCGCGCACCTGCGGGTGCAGCTCACCCAGCACGCCCACCGCGTTCCCGCCCACCAGCAGCCGCGCCGCCCGGCCGGGGTGGAGCGCAGGATGTTCAGCCCGTTCCCAGCGGACGTCGGACAGGCGCAGCCGTGCGGCCAGCGCCTCAGCGATGCCTTTCAGGTCGAAGAAGCCCAGCGGCGACGCGTCGTGCGCCAGCCAGCCGGCCTCCTCGCGCGGCCCCACCAGCAGCGCCGCGACCCGCCGCGGCTCGGCCGGCAGCGTCTCATCCGGCCGCGGGTGGAACACCCGGCCGACCTCGAAGATGGCGACCCGATCGGTGAAGCGCAGGTTGGCATGTGCCGTGTTGATCAGCCCGGTCAGCAGCGTCCGCCGCAGGTGCGCCCGGTCGCTGCTCAGCGGGTTGAGCACGGTGACATGGGGCACGGCTGACAAACCAGGTTTCTCGGAGAAACCTGGTTTGTCAGCCGTCAGCCGCGCCTCGTCCCGCACATCAATCATGGAATAGGTGATCACCTCATCCAGCCCGGCGCCGGCCAGGATGTCGCGCACTTTCTCCTCGCCCTCCAGCGCCAGGTTGCGACGCTGCGGCGGCAACTCGTCTTCCAGCAGCGTCGGCGTCAGCCGATCGTAGCCGTAGATGCGCCCCACCTCCTCGGCCAGGTCGGCGGGGATGGTTACGTCCTGGCGGTGGCTGGGGATGGTGACACGGAGATATGGTGACACGGCGACACGGTGAATGGTCTCCGCGTCTCCGCGTCCCCCCGTCTCCGTGTCTACCCGAAACTCCAACGCCTCCAAGATCCGCACCATCTCCGCCACCGGGATCGCCGCGCCCAGGATACGGTTGACGTAGGCCGGGTCGAGGATGATGGTCTTGGGCTCTGGCTGGCCGGGGTAGGCGTCGCCGTAGACCGGCCGCGTGACCCCGCCGGCCAGCTCACCCAAGAGCTGGCACGCCCGATCCAGCGCCACCACGGTCAGCTCTGGGTCCACCTGTTTGCCGAAGCGGCTGGCGGCCTCGCTGCTCAGCTTCAACATCTGGCTGGTGCGCCGGATGCTAAGAAAGTTGAAGTTGGCCGCTTCCAACAGCACGGTCGTCGTGCCGTCGTTGACCTCGGTGTTGGCGCCGCCCATGACGCCGGCCACCGCGACGGCGCCGGCGGTGTCGGTGATCAGCAGCATCTCGGGGTCCAGCGCGCGGTCGGCGCCATCCAGGGTGGTGAGATGTTCGCCGGGGTGGGCGCGACGCATGATGATGGTGGGCCTTGAGAAACCCGGTTCTGAGAACCCCGGTTTCTCCGAGAAACCGGGGTTCTGGGCGCGCGCGCGCAGCAGGTCATAGTCGAACGCGTGCAGCGGCTGACCTAACTCCAGCATCACGTAGTTGGTGATATCCACCACGTTGTTGATCGGCCGCATACCGGCGCGCAGCAGCCGCTGCTGCAGCCACATGGGCGACGGCGCGATCCGCACGCCCTCGATCAGCGCGGCCGAGTAGCGCGGGCACAGGTCCGGCGCGACGATCTCGATGCCGGTGAAGTCGGTGTCAGAAACCAGGTTTCTCGGAGAAACCTGGTTTCTTTGGGCCACAGGGTGCCGGAAAGCCTGGCCCGTAAGCGCGGCGGCCTCCCGCGCGATGCCGGTCACGCACTGCAGGTGGCCGAACGCGCCCTTGATCTGGAACTCCAGCACCGCGTCGCCCAGGTAATCCAGCAGCGGTGTGCCCAAGGGCGCGTCGTCGGGCAGCACCAGGTTGCCCTCGTGCGCGTCGCTCAGGCCCAGCTCCTTCTCCGAGCAGACCATGCCTTCGGAGACGACCCCGCGAATCTTGCTCGGCTTCAGCTTGACGATCTTGCGCTCTTCGCTGTGGCCGTCAATCAGCCGCGCGCCGATCATGGCGAACGCCACCTTGGGCCCTTTGCCGCCGCTGAGGTCCTGGCCGATGTAGGGGAACATGTTCGGCGCGCCGGTCACAACCGTCATCGGCTGGCCCGCGCCGTAGTCCACGCGCACCAACGTCAGCCGCTCGGCGTCGGGGTGGCGCTGCACGTCAAGGATCTGGCCCACGAAGATCTTATCGCGCTCCCAGAACTCGCCGATGCGCTCGATGCCTTCCACTTCCAAACCCGCCAGCGTCAGCCGCTCCGCCAGCGCCTCCACGGGCAGGGTGATGTCTACGTAGTCTTTGAGCCAACTCAGGGGAATTTTCATAGCCTCTTACTCCTGCAAAGCTGTTGCGTGTTACGTGTTCCGTCGTTATGCATCCGCAGTTTCGCCGCGAAAACAGGCCACGCATCACGCATCACGCACCACGCACCACGCATCCCATCAAAACTGCCCCAGGAACCTCAGGTCGTTCCCATAGAAATACCGGATATCCTTCACGCTGTACTTCAGCATCGTCGGCCGTTCGACGCCCATGCCGAACGCGTAGCCGGAGTAGACGTCAGGATCGTAGCCGCCGTTGCGCAGGACGACCGGGTGTACCATGCCCGCGCCGGCGATCTCCAGCCAGCCGGTGTATTTGCAGACCGGGCAGCCCTTGCCCTCGCACAGCACGCAGTCCATGTCGGCCTCGATGCTCGGCTCGGTGAAGGGGAAGTAGCTCCCGCGCACCCGCAGCTTGCGCGCGCTGCCGTACATCTGCCGGGCGAATTCGCGCAGCGTGCCGATCAGGTCGGTCATGCGGATGCCCTTGCCGACCACCAGCCCTTCCATCTGGTAGAACTGATGCTCCGACCGAGCCGTGATCTGCTCGTAGCGGTAGCACTTGCCGGGCAACACCACGCGGATCGGCTCTGGGCAGCGCTGGCGCATGGCGCGAATTTGGCCAGGGCTGGTGTGGGTGCGCATGACGAGGGTGCGGGCGGGAGACAAACCAGGTTTCTCGGAGAAACCTGGTTTGTCCTGCGTCACCCAGAAGGTGTCCCACATGTCGCGCGCCGGGTGGTAGGCCGGGATGTTGAGCAGCCCGAAGTTGTACTCGTCCGTCTCCACGTCGGGCGCGTCGTACACCTCGAAGCCCATGCCCGCGAAGACCGCGTAGAGCTGGCGCAGGTTTTGCGTGGTGACGTGCAGATGGCCGATGCTGGGCGGCCGGCCGGGCAGGGTGACATCCACCGCACCCGCGGCCAGCTCAGCGGCCAGCGCCTCGGCCTTCAACGCCTCCTGCCGGTCGCTAAACGCGGCCTCCAGCGCTGCTTTGACCTCGTTCGCGGCGACGCCGTAGGCGGGACGCTCCTCCCTGGGCAGGCTGCCCAAAACACTCATGGCCGCGGTCAGCGCGCCGCCCTTGCGGCTAAGATACCGGACGCGCCAGGCCTCCAGCGCCTCCGCATCGGCCGCCGCGGCCAGCGCGGCCAGCGCCTCATCTCGCAGTTGGATCAGGTTACCGTGCACGGTGCCTCCTTTTCAGGGGTCAGTGATCAGGGGTCAGGCGTCAGGGAGTTTTCGGTGTGCTCGTCTGTGATGGCCGTCAATGCTGATAGCTGCCCCAATTGCCCTTAAATAAAAGGCGCACTCGTCACAGGGACGAAGTGCGCTGCCAGACTTCGCGGTGCCACCCTGGTTCCTTCGCGCGCGCGAAGGCCCTCAACGCCGGCGGCCCGATTCGACGGGCTTACCGGCCGCCCTGCTAACGGTGGGCTGCCGGGACGAACTACTTGCTGGAGGTTGGACGTTGGAGGTTAGAGAACCAACGTCCAACCTCTAATCTCTAACACCCAGTTTCCCTCGTCCGGCTCGGGAGGGAACTTCGGCGTGGTTCATGTCGGCCGGGCTTGCAGCCCCGTCGTTGGGACCCGGCCTCTCTGGGGCCATCCCCGCGCTTACTTTCCTCCGTCACAGCCTGTGCGATCGTGACTTTTCGATTGTGAGTTGAATTATGCCGCAGAGTGGCGTCCTTTGTCAAACTGCCAATCGTTGACGAATCAGGGCTGCCAGCGCGCGGGCGCGCACCGGCGCGTCGCCGATGTAGCCGGACGCATCGAGCCAGGCATACACTTCCTCACGTGCTGCGTGCTGGGTGATGCGTGGGTCACCACAGAGCGCTTCGATCAGCGGGTTCGGCCGGCCGGCCTGCACTTCGCCCCAGGCGGCCATGGCGTGCTCCCGGATGTTCTCGTGCAACGCCTGGCGGTCGCCGCCGCGCTTGACGAGGGCCATCAGCAGCCGTTCGGTAGCGGCGAAGGGGCCGTAGGCCGCCAGCAGGCGTTCGCTGGCCTGCCGGTTCACCTGCAAGCCCTCGATCAGCTTCCGGCCGCGGCGCAGCAGCTCGTCGGTGATGAGAAACGCCTCCGGCAGCAGGCTGCGCCGATTGGCCGAGTCGTCTAGGGTGCGCTCCAGCAAGTTGTGGCTGGCGTTGTCCCAGGCCACCCGCGGCAGCGCGGCCAGTTGGCGGGCCAGGCTGTCCATGTTCTCGGCGTGGATGGGGTTGCGCTTGAACGGCATGGCGCTGGAGCCGACCTGGCGCGCCGCGAACGGCTCGGCCCACTCGCCGATGGGCGGCGACTGGAGCAGGCGCAGGTCGAAGGCGAACTTGTACAGCGTCGCGCCCAGCCCCGCCAGCGCGGCCACCACCCGGTAATCTTGTTTGCGCGGGTAGGTCTGCGTGGCCACGGGGAAGGCTTCGAGGCCGAGCGCGGACATAATGCGGGACTCGAATGAGGCTGAGGTTAAGGTTAAGGTTAAGGTTGAGGTCAAACTGGCGTCCTCAGCCTCAACCTCAGCCTCAACCTCAGCCTCAACCTCAAGCAGCTCCACATACGACGCCGAGGTGCCCACGGCGCCCTTGAACCCCTTGCCCCGGATGCCCGCGCGGATGCGGCGCAACTCATCATAATCGGCCAGCAGGTCTTGCGCGGTCTGCGCCAGGCGGTAGCCCACGGTGGTCGGCTCGGCCGGCTGGAGGTGGGTGAAAGCCATGGTCGGCGCGGCGGCCCAGCGCTCGATCTGGTCGGCGAAGGCCAGCAGCACGGTGCGCAGGTGCGCCAGGACGAGATCGAGGGCGTCGCGGATGCGCAGCGCGTCGGCGTTGTCCTCGATATCCATGGAGGTCGCGCCCAGGTGGATGATGCCGCCGCCGACCGGGCACTGCTCGGCGTAGGTTCGCACTTCGGCCATCAGGTCGTGGTGGATCTCCGCCTCGATCTCGGCCGCACGGGCCAGGTCAACCTCATCCTGGTGCGCGCGCAGGTCAGCCACCTGCTCGGCCGTGACCAGCCCGGCGGCCTGCTCCGCTTCGGCCAACGCCACCCAGATGCGCCGCCACAGCCGCCGCCGGTGCGCCTCGCTCCAGAGCGCGCGCATCTCGGGCGAGCCGTAGCGCCAGGTGAAGGGGGAGAGGTAGGTGTCGTGGGTGAAGGCGATCATAGCACGATCAACTGCTCCCGCGCCGGGCCCACAGACACATATCGGATCGGCACGCCGGCCAGCTCAGCGATGCGCCGCAGGTACGCCTGGGCCTGGGCCGGCAGGTCGTCCCAACGCCGGGCGTCACGCGTGGGCCGATCCCACCCCGGCCAGGTCTCGTAGACCGGCTCGCACCGCTCGTAGTCCGGCGTGTCGGGCACGCGGGCGATGAGCTGGCCGTCCAGCCGGTAGCCGGTGCAGATTTTCAGCTCTGGCAAGCCGTCGAGCACGTCCAGCTTGGTGATCGCCAGGCCGGTGAAGCCGTTGAGCCAGGCCGCGTAGGGCAGGGCGACGCCATCGAGCCAGCCGCAGCGCCGCGGCCGGCCGGTGGTCGCGCCGTACTCGCCGCCCACTTCGCGCAGCCGGACGCCGGTTTCGTCCCGTAGCTCCGTGGGGAATGGCCCCGCACCCACTGCGGTGCAGTAGGCCTTGGCCACGCCGATCACCTCGGTGATGGCCGAGGGGGGCAGCCCCGCGCCCGCGGCCGCGCCGCCCGCGATGGGGTTGGACGAGGTGACGAACGGATAGGCGCCCCAGTCCAGGTCGCGCATGACGCCGAGCTGGCCTTCCAGCAGCACGGCCTGGCCGCCGCGCACGGCC
>DAOUAT010000373.1:0-18441 GCA_034433275.1 Anaerolineae bacterium
CGTGGGTGAGGCCGTGCGTGCTGCGTTCTGCGTGTCGGTGGGCGTGTGGGTGCGCGTGGGTGAGGCCGTGGCTGTTGGCGGACGCGTTGTGATTGATGTTATCGTGGGCGTGATGGGCAAGGGGGTGGGCACGTAGGCAGCCGGCTGCGGCAGGCGCGACGCGATCTCCGCGCCAACCCGGCGCCACAGGCCCTCGGGTCCGCCGTAGCGCAGCGAACCCCAGACCAGGAACAAGCCGCCGGCAGCCAGGATGGCCGCAAGTGCGATCAGCGCGGCCCGGCCGCCGGCGGTGCGTGCGATGGGTTTGGAGGTCAAGATGATTTCCTCATGGGTATCCGGTTCCCGCCAGCTTACGGGAAGATCCCGCGCTCCTTGTAAATCTTCTCCAGCCGGCGCAGCGCGACGATGTAGGCCGCAGTGCGCCAGTCAATCTGACCGAACTCCTCCGCGGCGCTGCGCACCCGCGCATACGCGTGCGTCATCCGTTTGTGGAGCTTGGCGTCCACCTCATCCAACTCCCACGACTCACTGCGCTTGTTCTGTAGCCACTCGAAGTAGCTGACGATGACGCCGCCGGAGTTGCAGAGGATGTCTGGGAGCACCGGGATGCCCTTTTCGGCCAGGATGCGGTCACCATCCAGGTCGGTGGGGCCGTTGGCGGCCTCGAAGACCACCCGCACATCCAGCAGCGGCGCGGTCTCTGCGGTGATCTGGCTTTCCAGCGCCGCGGGCACGAAGAAATCGGCGCGCGTGCTCATAAACGTGATGTGGTCAATGGGCTGTGCCTGCGGATAACCGGCCACGCCGCCTTGCGCGGCGACATAGTGCGCCAGGTCGCCGGCGTCAATGCTGGCGGGATGAGCGATGGCGCCGGTGTGATCTTCGACAGCCAGCAGTTTGGCGCCCTTCGGCTGCAACAGGCGGCCCGTCCACGAGCCGACGTTGCCGAACCCCTGCACGAAGTAGGTGGCCTGGCTCAAATCAAGGCCGTTGTCTCGGGCCCATGTCTCGATGATGTACACCACGCCCTGGCCGGTGGCCTTGTCCCGGCCCACGCTGCCCCCCAGCTCGATGGGCTTGCCGGTGACCACATGGAAGCTGCGTTGGCGCTCGGCCGGCGGCACGGTGGAGATGTAGGTGTCGAGGATCCACGCCATGATCTGCGCGTTGGTGTTGACGTCGGGCGCGGGGATGTCGTAATCGGGTCCGATATTGCTGCCCAGCGCGAAGGTGAAGCGCCGGGTGATGTGCTCCAACTCCGTCTTGGAGTATTTGCGCGGGTCAAGTTGGATGCCGCCTTTTGCGCCGCCCATGGGAATGTCCGCGACGGCGGTCTTCCAGGTCATCCACGCGGCCAGGGCGCGCACCTCGTCAATGTTCACCAGCGGGCTGTAGCGCAGGCCGCCTTTAAAAGGCCCCAGCGCGTTGTTGTGCTGCACCCGGTAGCCGGTGAAGACCTCAACGTGGCCGGCGTCCATCTTCACCGGGAACGCCACACTGATCTCGTTCATGGACTTGCCCAGGATCGTGCGGACATCCGGATCCAGCCCCATCAGGTCGGCGGCCCGATTGAACTGGGCGGTGACGTTTTGGTACAGGCTCGGTTGCGTAGCCATGGAAACCTCCTTTGTCGGGGTGAGTGAGGTAGTCAGGTCATACAAAAAGCCGTCTGTGAAATCCAATTCCGCCTTTTGTAAATGTTGCTTGAGTGCATTTTCAACAAAGGTTTCTGTGGCAAATTATACCAAATGGTCCCTGCAGATCGCAATCGCGCGCGCTGATGACTGGCTAATTCTAAAGAGGGCTTCGCAAAGCCTCGCCCCCTATCCCGCGCCTCGCCGGCTGCGCAGACACAACCCCCAGTTTATCCGTTTCCGCCCACTCATGGTACAATCCTCTTCACCGGGCCCGCGGGACGCTGCTGCGGCCCGGTTTCGCGCGACTCTGGCTGTATGACGAAAGGAAACGATCATGGCGCAGGAGTTCTATACCGTCCAGATCTGCGGGGCGCCCCGCGATCTGCCGCTGTTCGAGGTGGCGCCCAAGGTGCGCATCGCCATCTTCAACATGTTGGGCGACACCGAGGTCGTTGAGGCGATCGCGGACGAGCTGGCCCGCCGCGTGCCGGCCGACGTGGACGCGCTGATGACCGCCGAGGTCAAGAGCATCCCCTTGGCCCATGCCCTGGCGGTGCGCATGAAGCTGCCCTATGTGGTGGCGCGCAAGACCCGCAAGCCCTACATGGTGGGCGCGATGAGCGTCGAGGTGCTCTCCATCACCACCGGCGCGCCGCAGCTCCTCTGGCTGGACGGCAAAGACCTGGGCCTGGTGCAGGGCAAGCGCATCCTGCTGGTGGATGATGTGATCAGCACCGGCAGCACGCTGGCCGGTATGCGCAAGCTGGTTAATGAGGCCGGCGGCACGGTCGTCGCCGAGGCGGCCGCCTTCACCGAAGGCAACGACCCGGCCCAGTGGTCGCACATCATCGCCACCGGCAACCTGCCCGTGTTTATCGGTTGATTTCTATCGAACAACGGGTGGCATCCTGAGCGGAGCACGGCGCACGAATCGCAGGCCGGTGAGGGCCTCACTGCCTGCGCCGTGCATAGTCGAAGGATGCGGTTTACCCGGATGTGGGATGCTGCACAGTGATTGACAAAGTCGCGGCGATTGACCGCCGCTATGACGAGCTGAACCAGCTGATGGCCGACCCGGCCGCGGCCACCGATCCGGCGCGGCTGGCCGAGTTGGCGCGCGAACAGGCGGAGATCGAAGCGATCGTGACGGTTTACCGCGCGTATCAGGCTGCTGCTGCGGAGCTGGCCGGCGCGCGCGCCTTGGCCGCAGACGAGACCGACCCAGAGATGGCCGAGCTGGCCGCGGCCGAGATCGCGCCGTTGGAGGCCGACCAGGCCGAGCGTGAAACGCAGATCCACCTCCTGCTGCTGCCCAAGGATCCGCTGGACGACAAGAACGTCATCGTCGAGATTCGCGCAGGCACTGGCGGCGATGAGGCCGGGCTGTTCGCGGGCGACCTGTTCCGCATGTACGCGCGCTGGGCCGAGAACCACGGCTTCAAATCCGAGCTTCTCAGCCATCACGAGACCGGCGTGGGCGGCTTCAAAGAGGTCATCTTCCAGGTGCGCGGCCAGGGCGCGTACTCGCGGCTGAAGTACGAGAGCGGCGTCCACCGGGTGCAGCGCGTCCCCGTCACCGAAGCGCAAGGCCGCATCCACACCTCTACGGCGACGGTGGCCGTGCTGCCCGAAGCGGGCGAGGTCGAGGTCGAGATCCGGCCCGAAGATGTGCGGGTGGATGTGTTTCGCGCCACCGGCCCCGGCGGCCAGAGCGTCAACACCACTGACTCCGCGGTGCGCGTCACCCATCTGCCCACCGGCCTGGTGGTGAGCTGCCAGGATGAGAAGTCGCAGCTTCAGAACCGCATCAAGGCCATGTCCATCTTGCGCGCCCGGCTCTACCAGGCGGAGCAGGAGCGCCGGCACGCGGAACGCAGCGAGGCGCGGCGCAGCCAAGTGGGCAGCGGCGAGCGCAGCGAGAAGATCCGCACCTACAACTTCCCGCAAAACCGCATCACCGATCACCGCATCGGCAAAACTATCTACAACCTGACCGCTGTGCTGAACGGCGACCTGGACGAGTTCATCGAAGAGCTGGCCGCGACCGACCAGGCCGAAAGGCTTCAACTCATCGGCGAGGAGTGATGTGGACCGACCATCACCGCAAACGAGTTATGTACCCCAGCATAGCGCCATCCCCGGCAACGGCGCCGGCGCTGCGGTGGCGCCCACGCTGGTGCGTCCCTGTGATGATGACCGGCGTTATCAGATCGCCTGGTCGCTGGATCGCTCTAGCGACGTCGGCCGGGCGCTCCTGGCGGCCACCCGACGCCTGCGCGAGGCCGGCAGCGAGAGTGCCCAGCTCGATAGCGCCGTGTTGTTGAGCTATGTGCTGGGGGTCAACAAGGCCTGGCTGTACGCCCATCCCACCCGCCCGCTGAGCGAGATCGAGATCGCCCGGTTTCAGGATTTGGTCCAGCGGCGCATGTGCGCTGAGCCGGTAGCCTACCTGGTCGGGTTCAAGTCGTTCTACGGCCTGGATATCACGGTGGACCGTCGCGTGCTGATCCCTCGGCCCGAGACCGAGCTGCTGGTGGAACTGGTCCTGGCCCACGCGCGGCGCATGCAACAGGACGGCCAGCAGCCGCGCCTGGCCGATGTGGGCACGGGCAGCGGCGCCATCGCGGTCGCGCTGGCCGTGAATGGGCCGGGCCTCACCGTTTATGCCACCGATGTTTCCGATGATGCGCTGGCCGTCGCGGGTCAGAACGTCTGGCGCTACGGCGTGGGCGAGCAGGTGCAGCTCCTGCCCGGTCATCTCATTCAGCCATTACCCGAGCCGGTGGACGTGGTGGTGGCTAACCTGCCCTACATCGCCACGGCTGAGTTGCGACGCCTGGCGCCCCAGGTGCGTGACTTTGAGCCGGTGTTGGCGTTGGACGGCGGGCCTGATGGGCTACGCGTCATCGCCGCGCTGCTGGAAATGATCGCCGGCCCCAGCGGCCGCGCCAAACTGCGACCTGATGCGGTGGTGTTTCTGGAGATCGGCGCGGACCAGGGCGAGGCAGTCCGGGATCTGGTGATGGGCGCCCTGCCCGGGGCCGAAGTTGAGATCCGGGTGGATTACAGCGGGCTGGATCGCGTCGCAGCCATCGCGCTGGGTACACCGTCGAGGTAACGTGTACCGTCTGCTTGCCTTCGATTACGATGGAACGGCCGCGATTGATGGCGCGCTGCCTGCCGGCCGCGTGCGCGCGGCCGTGGCCGCAGCCCACGCGGCCGGCCTGCGCCTCGTGCTGGCCACAGGGCGCCCTTATGCCTCGGCCAGCCAGTATGCCGCGGCCCTGGGCCTGACCGATCCGGTGATCTGTTTTCAGGGCGCCATGGTCAAAGAGTTGACCGGTGACCGGGCGACTTTGCTCGTCGAGCCGTTGCCGCGTGAGCCGTTTCGGGAGGTGCTGGCTTTCGCGGAGGAGAGACGCCTGGACTTGACGCTGTACAGCGAAGAGGCGCTTTACCACGTCTTCATGCACTATCCGCCGGCATTCTATGACCGCTGGTTCGGATTGCCGATGCAACAGGTGGCTAGTTTCGCAGAAGCGTGTCAGCGGATGGCCGCCCGCGGCCTGCACGCGCTCAAGGGGCTTTTCATCAGCAAACCCGCGGCCAACGATGATCTGCTCGATGAACTGTGCGTCCGCTTCGCGGATCGCCTGTCCGTGGTGCGGTCCCATGCGATGTTCTCCGAGGTGCTTTCGCCGTCCGCGACCAAAGGGCACGCCCTGGCGTTTTTGGCCGAGCGCTTCGGCATCCCACAGGCGGAAACAGTGGCGATCGGCGATTCGGGCAACGACCTCAGCATGATCCAGTGGGCCGGCAAGGGGATCGCTATGGGCAACGCCACCGCCGACGTGCAGGCCGCGGCCGATTGGGTGGCGCCATCAGTGGACGAACACGGCCTGGCCGTGGTCATCGAGCGTTTTTTGCTGGGGGGCGACGCGGCCGGCCATGTTGATCGGCGTTGACGCCAGCCGGGTGCGGGCGACGGGGCGCACCGGCACCGAGACCTACTCGCTGCACCTGATCCGTGCGCTGGTTGCCGCCGCGCCGGGGCAGCGTTTCCGGCTTTACACCCCCGCGGGGGCAGCGGCTGGAGCACTGTGGGCGGGTCCGGCGCCAGCCCACGTCGCCGTGCGCGTCATGCCCTTCCCGCGGCTCTGGACCCACATCCGGCTCAGCGCCGAGATGCTCGTCCGGCCGCCCGCTGTGCTGTTCGTTCCGGCCCACGTGCTGCCGTTGATCCACCCCCGACGCAGCGTGGTGACGGTACACGATCTGGGCTACCTGACCCACCCTGAGGCCCATCGGCCCGCGGACCGGCGCTACCTGGACTGGTCAACCCGCTGGAACGCGACGGAGGCCGCTGCGGTGCTGGCCGATTCGGCGGCCACCAAGGCCGATCTGGTCGCGGCCTACGGCATCCCGCCGGGCAAGATCCATGTGATCCACCTGGGTCGCGACGAGACGTTGGCGCGTGTCTCCGATCCTGCCCTGGTGGCCGCGGCATGTCGCAAGTACGGCATCGCCGATCCCGCGGCCGGGGCGGGTTACCTGCTCTACGTCGGCACGCTGCAGCCGCGCAAGAACCTGGCGCGCATCATCGAGGCGTTCGGCCGCGTGGCCGGAACCGCGGCCGACGCTGGCCACCAGCTCGTGCTGGCGGGCGGCAAGGGCTGGCTGTTCGAGGGGATGCGCCTGCCTGACCTGGTCGAGCGGTTTGGGCTGGCGGGCCGGGTGCTGTTCCCCGGCTACGTGGCCGATGCGGATCTGCCCGCGCTGCTGAGCGGCGCGCGAGCATTCGTCTTCCCATCTTTGCACGAAGGCTTCGGCATCCCGGTGCTCGAAGCGGGAGCGTGTGGCGTGCCCGTGATCACCAGCAACACCTCATCATTGCCCGAAGTGGCGGGGGATGCGGCCCTGCTCGTTGACCCCCATGACGTCGAGGCCATCGCCGATGCCGTGCACCGCGTCCTGACCGACGACCCCCTGCGCGCTGAGCTCATCCGCCGCGGCCACGAAAACGTCAAGCGTTTCTCCTGGGAGAAGTGCGCCCGCGAGACGCTGGCGGTTTTGGAGCAAGTGGGACGGAGGGGAAACAGGAGCTTAGGGAAATCAGGGAACTGAGGGAATCGTTCACGGTTGAGGCGATGATGGACACAACGCACGCAGCACGCAGCACGCAGTACGCAGCTTTCATCCTCGGCATCCGCGTTGACGCGCTGACCTATCCCGACCTCCGCCAGCGCATCACCGAATTCATCGCCGCGGGCGGGCCGCACCAGATCTGCACGGCAAACCCGGAGTTCGTCATGGAGGCGCGGCGCAACTCGCGGTTTCGGGCGGTGCTGGCCCAAGCCGACCTGGTGCTGGCCGACGGCGTTGGGCTGTTGTGGGCCGCGCGGCGCACCGGGCAACGCCTGCCGCAGCGGGTCACCGGCTCCGACGGTGTGCCCCTCATCGCGGCCTGGGCGGCCGAGCACGGCTGGCGCCTCTACCTGCTCGGCGCCGCGCCCGGCGTGGCCGATGCCGCGGCCGCCATCTTGCGCCAGCAGCACCCCGGCCTTCAGATCGCCGGCACGTATGCCGGTTCGCCGGCCGACGCAGATGCGGCCGGCATCATCGCCCGTATCCGCGAGGCCCGGCCCGACGTCTTGTTGGTTGCATACGGCGCGCCGAAACAAGATCTGTGGATCGCGCAGCATCGGGATGCGCTGGGTGTGCCGGTGATGATGGGGATCGGCGGCACGCTGGACTTCATCGCAGGCGTGCAGAAGCGCGCGCCGCGCTGGGTGCAGCGGCTCAACCTGGAGTGGCTGTTCAGGTTGGTCACGCAGCCGTGGCGCTGGCGCCGGCAGCTCGACCTGCCGCGGTTCGCCTGGGCGGTGCTGCGGGAGAAATGATGTCATTGAACCAGAGGCGTTGGTGTCACCCTGAGCGGGTCGTTCCCGTGAGCTTCTTTGCGGCGCGTTTTCAGCGAAGGGTCTCGTCTAAAATCAAGTGGCTTGATGCTTCGAGAGAGTGACCGGCTAAAGCCTCGAGTCCAGGGGATGGTAAGTTAAGGAGATCTTGTGGGGCAGGTACTAACTCTGAGCGAGGCGTTGGTCTGGCGTGCTGCGCAGACCGGCGCCGTAGTCTTCACCAACGGCCACTTCGACCTGCTGCACGTCGGCCACCTGCGCTATTTGCAGGCCGCGCGGGCGCTGGGCGATGCACTGGTCGTGGGCTTGAACAGTGACGCGTCGACGGCCGCGCGCAAACCAGGCCGGCCCCTGGTGCCCGAGGCCGAGCGGGCCGAGCTGTTGGCCGCGCTGGCGTGCGTGGACGTCGTGGTGATCTTCGACGCGCCCACCGCCAATGCCTTGGTGGCGGCGCTGCGGCCGGAGGTCTATGTCAAGGGCGGCGATTGGGGGCGACCTGACGGCCCGCGGCCCCCGGAGGCCGAGCTGGTCGCGGCCTATGGCGGCCAGGTTGCCTTCCTGCCCTACGTGCCCGATCGCTCCACCACGCTGATCGTCCAGCGCATCCGCGCCTTGCCGGAATCCGGCGCATAAGGCCCTGCTGTCATGAATTCGCCGTCCTCGGTGCCCCGTCCCCCGCGCGAAGCCGGCCTGATCCGTTCCGCCGGCATCCTTGGCTTGGGCAACATCGCCAGCCGTGTGATCGGTCTGGCGCGTGAGTCCATCGCCGCGAACCTCTTCGGGTCCACCGGCCCTTACAGCGCGTTCGTGATCGCCAGCGCTGTGCCTACCATGGTCTATGACCTGCTGGTGGGCGGCGCGCTGAGCGCGGCGCTGGTGCCGGTCTTCAGCGAATACGCGCGGCCAGAACGCCGGGCCGAGCTGGCCCGGGTCGCCGGCACCATCCTCACACTGATCGCCCTGGTAATGGCCGCAGTCCTGCTGCTGTTGGAGCTGCTCGCCGGGCCACTCGCGGGCCTGCTGGGCGACTTCGCTGATCCGGCGCTGCAAGGCATCCTGACCAACTCCCTGCGCGTGATCGCGCCTGCTATCGTGGTCTTTGGGCTGTCGGGCGGGGTCACCGGCCTGCTCTATGCGCTCAAGCGGTTCAACTACACCGCAGTCGCGGCGGCCGTGTTCAACCTGGGGATCGTCATCGCCGCGCCGCTGCTGGTGCGCTTCATTGACGTCTATGCGCTCTCGGTGGGGGTGGTGCTGGGCAGCATCTTGCAGCTCAGCGTGCTGGCGCCGGCCTTGAGGGATCTGCGCTTGCGGCCCGGATTGGCGCTGAACCACCCGGCCGTGCGTCGCATCCTCCGCCTCTACCTGCCCATCGCGCTGGGGCTGGTGATCACGCAACTCCAGATCGGCATTGACCGGCGCTGGGCCTCCGCGGCGGGTGAGCAGGCGGCTGGCTGGATGCGCTACGCCACCACGTTGGTCCAGCTGCCGCTGGGCCTGGTGCCGGTGGCGGTGTCGCTGGCCGCGCTGCCCGGCCTCTCGCAGCACGCGGCCGCGGGCGATTGGCCGCGTTTCCGCGCGCTCTTTGGCCGCGGCCTGCGGCTGGTGCTGGTGCTGCTGATTCCGGCCACCGTGGGGCTGTGGGCCCTGGCCGAGCCGGTCATCCGGCTGCTGTTTCAGCACGGCCAGTTCGAGCCGTATGACACCTACTGGACGGCCTTCGCACTGCGCCTCTACCTGATCGGGCTGCTGTTTGCCGGGATTGATTTCCTGCTCAACTACACGTTTTACGCCCGGCAGAACACGCGCACCCCCGCGCTGGTGGGGGTTATCTCCATTGGGTTTTATTTTATTGCGGCGCTGCTGCTGAAAGGGCCGTTGGGCTTCCTGGGCCTGGTGCTGGCGGACTCGGTGAAGCAGTTTGGCCACGCGGCTATCATGACCGTTTTGCTGCTGCGCAGCGTCGGCCGTCTGCGCGGTGAGCGGGTGCTCAGCACCCTGGCTAAGGCGCTGATCGCTGCCCTGTTGATGGGCGGCGCCATCAGTCGGCTGGCAACGTGGCTGATCCCGCGGGCGCCGGATGGCAAGCTGGGGGAGTTGTTGGTGGTCGGGGTTGCCGGCGCGGCCGGGTTTGCGCTGTATGTGGCGTTGCTCTGGCTGCTGAAAACGCCGGAGGTGGCCGGCTTGATGGCCGCCAGCAAGAAACTGGCCCGAAATTGACGCCCAACGCCTGCAGGAGTATAATCGAAGCGTTAGAGCTTATCCCAGAGGAGTTCACGGATCATGGCTAAGAAGAAGAATCAAGCCCGACGCGTGCCTCGTGCCCCCGAGCCGCGCATGTTCGGTGATGGCAAACCATCAGAGGCCGCTCAGCAGGTGGCTCGCACCGGGTCAGCGCCTGTTGCGCCGGCCGCCGCATCACAGCGGGGCGTCGCGCCGCGGCCCACCTCAGGGCGCGCAGTCCCTGTGACTGTCACGCAAGATTATCGTTACGTGCTGAAGGATCTGCGGCATCTCGGCATCCTGGCCGCGGGCGTGTTTGCCGTGCTCGTCGTCCTGGGGTTGATCATCCGCTGACGCACTCAGATTCAGGCGCCCTGCTTCCCAGCGCCCCAGTATTCCTGTGCGAATGCTGGGGCTTTCTTGTTGGCTGTGCCGGCAGCATTTGACGAGAAGGCGTTGATGCTGATCCGTCGTCACCGCGCATGACGAGCGGTCACTCCAAACTCTCAACTTCAGCCTTCGCCGGCAGCGGGAACCAGCCGATGATCAGGAGCTCAACGGCCAGGTGTAGGGCCAGGCCGAGGTAGAAGTTGCGCGTTAGCAAGAAGAGCGCGGTCGTGCCCAAGGCCAGGGCAACTCGCCGCAGCGCGGCCTCGCGGCTGCCCTCCCGGCGGAGGCCGGCACGCGCGTAGGGGTTCAGCGCCCACTCTACGGTCGCGGCCCCAACCCCCAGCCAGGCGCCCCAGTACACGGGTTGCTCGCTCAGTCCCAGGGGCGCGGCGCTATCTGCCAGCGCGGCGATGGCCAACGCCCGGTAGAAGGCCCAGTGCCACTGCAACAGCGCGGCATCAATGACCGCGCGCAGAGCCAGGGCAACCCGTGCCCCCTGCGTTGCGGCTGTTTCCGGCCGCGGCAGCGAGCGCCGGAAGACCAGCCAGCCGAACACCAGCACGGCCCCCATGAGCGCCACCAGGGGCG
Source organism: Anaerolineae bacterium (assembly GCA_034433275.1). Lineage (GTDB taxonomy): Bacteria > Chloroflexota > Anaerolineae > CG2-30-64-16 > CG2-30-64-16 > DAOUAT01. The sequence goes on from DAOUAT010000373.1 coordinate 10,757, forward strand.
CGCCGGCTGCCAGGCTGGCGACCCAGTCAATCTCAGCCACGCCCAGCCAGTAGGTTGAGAGCGCGCCGCTCTGCCAGGCGCTGGCCGGCGGCAAGAGGTGGAACAGTGACGCCGCCAGCCAGCCCAGGGCCGGCAGCGCAGCGGCGCTCCGCCGGCCGTTCACCCGGCGCAGCGCGAGCCAGGCCAGGTTGGTGGCAACCACAGCCAGTGTGAGGCTGCCCACCAGCCAGGGCAGCGGTGTTTTCAGGTCAACCATACGGGGTCTATTGTCTTTCCAGGGCTTCATCAACGCGCGCCGGCCGGGTGGTGGCATGATGCGCCGGCGGCTGGGCGGCGACTTGCCCCAAGCCTTTATGGTTCACCTCGGCCGCCTCGGCCTTAAATCGCTGGAGATCTGGCGGCACTGTGCTGCCATATTGCGGGGGCAGCTTTTGGAACGGTGCGCCGAACAGCCACCGCGCGAACCGTCCGGGCCAACTTGCGATGCCGTGCCGTTTCATAGGACACCTCCTTGTGTCTACGATGTCGGCGCGTCTGAAAGTGAAGCGCGCCGGGTGTGCGTCCCCATTGTAGCACAAAACCCGGCGCGCGGCGCATTGTTCTTGAGCTTGTTTAGAAACTCAGGCTGTGTGACGATCCTGCGCGATCGGCCGGTCACCGGCCTCGGGCGAGTGAGCGGCTGAAGCCGCGCCTCAAACTCGCATCAATAGCCGTCAGGGATACCGGTCACCGTGTCGCTGACGCGGTTGCCCACGAATGCATAGCTGAGGCCCGGATCAATGGCCACCGACTGCGGATCCTTCCCAACGGTTACGGTGTCCAGCACCATCAGGCTGCCGCCATCGAGGACGGTGACCGAGTTCTCCAGGCTGTTGGTGACGAACACGTGGTGGGTCGCCGGGTTGGCGGCAACACCACCGCCACCGTCAGGCCCGCCGTGGCGGACCGCTATCGCAGCAAGCAGTGAGGGCCCGGTGTTCGGGACGCGATACACCAGCACCTGGCGCGGGTCACTCAGATCGGGGTCAGGCGCATAGGAGACATAGAGCCGGTTCAGCACCGGGTCAATGCCCAGGGCGAAGGGGATGCCGGATAGGTTAGCTCGCTGGCCCCACAGCACGGTGTTCGTGGCCCCATCAATCACCTGAATCCAGCGGGAATCGCGGCACGACACGTAGACACGGTTGAGCAGTGGGTCAACGGCCACACCAAACGCGCCCGCGCCACCGTCTAGAAGGGCGCTCAGGGAATCGGTAGCGCCGTTGATGACCGCCAGCTTCCCTCCCTGGTGTAACGGCACGTAGATGCGGTTGGTGTTCTCATTGATATCCACGTGGGTCGGTTCACCGTAAGGTGCAAACGAGATGGTTGTGATCTTGGCGCCTGTGGTCGCATTGATCACGGTCAGGTTATTGCTGCGGTAGTTAGCAACGTAAACCTTCCTGGTCACGCTGTTCACCGCAACGCCAAACGGCTCATCCCCCACCGGCACGCTGCCGATCACGGCGCCGGTCAGCGCGTTGGTTCGGTAGACCATATCGTTTTCGCGGCTGGACACCCATAGCTCATGTGTTGTCCGGTTCACGCCGATGCCGTTGGGATGGTTCAGGCCCGGGATCACGATGGTGGGCAGTGTGGGAACGGGTGTGCGCGTAGGCGAAGGTGTGAACGTGCGCGTGGGTGTCGGCGTAATGCCAGGTGTGGGCGTGATCGTCGGTGTTGGCGTGATGGTTGGCGTGTTGGTCATGGTGGGAGTGGAAGTCGGTATTGGGGTGGGAGGTGGCCCTATGATGAGCGACAGATAAACGCGGAAGCCCTCCTTCATCGTCAGAATCAGGTCGTAGGCCAGGCAGCCGCGTGAGCCATCCTGGTAGAAGTCTTGCACGACGGCGAAATAGCGGCCGCTGACCGGCGCCTCCCACACGATCTGCGAGCGCAGGTCCACCCCAATGATGAGGTCATCGCTGTGCGCTAATTCGGTGACGCCATCTCGGTCATACAGGATCAACGTGGTGTCGGTGCTGCCGAACAAGCGGTCGGTGCGCAGGGTGTAGCGCTGGCCAGCCACGGCGTCGAACGCCACCCAGTCCAGGTCCGACGGTGGCTCCAGCGTGCGCTCTTGCGGCGCACCATCCGGCGAGATCGTTTTTGCAGCAGCAACCGTGTCATCCTGCTCGTAGGGATCCTCCGCGCATGTCCGGCGGTTCTTGAAATCTACCCCCACGCACGGTGGCATCGCCGGCGCCTCAACATCGAGCATAGCGGGATTCACCGCGGCCCAGCCGGGCTGCATCTCCTCCCACACAGTCCACCATCCAGCACTGAGCCCAGCAAATGAGAAGTCACCGCCGCGGTTGGTCACACTCGTCAGCACCGGGCCTTCAGCATCTCGCGGCCTGGCGTGGATGGTCCAACCGGCCAAGCCAACGCGCAGGTCGTCCACCTTCTTACCGATGATGCAGCCATTGGCCGACGCCGGTGTCTCGGTAGGTGTTGAGACCGGCGTGGGGGTAAATGTCGGTGTTGGCGTAAACGCCACCGTGCTGGTCGGTGTCAACGTGGGCGTGTCGGTGGGTGTCGCAGTTGGCGGCGGTGTGAACGTTGGTGTGGGGGTAGGCGGCTGGTGGAAGGCAAAGTTAACGGTGCGGGTCTCGCTTGGCGCGAGGTTGGTTACCGGTTTCTTCGGGCCGCCTACCGGCTCCAGTTCCGGCGGGAGGTTGGGGTCAGCGGTGTCAACAACGGCCACGTAGTCGCCCGCATGCACCAATTCAACGGCATAGGCGCCAGTCGGCCCACTGACCGCTTCATGGAGCTGAGGTTCACCCGTATCGTGGGCACCGTTCCCGTTCAGATCCTGGTAAAGGTATACCGAGATATCCGGTAATCCGATTTCGTCAGGGTCCAGGATATTGTCGCCATCAGCATCGTACCAGACATTCCCCTCCACGCTGCTGGGTGGGATGCGATTGGCGAAGGTGACATAAGTCGTGGTGTTGATCGTTACTTCTACGGTCTGGCTGATGGGAAGTATCGGCTCTCGGCCGACCGGCACAGTTTCAGACACCACGTAGCTGCCGATGGCAATGTTATCCCAGAGCACTGTGCCGGCTGCACCGGTCCATTGTCGCACTGCGTCGCCGGGGCAGAGTGAGCCAGGAACAGGCTTCAGCTCGATAGCAACGCCGGACACTGGTCCTTCACCGCTGTCAAGCACGCCGTTGCCATTGAAGTCATCAAACTTGAAGACGTGCAGATTTCCACGCTCCGACACGCAAAATGAGCCGCCTGCTGTCAGTGTACCACCCTCGAGCCGGAAGAACTGCACTTCGCTCCAATACAAGCCCAACGGCGCATCGTTCGGTATAGTGTAGTACTGCGTGACCGAAAGGCCTGTGTTGGTGGGATAGGTGGTGGCATCCACGATATTCCCTTTCGGATCCCTGACAAAGAACTCGACGCGTTCAGGCGTGCCACCGGAGATCGTCCAGGTGAAGGTCTCTGCCATGCCGGGGATGATGCTGCGCGGCGGCATCGGCGCCAAGTCGAACTCGATGCCCAGTGGCGCGGCCGCGATCATGCCCAGGATGCCGGCGGTGAGCAGAGTGCCGAGCCCGACAGCCAGGCTCAACCTTGCCAAAGCTGGACGTTTCATTAAGCTTTCCTCACAGTTAGAACTGTATAGCTAGAAAAGATGCGACGCTCTGTTTATCACAGGTGATGACGTGGTGGGAGAATTGAGGTTACGCCCAGTCTGGAACGTGTTGCGGGGGAGTGAATTGTCACTCCCCCGCAACTGGTGGGCGGGCCAGTGGGGCCCCGCCGATGTTACGCAGCGGTCAGCCCTTCGGGTCAGGGCGCCGATGGGTCTTTGAATACATACATGTCCTTGCTGAAGCGGTTGCCCACGAAGACCAGGCCGGTGCCGGAGTCCACGCCCACGCCGAATGGGTTGAAGCCCATGACTGGTTTGTGTGCGATGACGCCGTTGCTGCCGTTGATGATCGTCACGCTGTGGTGTTCGCTGTTGGTGATGAAGACGTTGTTCGTCGTTGCATTCACGGCCACGCCGCCACCGCTATCACCACCGCCGAAGGGCAGACCGATGCTCACCGGCGCTTCGCTCAGGGCTCCCCCTGCGTCGTAGACGAGGGCCCGGTCAACTTGCCATCCGGATATGTTACAGGTCACATACAGGCGGTTGTTGTTCCGGTTCACCTCCATCCCGTAAGGGCTACAGCCGACATACGCGCCGTACTGGTCCTTAGCCTTCGCCCTGATCTTCTGAACAATCCTCCAGCCTTCATTGCCATCAAGCACGGAGATCTCACCTGAATCGCGGCCAGACACGTAGGCGCGGTTGGTGTTGGGATTCACGGCCAGGCCCCAGGCGCCGTAAACGCCTGTTGGTGCGACGCCGGCAACTTCATCCGTTTCGCCATTCAGGATTACCATGTTGGAGTTGCCGCGCGTGACCACGAAGATCTGGTTGGTGTCCTCGTTGATCTTCACGAACGTGGGTTCAGGCCCGATCGGGAATACCTTCAGGATAACCAGGGTCAGGCCATCCACAACGAACATGTTACCGCTGGCGTAGTTGACTACATATACCTTGTGCGTCTTGCTGTTCACGGCTACGCCCCACGGTTCTGAGCCGACTTTGACCGAACCGATGATCTTCAGCGTCAACCCGTCAATCATCAGGAGCCGGCCACCTTCTTTGTCGGTGACGTATACCCGGTGCGTAGTCGGATCTACTGCGACCCCCTTGATAGCGCCTGTGCCTGGGATGAGAGTCTCCGTAGGCGCCGGCGGCGGCGTGTGGGTCGGTGTCGGCGTCATCGTCGGCGTCGGCGTCGGCGCTGCGATGGGCGGGCCGATGATGATGGGCAGGTAAACCTGGCTGCTCTTAGCTCGGATGGTGTAGCCTGGGCATGGGCAGGCTGGGTACTGCTGCACCGGATAGGTGAGGGTGCGCACCACCAGGTAGTACGGCCCGGCATACGTGGGCGTCCAGGTGATGCTGGAGGCGCAGAACTGCGGTTCGCTGAGACACCGTGCCGTATCTATATCGTCGTTGGCCTTGACGATGTTACTGTTTTGGTCGTACAGGATCATGTATGTATCGGCGCCGCCTACCAGGTTCGAGGTCGCAACGGTGTGCGAAGCGCCGATCTTCAGCCCCTCAATCTTGAACCAGTCAACATCGGACGGCACATGGAAGGTGTGCGTCTGGCTGGTCCCATCCATGGGCAATGGCCGGGCAAAGCCCTTCTCCGGCTGCGCAGGGTCCGGCAGTTTCAGATCATTCGGCTCATACGCATCCTTCGGACAGTCGCAACGACCCGGAGTTGGCGTGATGGTCGGCGTCGGCGTCAGTGTGATCGTCGGCGTCCTGGTCGGTGTATACGTAGGCGTGTACGTTGGCACCTGCGTCGGTGTTGGCGTAGCCTGTCGGTTCTTGAAACGCACCTCCACGCACCCCGGCCCCGGGCCCACGGTGACCTCGAAGATCGGATCGGTGACCGGCGCCCAGCCGTCGCGCATGATTTCCCAGACGACCCAGCGGCCCGGCGTCAGATTCGGGAAGACAAAGTAACCGGTGCCGTCGGTGACTGTCTCGTAGATCGGTGCTTCGGCGCCCGCTGGCTTGACGCGGATCACCCAGCCGGGCAGGCCCACGTGCAAGTCGTCAACCTTGTAGCCGAAGATGCAGCCCGTAGCTGGCGTCGCGGTCGGTGTATTGGTCGGCGTGCTGGTCGGCGTGCTGGTCGGTGTAAACGTCGGCGTCGGCGTGGGTTGGATTGTCACTTGCGCCGTGTCCTGATCGCTGACCGGCGGCCCGACCGGCGGCTGACCAGAGGCGATGGCTACGTTGGTGAAGCCTTGTGTCACGTTGGCCACGGTGCAGGTATAGCTCTGGCTGGCGCCGGGGGCCAGGCTGACGAAGACCCGGTTGCAGTTCGGCGCCAACGGGTCGGTGACCGTCACGTTGGTCAGGGTGACGTCGCCGGTGTTGGTGACCACGATGGTGAAGGTGGCCGTGCCGCCGGCGAGGATCTGCTGCGTGTCGGGCGTCTTGAGCACCCGGATGCCGGGGCTGGTCACATCCACGACCGCGTCATCCGAGTCGGTGACGTTGGGCCCGACCGGCGGCGTGCCGGTGACGACCGCGACGTTGGTGAAGTCGGCCGTGACACTGGCCACGGAGCAGGTGAAGGTCTGGCTGGCGCCGGGGGCCAGGCTGGCGAAGGTGCGGTTGCAGTTGGGCGCAGCCGGGTCCGAGACAATCACGTTGGTCAGGGTCACGTCGCCGGTGTTGGTGACCACGATAGTGAAGGTGGCCGTGCCGCCGGTGACAACCTGCTGCAGGTCGGGCGACTTGGTGACCTGAATCGAGCCAGGGCTGATGTAGCCGAAGTCGGCGGTGAGGTTCTGGCCGCCGGCGGGCAGGGTGATGCTGTAGCCCTGGGGCTTGTTGGTGTTGTCCGCCGTGCCACCGATGATGGTGGTGGGGATGTAGCCGGCCAGGATGCCGTACAGGTCGGTGACCCGGACGCTGTAGTTGCCTGCGGGCAGCGAAGTGAAGACATAATCACCGGACGCGCCCGTGGTGGTGCGTTCGTAGAAAACGCCGTTGAGGAACAGGTCTACAGTGACGCCCTCGACGCCGATCTCGCCGTTGTTCGGTTCCCACAGGCCATCGCCATCGGTTTCGACCCAGATTTGGTTGCCGATGGTGCCCAGTAGCGGGTTGTCCTTGACGTAGCCGAAATCGGCCGTGCTGTCAGAGCCGCCGGCCCCCACTGTGACGAGATAGGGTTGGGCCTTGGAGTAGTTATCGCCCGGATTGCCGGTGACCGGGCCCACGGAGTAGTCCTCCAGCCGGTTCTGGGTGTCGGTGACGACCACCAGGTAGGCGCCGGGGGGGACGTTGAACGAGAAGTTGCCGTTGGTGTCCGTTGTCGTGGTGGCGACGATGTTGCCGGTTGTGGGATCGATCAATGACACGGAGACACCGGCCAGCGGCGGCTCACTCGGATCGAGGAACCCATCCTTGTCCGCATCTTCCCAGACCGTGCCGGAGATGGTGGCGCCGGCGGGGCTGTCGTAGCCGAAATCAGCGTCCAGGTATTGCGTGCCGGGTTGCAGAGCAGGCACCAGGTGCGGCACCGGGGTCGTGGGCGTGTAGCCGACCGGAACCCCGGCCGTGGGTTGGACGGTATAGGTGCGCACGCCATCGGCCGGGACGATGATCTGGTAGTTGCCGTTCTGGTCGGTGATGCCGATATAGATGTTGCCCAGGCTGTCGGTGACGGTGACCACGACGCCGGGGATGCCTGGCTCGCCGGGATCCTGGATGCCGTCGCCATCGTAGTCGTAGAAGACGGTGTCACCGATGACCGCGGAGCCTGGCGGCGGGATGAGCCGGTAGCCGAAGTCGGCGTCGCGGTAGGTGTCACCGGCCCCCACGGTGATCGGTCCGGTGGGATCGGGCTGCGACTGCGGGCCGGTGGTGTGCGTCAGGCCGGTCAGCACGCCCTTGGTATCGGTGACGTCCACGAAGTAGGCGCCGGGTGGCAGGTTATCAAAAAGGTAACCGCCATCCTGGTCGGTGATGGTCGTGGCTACCAGCAGATCGCCGGGATCCAGGATGCCATTGCCGTTGGTGTCCCGGTAGAGGTTGA
>DAOUAT010000374.1:0-16016 GCA_034433275.1 Anaerolineae bacterium
CAGGACTACGAGCGCAAAATGGCCGCCGCGTTCCGCGAGATGCACCGCGTCCTCCGCGACGACGGCTGCCTCACCGTGATGTTCACCCACAAACAGGTGGCCGCGTGGGACACCCTGGCCTCGGCCCTCATCGGCGCGGGGTTTACGGTCAAGGCCTCGTGGCCCGTCCACACCGAGAGCGAGCACAGCCTGCACCAGGCGCAGAAGAACGCGGCCGCGTCTACGATTCTGTTGGTGTGCCGGTAGCGCACCTCACCCCCGGCCCCTCTCCTCGCAGGAGAGGGGAGCAGGGGAGAGGTCTGGTGGGATGACCTGCAGCCGCGCGTGCGCGAGACCGCGCGGCGCAAGGCGGCCGAGTTCGCGGCGCAGGGCATCCGCGGGGTGGACCTGTACATCAGCGTGTTCGGCCCCACGCTCAGCATCATCTCGGAGCAGTGGCCGGTGCTCACCAGCGAGGTGGACCCCAGGACCGGCCGGCCGCGCACCCTCCGCCCCGAAACCGCGCTCGACCTGGCGCGCGAGGAGGTCGTCCGCCTGCGCAAGGAAGGCCTCCTTCGCGGTCGTCTCCCCTCCTCCTCGCAGGGGGAGGGGTCGGGGGTGGGGGTCCAATTCGATCCCGTCACCGACTGGTACCTGATGGCCTGGGACGCGTTCGCCGCGGAGCAGTTCCCCTACGACGAGGCGCGCAAGCTCGCCATCGCCCTGGGCGTGGACCTGGACAAGACGATCATGGGGGGCAAGCGGCTGGCCGCCAAGAAGGGCGAGTTCATCGTGCTGCAAACCCCCGTCCAACGCCGCAAAAAGGGCATGGTGGACGACGAGGTCATGCTCTTCGAGAGCTGGATCGACGCGGCGCACACCGCGCTGATGGTCTACGCGGAAGACGGCGCGGGCGCGTGCGACGTGTTCCTGCGCAAGACCAGGCTCAAGAGCGACGGCACGTTCCGCGCGCTGCTGCAGGCGCTGCTCAACGCGGTGCCGCGCGCACGGGTCAAGGGGAAGTTTGTCCGGCCCGAAGCAGAGGCGCTGGAGAACCTGCGGCTGGCGTTCTTCGATGAGCTGGTCCCACCGGCAGAGGAAGAGATGGGCGCGGCGGAGTATGTGCAGATGGGATTAGAAGACGCGCGGGAAGATCAAAAAGGCGAGGACTTCACCGAAACGCCCGATGGGTGATACAATACATGCAGTGTTGTGAGCGACTCACGCGCAACGTCCCAGGAGGTGATTTCCATGTATCTGAAGAAGGTCGTCATCGAGAATATCAAGTGCTTTGGCCGCGCCGAGCTCAGTTTAATGAGCAGTGACGCGCAACCCAAGCGCTGGAACGTCATCCTGGGTGAAAACGGAACCGGCAAGAGCAGCTTGCTTCAGGCAATTGCGATGGCGCTAATGGGACCGGACCCGGCCAATCGGCTAGCCCGGCTCGACGGCTGGACTCGTTCAGGTCAGGCCAGCGGTAAACTCATTGTTGAGGTTACTGCTGGTCCCAATGACCAGTTGACCGAAAGAGGTCGGCCGCGGCGAGAGCCCTATACCGCCTCCTACGCCGTCACCGGCAATGCCGAAGTAAGGATTGGCGGCGTGCTGTATGACCGCCCCACCCTGGTCTTTGAGGGCACAAGGGACCAACTCAACTCGCTGAAACGAGGCTTGCTATCCGAGAAGTCGGCGGGATGGTTCGCGGCGGGTTATGGGCCTTTTCGGCGCCTGCTCGGCGGCGCGCCGGACACCATCCGGTTAATGTATCCCGGACAGAAGGAAGCGCGGTTCATCACGCTGTTCCGGGAGGATGCTGCCCTGGAAGACCTGACCGACTGGCTCACAAGGCTGGATCATCGTAGCCGAGAAGACACCGAAGCAGGGCAACGTGCGCAGCAGATCAAGGGTATCGTCAAGGACGTAGTGGATCACCTGTTGCCTGCCGGGGTCGCATTATCCCGGATCGGCCCCGATGGCGCGTTCTTCGACACACCTTACAAAACTGATACAGCGATGCCCGATCTCAGCGATGGTTATCGCAGCATGTTAGCCCTAGCGGCTGATCTCCTCAGGCGGCTGGATGAGACGTTTGAGCGCGTGGAGGACTGGATCAGCGATGATGGCAAAATCACAGCCGAAGGTGTGGTGTTGATTGATGAACTGGACGCGCACCTCCATCCTGTTTGGCAACGACAGATCGGCTTCTGGCTGCCAGAGCAGTTCCCTAAGCTCCAATTCATCGTGGCCACGCACAGCCCATTCATACCGCAAGCGGCAGACGCCAACGCGCTTTGGGTATTGCGTTCTGACCCCATGACGCCCGATGTTGTCAACGCCCACCAAGATATTCCTTCAGTGAAAGGATGGCGCGCCGACCAGATTCTCAACGCGTTGTTCAGCCTTTCCGAGCTGCGCGACCCGGAGACCGAACGCAAGATGCGCCGCCACGCCGAACTGCAGGCCCGTCAAGCCAGCGGGCGTCTCAACTTGGGTGAGGTCGGTGAGCTCGCAGAGCTTTCCAAATGGCTGAGTGAACACCTGTCGCCGCCGGGCGACACCCCTGAAGAAATGGCGAAATACTCGGCGATCAAGAAGCAACTGGATGCTTTCCTGGCGTCAAACAGAAAGTCTGGCATCCATGCTGAAGGTTAAGTGTCTTCCGCTGGCGGATACGCTACAAGCCTACCTGGAGCAGCAGCGACAACGCAACGCGCATTGGCGAAGCCTCAACGAATCCCGACGAGCGCGCGAGATCAAGGCTGCTTTGCGTCGTGCTTTTCACGACAAATGTGGCTACTGCGAGCAGATCGAGGCGCAAACCGTTGACCACTTCGTGCCCCAGTCAACGCCGGAGACGCGCTGGAGCTGGGACAACTATGTTCTCGCCTGCGATGTATGCCAATCCCGCAAACACGACAAGCCGCCGTTCGATGACCAGGGCCGGCAGGTGGTCAACCCCCGGTATGATGATCCGATCAGATTTCTCCACTTCGTGTTTGAGACAGGACTGGTGACTCCCATGCCGGACTCCGATGAGACCTATGCGCGCGGGCGGATCACCATTCAACTGCTCGACTTCGACCGAAGGACTCGGTTGCAGGAAGAGCGGCGGCGCAGGCTCCTGGATATCCTGGGGTTCGCCTTGTGCATTGTGCAGCCGACCTCCGCCGGAGACGCCGAAGATGCATGGCGACAACTCGTTGACCATTTGAGCGTGACTGCGCCTTACCTCGGCATGGTGCGACAGTTGTTCCTGACGCAAAACGATTACTCACCGCTGTCGCGGCTCTCCGGCAAGCACGACCTGAAATTGACGAGGTCATGCGTGAGTGGTGTTTGCCGATTGAGGACTGACTGCTAGCGACGCTATCGACCGGAAGTCTTGCATGGACCTGCGCGACCACCCCTTCCGCATCTACTACGGCCCGGCCGACGATCCGCTGGCCAACTTCTACATCCCCGCGCTGTCGGCCAGCGTGCGCTACGACCGCAGCGCGGGGTTCTTCAGCTCCAGCGCGCTGGCAGTCGCAGCGGCCGGTGTCGCACGGCTGATTCGTAACGGCGGCCGCATGCGGCTGCTGGTCGGCGCCTCCCTCGACGAGGGGGATGTCGAAGCCGTCCGCAAAGGCCATGACCTGCAGGAACGGATCACCGTGCGGCTGCTGGAACGCTTCCCAGATCCCCAGGATGCGCTGCTGCGCCAGCGGCTGGAGGTGATGGCCTGGATGGTGGCCGAGGGGACGCTCGAAATCCGGGTGGTATTGCCGCGCGACGCCCCTGGTGCGCCGGTCCCGGCGCACCAGGCGCAGGACTACTATCACCCGAAATCCGGCATCTTCACCGATGCGCAAGGGGAGCGCATCGCTTTCTCAGGCAGCGTCAACGAGTCGGAGACCGCCTGGCGCAAGAACTACGAAACCTTCTCCGTCTACTTCTCCTGGGATGCCACCCAGGCTTACCTGGCACAGGTCGCCACCAATTTCGAGCGGTTGTGGCAAGGACAGGAACCCGACTGGATCGCCCTCGACATCCCCCATGCCGTGCGGGATCGCCTGCTGGTCTTTCGACCATCGCACGCGCCGGAGCGCGATCCCCTGGAACCCGCGCCGCGCAGACCTGACAGGTTTTCGGAAACCTGTCAGGTCTTCTTCGGCGGCAGCCCACAGGCAGAGCGCGTCCTGTTTCAGTTCGTGCGCGACGCGCCCTACCTGCCGGGCGCGGTCGGGTTGGGCGCCGCGACTGCTGCGATCACACCCTGGCCGCATCAGACCCGTGTCGCGGACGAGCTCCTGGCCGAGTTCCCGGGCCGAGCTTTGCTGTGCGATGAGGTCGGCCTGGGCAAGACCATCGAGGCCGGCCTGGTGATCCGCCAACTGCTCATCTCCGGCCGGGTCAAGCGCTGCCTGATCCTGGCGCCCAAGTCGGTCCTCAACCAGTGGCAGGAAGAGCTCTACGAGAAGTTCGCCCTGGAAATCCCGCGCTACGAGGATGGCAAGCTGCTGGATGTCCACGACCGGCCGCTGCCGTTGCCCAACGGTGCGAACCTGTGGGACGCCTGCGATGTGCTGCTGGCCAGCAGCCAGCTCGCCAAGCGCGGCGACCGGCGCAAGGAAGTCCTGGCGGCCCGGCCCTGGGACCTGCTGGTGGTGGATGAGGCGCACCACGCGCGGCGCAAGGACTTCCTGCAGCCAGTCTATCGGCCCAATCGGCTGCTGAGCCTGCTCAATGATCTGAAGGCGGCCGACAAGTACGCCGGGCTGCTGCTGCTGACCGCCACCCCCATGCAGATCAACCCGCTGGAGGTGTGGGACCTGCTGACCGTGTTGGGCGTCGGCGGCCGCTGGGGCGCGGACGAGGGCGCCTATTTGCGCTTCTTCAGTGAGATGCGCAAGCCGTTCGGCCAGGCCGATTGGGACTTCGTCTTCGATATGGTGAACGACTACCTGCAAGCCGGCGGCGAGCTGGATCCTGTGTTCCGCGCGCAGGCCACGGCCGATATCGGGCCGGTGAAGTGGGCGACCATCGAGGAGCTGCCGCAGCGGCACGGCGAGACCGGCGTGCTGCTGAAGCAGCTCGGCCCGAAAGCCCGGCCGCACGTGCTCGAGATGGCGCGGCGGCATACACCCCTCAACCGGGCGATCTACCGCAACACCCGCGATCTGCTGCGCAAGTACCGCGAGAAAGGCATCCTGAAGGAATCCGTGCCGACCCGCCAACCGAAGATCGTTCGGGTGCCCATGCGCGCGGACGAAGAGTCGCTCTACAACCGCATCGAGGAGTACATCACCCAGTTCTACCAGAAGTACGAAAACGAGCGCCGCGGGCTGGGCTTCGTGATGACCGTTTACCGGCGGCGGCTCACCAGCAGCTTCTGGGCGGTCCGGTGCAGCCTGGAGCGCCGCCTCAAGTTCCTGAACGGCATCGCGGGGGTCGAGACACTGCTCACCGATGAGGATACGGAGCAAGAGGATCTGGACCTGGACATCTTCGAGGAGGCCGCCGAGACATCCGACGGCGCGTCGCCATCCCAGGTCAAACGCTTCGCGGCCGAGCTGGCCTATGTGCGGGACTTCATCCAGGAGCTCAAACAGCTCAGCGTGGCCGATTCCAAGCTTGAGGTCCTGAAGGCTGAGTTGAACCAGATCTTCAAGCAGCGCCAGACGGTGCTGATCTTCACGCAGTACACCGACACCATGGACTACCTGCGCGAGCAGCTCCGCCAGGTCTACGGCAGCCAGGTGGCCTGTTACTCCGGCCGCGGCGGCGAAGTCTGGAACGAGATCGCCTGGGCCCAGACCACCAAGGAAGCGGTCAAGGCCGACTTCCGCGCCGGGGTAATCCGCATCCTGATCGGCACCGAATCGGCCAGCGAGGGCTTGAACCTCCAGACCTGCGGCGTGCTGATCAACTACGATATGCCGTGGAACCCCATGCGCGTCGAGCAGCGCATCGGCCGCATTGACCGCATCGGCCAGGAATATCCGGTCGTCTGGATCTCGAACTACTTCTACCAGGACACCATCGAGGATCAGATCTACCAACGGCTGGCCGACCGCATCAACTGGTTTGAGGTCGTGGTGGGCGATCTTCAGCCGATCCTGGCCCAGGTGGGCGAGGTCACGAAGCGGTTGGCCATGCTGCCCGCGTCCGAGCGGGAAGTTCAGCTCGAAGTGGAAATCGCGGCCCTGCGCGAACGGCTGCAGCACCGCGAGGTGGAATCGTTGGACCTGGATGCGCACCTGCGCGTCGAGGACTACCAGCCCGGCCCGCCGCCGCCCGTCACGCTGGCGCAACTGGAAGACCTATTCAGCCACGCCCAGGCCACCGGTCAGCTCTTCCAGCCCCACCCGGAGATCGCCGGCGCCTATCTCCTGAACTGGCAGGGTGAGCAGCTACCGGTCACCTTCTCGCCGGCCTGCTTCGACAAGTTCCCGACCAGCGTGCGCTTTCTGTCCTACGGCTCGCCGCTGCTGGACGAGATCCTCGCCGGCCTGCCTGAGCCGGAGGAGAAGTTCCTGGCAGACGCCGGCCTGGCCCGTTGCACCGCCTCCGGCGAACTCGGGCTGCGCGACTGGTACGCGCGCCCGACGCCAGGCGCGTCCCCGGCGCCGATCGCCAGCTTCTCGGCGCTGAAAGATCACCTGAAGTCGGCCGCGCCAACCCCTGCCGCCGACGATGCGCTGGCAACCGAGGCAACAGAAGCCTTCGCCCACGAAGTCGCTCAGGCTCAGGAACGTCACGCCGACATCATTCACAAGCGCCGCAAGGCGCACTACCTGACCGTCCTTGCCAAGGCTCGCTTCCTGCTCCTGCGCGCGGCGCTGGTCGAGATCGCGTTGGGCCAGAACCCTAACTGGATTGACGGCGATGTCTATCCGTCGGAGTTCAACGAACAGGCGGTGCTGGGCTTGCAGCGGTACGGCTTTCCCTGGGCGCCGCTGCTCAAGCTGGCATACCAACTTGGGCTGGCTCCCGATCCGGGCGACGACTTCTTCGCGAAGATCGCAGGTGAGAAACGCGAGGCCCTTGTTGGGAGGCTGAGTCAGTTGAAGGGCGAAGCGCGGGAGTTAGTGAAAGCGCTGAGCGCCGCTTCGACGGCCGGGGGCAGCGTCAGCTAGTGTACGTCTCAATAGACACAGCAGACGTACAGTGCGGCATCATTGAGCGCACAAACCACATCGCCGCTGCAACCACGAAGTTCCGGCTTATTCCCAACCCTCCAAAGCCCGGCGCATACTTCTGCAACTCCTGCAGGGAGTACTTCAACGCATAACGGTTGTGCATTCGAAGCCTGATTCATCAAGGATGGCTCAAGACGGCAACTCCATCACAAAAGCAAACTGTCGTAGCGCATGACGAGACGCAGATAGCGCCGGTGCGAGCAGTAGGTGTAGCACAGATGAACACACGCATCATGGATCGCCTGCGCGGCGTCGCCGTCGGCGACGCCATCGGCGACGCACTGGGCATGCCCCTGGAGTTCGGCCCCGCCATCCCGCTGGATCGCCTCGTGCGCGAGATGCGGCCCGGCCGCCTGCCCGCCGGCGCGTTCACCGACGACACCGAGATGGCGCTGGCCCTGGCCGACAGCCTGCTGGCGCGCACGCCGCTCGACCCGGCCGACCTGACACAGCGCTTTGTCGCCTGGTATCGCGCCGGGCCGGCCGACATCGGCCGGCAGACCCGGCTGGCGCGCAAGCGCATCTCGCGCGGCGAGCCTTGGAACGCAGCCGTGGCCGCGGTGCAGGCTGAGAACCCCTGGTCGGCGGGCAACGGCTCAGTGATGCGCTGCTGGCCTGTTGCGCTGGCGCATTGGAACGATCTTGACCGCCTGCTGGCCGACAGCCGCCTGCAGAGTCAGGTGACGCATCCGCACCCCGAATGCGTCGCGGGCAGCGCGTTCGTCAACCTGGTCATCTACCACCTGGCGCACGACGCCGAGCCGCAAGCCGCGGTCAGCCAGGCGCTTGATAACGCAGATCTGCCAGCCGATTTGCGCGAAGCCATCGAGGAGGCCCCGGCGAAACGACGCGCCGATCTCCCCAACAGCGGCTGGGTGCGCCACACCCTGGAGAGCGCGGTCTGGGGCCTGCTGACGACTGACTCCTTCAAGGAGGCCGTGGTGCAAGTGGTCAACCTCGGCGACGACGCCGACACGGCGGGCGCGGTGGTCGGTGCGCTGGCCGGCGCGGCCTACGGGTTGGCCGCGATCCCCGCAGCCTGGCGGGCTGCCGTCCACGGCGAGTGGCCGCTGCGGGGCGGCGAGCGTTGGGATGCAGCGCGACTGGTCGCGCTGGCCGATCGCCTGGTAACGAGAGGCGCTGTGGCTGATCTCCGGGGCGGCTTCAAGTCGTCTGCGCTGGACACTGCCGCCGACGAAGGCATCCTGAGCGGAGCAGCGCATCCGTCCGCGCTGCGCAGTCGAAGGATGCGGCCTTGCGGATGACCGCTCCGCCCCCTTCGACTACGGGCTGCGGCCCTCTCCTGAGCGCAGTCGAAGGGTCAGGGTGCTCCGCTCATTTCTGCCCCCAATTTAAGACGCACCCGCAACCTGGCTCACTTGACGGATTGTGTACTTTTGCGTTATACTCTTATTGCGAACTATTGCAATAACAGTCATTCGCAAAAGGAGCATAGCCATGCTGTATAGCCCCAAACCGATGCACATTCCCGATGGGTTCCTTTCCGTGCTCGTTTCCGTCGTCCTTTGGGTGCTCTCCATCGCGGTGATCGCCTATGCCCTGCGCCGGGTGAACCGCGAGGTGGGCGAGCGCCAGGTTCCGCTGATGGGCGTGCTGGCCGCGGCCATCTTCGCGGGGCAAATGCTCAATTTCACGGTCACGGGCGGCACCTCGGGCCACCTGATGGGCGCGGCCCTGGCAACCATCCTGCTGGGGCCGTGGGCCGCGGTGATCGTGATGACCACCGTGGTCGGCGTGCAGGCGCTGATCTTCCAGGATGGCGGTCTGTTGGCGCTAGGCGCGAACATCTTCAACATGGGCGTGGTGGGGGTGGCCACTGCCTACTTCACCTATCGCACGGTGCAACGGCTGGCGGGCGGCAAACGCTGGGGCGTGTTCGCGGGTGGCTTCGCGGCCGGCTGGCTGTCGGTGGTGATCGCAGCGCTGGGCGTGGCGCTGCAACTGGCGCTATCGGCCGCGTCGCCGGCCAGCGTGGCCGTGCCCGCCATGGGCGGCATCCACCTGCTCATCGGCATCGGCGAGGGGCTGATCACGCTGGGCGCGCTGGCGTTCCTGTACACGGCCCGCCCTGACCTGGTCGTGGGTGGGGGCGCAGCCGGCGCGGGCAGCCGGGCGGTGTGGGCCGGCGGCCTGCTGATCGCGGTCGCGCTGGCGGTGCTGGCGCCGCTGGCCTCGGCGCACCCCGACGGGCTGGAGTGGGTGGCCGAGCAGCGCGGTTTCCTGGATCGGGCCCAGGCCCCCGGCTTCAACATCATCCCCGACTACGTGCTGCCGGGCGTCTCCAACGAGGCGCTTGCCACCATCCTGGCCGGCATCGTCGGCGTGGCGCTGGTGGCCGGCGTGATGCTGGCCCTGACCTACACCCGCCGTAAGCGGGGAGCAGAAAGTTGACTTCGTGACAAGGCGATCCGCACTGCATAATCGGTATTGCATACTGCGCACAAATCGCCATTCGCTGATTCGCTGATTCGCTCTATGCACGCGCACTTCCTGGACCCCTATCGCCCCCGCCCCAGCCTGGTACACGGGCTCGACCCGCGCGTCAAGCTGGTGCTGGCGGTCGCGTTCATCCTGGCCGTGGCGCTGACGCCGGCCGGAGCGTGGCCGATCTACGTGCTGCTCCTGGCCGTGGTCGTCTCGGTTGAAGTGCTCTCGGAGCTGGGGCTGGGCTACGTGTGGCAACGCGCGGTGATCGCGCTGCCCTTTGCGCTGGCGGCCTTGCCCATGCTGTTCACCGCCGCCGGCGAGCCGCTGGCAAACTTGCGGCTGGGGCCGTGGCCGCTGACCATTAGCGACCAGGGGCTGGCGCGCTTCCTCAGCGTGGTGCTGAAGTCGTGGCTGTCGGTGCAGATGGCGATCGTGCTGGCGGGCGCCACACCATTCCCTGACCTGCTGCTGGCCATGCGGGCCGTGGGGCTGCCGCGGCTGCTGGTGGCCGTCATCGGCCTGATGTGGCGCTACCTGTTCGTGCTGGTGGACGAGGCGCTGCGACTGATGCGGGCACGCGCCGCGCGCAGCGGCGCTCCCGAGCCGGGCCGGCGCACGGGCGGCACGGTGGCCTGGCGCGCCCGCGTGGCCGGCGGCATGGCCGGCAACCTGTTCCTGCGCTCCTTCGACCGGGCCGACCGCATCTACGCGGCGATGGCCGCGCGCGGCTACGATGGCGAGGTGCGGTCACTGCCGATCCCGCCCGTGCCGCTGGCCCAACACCTGATCGCGGCCGGCGGGCTGGCGTTCTTGGCGCTGCTGGTGGGGATGGGATATTTGCTGTGAAACCGGATTCGAGGCTTCAGCCGGTCTTTCGCACAACGCACCAGACCGGCTAAAGCCTCGATTTCGACCGTAACCAGGATCTTAAGAGCAAGAAAACCGTTTATGCACCACACCATCGAGGTCGAAAACCTGTCGTTCGCTTACCCCGACGGCCACCGGGCCCTGGACGGCGTGTCGCTGCACATCGCGCCCGGCGAAAAGGTTGCGCTGCTGGGACCCAACGGCGCGGGCAAGTCCACCCTCATCCTGCACCTGAACGGCATCCTGCGCGGCCAGGCCGGGAAAGTGCGGGTCAGCGGGGTGGATGTGAGCGACAAGACCCTGGGCCGGGTGCGCCAGGCGGTCGGCCTGGTGTTCCAAAACCCCGATGACCAGCTCTTCTCGCCCACGGTGTTCGATGATGTGGCGTTCGGGCCGATCTACCAGGGACTGGGGGCGGTTGAGGTTAGGCAACGGGTGGACGAGGCGCTGGCCGCGGTGGGGATGAGCGACTACAGGGGCCGGGTGTCGCACCATCTCAGCACCGGCGAGAAGAAGCGCATCGCCATCGCCACGGTGCTCTCCGTGCAGCCCGAGATCCTGGTGCTGGATGAGCCCACGGCCGGGCTTGATCCCCGCGCGCGCCGCGGGCTGATCAACTTACTACGCGCCCTGCCCCAGACGATGCTGATCGCCACCCATGATATCCGCATGGTGCTGGATCTGGCCCCACGCGCCGTGGTGATGGATCACGGCCAGGTGGCTGCCGACGGCCCGGCAAACGATCTGTTAGCCGACGCCGATTTGCTGGCCGCGCACGGGCTCGAGGTATACTGACATCATCGGCCCACCGCTCCGCACCCTTCGCCTCCGCACTGCGGTGCTTCGCTCAGGGTGCTCCGCTCGTCGGAGGATGAATTTAAATGGCCTGCACCGAGAACTTCATCGCCTCATTGCGCCGCCGCGGTATGCGCCTGACCCCGCAGCGCGAAATGGTGCTGACCGCGCTCCACGATCTGGCCGACCATGAGACGGCGGAGGAGATCTACCGCCGGGTGCAGGCCCGTAGCACGGCCGTGGACCTCTCCACGGTGTACCGCACGTTGGAACTGCTGCAAGAGCTCGGCATGTTGGCCGTGGCCGAAGCCGCCGACGGCCAACGCCGCTACGCCCTGACCGGGCTGCACAGCGATCACATCCACCTGGTGTGCCGGCGCTGCGGGGGGGAAATCGAAGCGGACGCGGCGGCGTTTCACGCCCTGGCCGCCGAGGTGCAGCGCTGTCATGGCTTTACGCTGGATTTAGCGCATCGATCCTTGGGCGGGGTGTGTGCGGCGTGCACAGCCACAGCGGATTGAACGCTACTGAGCAACGATGCTGCCGCGCCTGTGCGGTTTACTTGATTTTTCCGGCAGAGACGCTTGTGCTACAATTCTTCATGAACGTGGATGCGCAACAAACAAGTTGCCCCTTGCGAAGAACAGCAGGAGAATCGCCATGGCTCCCGATCGGCTGCGCCACCTCACACCTAAGGAAAAACTTGCTTTACGAGAGTACTTGCATCGGGTGAGGCAGGAATATGGCCGTGACGTGATCTCGGTCAAACTTCACGGTTCCAAAGCGCGGGGCGACCACCGTGAGGATTCAGACCTGGATCTGTTAGTGCGCGTCAGGGAAGACAACCGACAGGCCTACGCAGCTCTATATTCAATCGCATCAGATATTGAGTTGAAGTATGATCTAGTCCTCGGCATGATGTTGGTGGGGCCGAAACATTACAACTTAATGCGCAAACTCGGCGAACCGCTCTACCGGAATGTGCAGCGCGAAGGAATCGAGCTATGGACAAGGACACCAAGAGCCTTGTGAGTGTCCGATTAGAGCGCAGCCGAGAAGACCTTGCGGCTGTGCGGCTGCTGATCCGCGAGGGCAAGCATCGGATCGCTGTTAGCCGCGCCTATTACGCCATCTTCATGGTCGCAACAGCGGCGCTGGTTGCGCACGGCGTCTCACGCAGCAAGCATTCGGCAGTGGAGTCTGCTTTCGGGCAGTATCTCGTCAAGCCAGGGCATCTGGAACCGAAGTATCACGCGATCTACATGAAAGCCCGCGACTGGTGAGAAGAAGCAGATTATAGCCCGACTGTCACCTTCACCGAGCAAGAAGCGACTGCAATTCTGACTGAAGCGGAAGAATTTGTGACGCGCGTGGAACGCTACCTGGCGGAGACCGGCGCCTTGGCGCTGTAAAACGCACCGGGGCAACCCGAATCTTCTCTGTGCCACTGCTTGCCACCCCCATCAGTGACGCTCACGCGTCACATGACCTCCCATGTGACCTCCGGCACTACCGCACATGACCTCCCCCGTTGTATCCTCTGGTCATAACGCTGCGATGACAACTGCGCAGCACAAGACCAAAGCAACGGAGGAAACCATGACCACCCAATCCACAACCACCATCCGCTCAACCCGTGGGCCGCTGACCGGCGGCATCATCCTGATCGCCATCGGCATCCTGGCCCTGCTGAGCCAGCTGGACATCTTCGCCGACATCGGCATGTTCTTCGTGCCCGCTCTGGGCATCATCTTCCTGGCCTGGGGCCTGCTGACCCGCACCTTCGGCCTGATCATCCCCGGCGGCATCCTGGGCGGCATCGGCCTGGGGATCGTGTTGATGGAGGGGCCGCTGGCCGGGCTGGCCGAACCGGCCCAGGGTGCGACCTTCCTGTTGGCCTTCGCGGCCGGCTGGGCCCTGATCTCGCTGCTCTCGAAGTTCACGGCAGGCGCGTTCCAGTGGTGGCCCCTCATCCCGGCGGCCGTGCTGGGACTGATCGGCGGGCTGCTGGTGGCCGGCGAGACCGGCCTGCAAGTCCTGAAGGTCATCGGCTACGCCTGGCCGGTCGCCCTCATCGCCGCCGGCGCCTGGATCATCCTGCGCAAACGGGCGTAAGAACCAGCTTAGAAACCCGGTTTCTCGGAGAAACCGGGTTTCTCCGATCCCAAAAGAAGGACCCTATGCTCACACCCAACATACCCATCCTGGCCGCGCACGACCTGCACAAATCCTACGGTGCGGTGCAGGCGGTCAAAGGCATCTCGTTCGAGGTGGCCGCGGGCGAGATCTTCAGCCTGCTGGGGCCCAACGGCGCGGGCAAGACCACCACCATCTCGGTGCTGAGCTGCCTGCTGACGCCCAGCGCCGGCGACGCCACGGTGGACGGCCACTCGGTCACGGGCGATCCGTTGGCCGTGAAGCGGGCCATCGGCGTCGTGCCGCAAGAGATCGCCCTGTATCCCACCATCAGTGCGCGGGAGAACCTGGCGTTCTGGGGCCGCATGTATGGGTTGGGCGGCGCTCGGCTGAAAGAACGGATCACCGCGGTGCTCGATATCGTGGACCTGGCCGATCGGGCCGGGGACAAGGTCGAAGCCTACTCCGGCGGCATGAAGCGCCGGCTGAACATCGCGGTCGGCCTGCTGCACGAGCCGAAGGTGCTCTTCCTGGACGAGCCGACCGTCGGCATTGACCCGCAGAGCCGCCGGCGCATCCTGGACACGGTCAAGGCGCTGAATCAACAGGGCTTGACCGTGCTCTACACCACCCACTACATGGAAGAGGCCGAGGAACTGAGCCACCGCATCGGCATCATGGACCACGGCGAATTGATCGCGCTGGGCACCCAGGCCGAGCTGACGCAACTGGTGGGCCAGCACGACATCATCCACCTGGGCGTCGAGTTCAACGGCGCGGACAAAGACGCGCTGGCTGCGGCCCTGGCCGGCCTGCCCGGCGTCCACCGGGTCGCGGCGGACGACGACGGCCTGTCCCTACACGTGGCCGAGGCGGACACCGCCCTGGCCGGCATCGTGGTGGCCGTCAACGGGGCCGGTGCGCACGTGCGACGGCTAGAAATCAAGGAACCGAACCTGGAAGCGGTGTTTCTGCACCTGACGGGGCGCGCGTTGCGAGATTGAATGAGCGAATGACGAATGACGAATCAGCGAATGGCGATGGACGCGCCACGCACCACGCAACCCGGAGAATACGCATGAAGGTCATCCATATCGCCCTCAAAGACACCCTGATCCGCTTCCGCGACCGCAACGGGCTGCTGTTGATGCTGGCTGCGCCACTGGTGCTGGCCATCATCGCAGGCGCCGCGTTCGGCGGGCTGAGCGGGGGCGGCGGATCCGCATCACCCATCACTGACATCCCCCTGGCCGTGGTCAACGCCGACCGGGGCGACCTGGGCCAGCGCATGGCCAGCGCGCTCCTGGCCGAGACCGGCGAGCTGGCCGAGCTGTTGGCGCCCGTCGCCCTGTCCGACCTGGCCGCAGCGCAGGCGCAGGTGGAGCGCGGGGAGTTGCGCGCCGTGGTGTTCATCCCGGCCGATTTCAGCGCCGCGGTGATGAACCAGGCCGGCGCAGCCACGGCCATCAAGCTGTACACCGACCCCACCTCCCCGTTCAGCGCGCTGATCGTGCGCAGCATCGTCTCGCAGATCGCCAGCCGCTTCAACGCGGGCAGCATAGCCGGCCGGATCAGCGCCGAGCAATTATTGGCCCAGGGCGCAATCCAGCGGATTGCGGTACAGCAGCTCCCGGCCGCGATCTCGGAAACGATCGAGGCACGGGCCAGCCAGCCACAGACCACCATCGAAATCGCCGACGGCACGGCCGGAGAGGCGGATGTACGGGGGGGGTCACCCCGCCCCTTCAACGCCCTGGCTTACTTCGCGCCCAGCATGGCCATCCTGTTCCTGATGTTCACCATCTTCGAGGCGTCGCGCTCGATCCTGGCCGAAGAGCGCGAGTGGACGCTGCAACGGATGGTGAGCACGCCCACCCGCTTCGGCGAGATCCTGGCCGGCAAGATCGGCGGGGTGTTCCTCACCGGCGTGCTGCAACTGGCGGTGCTGATTGCCGCGTCGGCGCTGCTGTTCCGGCTGAACTGGGGGCACTCGCTGGGCGGGCTGGCGCTGCTGGTGATCGGCACCGTGGCGGCCGCGGCCAGCCTGGGCGCGTTCATCACTGCGGTGGCGCGCGATGCAGCCCAGGCCGGGGTCATCGGCTCCGCGGTGGCGCTGGTGTTCGCCATCCTGGGCGGCAACTTCATCGAGAGCAGCGCCTATCCCGCCTGGCTGCAGCCGCTCAGCCGGCTCACCATCAACCGCTGGGCGCTGGACGGCTTCACTGATCTGTCGCTGCGCGGCGGCGGGTTCAACGATGTGGCGCCGGAGATCGCGGTGCTGTTCGGCATCGCCGCGCTGCTGTTCGCCCTGGCGGCCTGGCGCCTGCCGCGGCGGTTCGTGAGGTGAATCATGCTTAACCAGACATTTCACATCGCGTTACACTACCTGAAAACCACCTATCGCAGCCGCACGGCGCTGATCTTCTCCCTGATCATGCCGCTGGTCTTCACCGCGGTGTTGGGCGTCACCATCGGCGGCGGGGGCGCGGGGCCGACCCGCTGGGCCGTGGCCGTGGCCGACGCAGACGGCGGACCGCTGGCTGCCAGCCTGGTCAGCCGCTTGCAGGCCAGCCCCGAGCTGAAAGTCAACCTGCTGCCCGAGGGCGAGGC